>JALOQZ010000264.1 GCA_025459245.1 Pirellula sp.
TCTTTACCGGTCCATCGCCCCCTTAAAAACGACCCTCGCGCGTCTCCTCCCCCTCCCGATCGATGGGTGCCACCTTCCTAAACGGTGGGTGCCTCCTAATGTGGGTTTTGTGGGTAATGTGGGTTTTGTGGGTGCCTCCTAATGTGCCTCCTAATGTGGGTTGTTTCTGAAAGGTGGGTGCCGCCTAACGTGGCCTAACGTGGGTGTTTCCTATTTGAACTTGCTTCGCCAAACCAAAAACTGCTAGTAGACGCGAAAAGGAGTGGATCCTCCGTCCTCCTGTGTTCTCCGCTTCTTATTCGATGCAAACCATCCTAACCCTACTTCGTGCAGCCCACTGCCGAAGTACTCACCACTATTTCGCACTCGATGCGCTACCGGAAGTCGTTTCGCCCGAGGGCGGCCGACTCGCTTCCATGTTGCTCGCTCACTTCTCCGTATATTTGCAGGGTGCAAAAGATCCAGATAACCTCTTTCGAGACTTTGAAAACCATGTAATTCATGTCTCCGATGGCTATTGGGGAGGGGCTGCAAAAACGGCTGAGAAGTGGCGTTTGCAAGCACATAACCAATTGCAAAGTAAAAAGTGGAAAGAGGCGGCTTACTCCATCGGTGTTCTCAGCCATTATTTCTCCGATCCATGGATGCCTCTCCACACCGGTCAAACGACGCGAGAAACCATATTCCACCGCCCACTGGAGTGGAGCGTGTGTTGTGCTTACCAAGAGATCTTTGATCGATGCTTGGCGAATGAAGCTTTGGAATCGTTTACTCTTCCTGCAGGTGAAGGATGGCTCACCGAAACAATTCATGCTGGGGCCAGGCTAGCAAACGGCTATTACGAATCCATCATGGATGACTACGATCTTCAAGAATCGGGGAAGCAGCCAGCAATCGCCCTTGGTAGCCGATCGAAAGATGATCTGGCACAAATCTTTACTTGGGTGCTCACTGCTTGGGGCGGCGCTTTGGATCGGATAGCCTTGGAGTCCAATTGCCAAATCCCAATGTTCTCGCTCACGCTTCCGACGTTAATGGCTTCTATACAAGTCCCGATAAAGAAGATTGTTGCCTCGGTGAAAAACGCTGAACAACGCAGAGAAGTCGAAGCTATCCTGAGGGAATACAACCAGACCGGCCAGGTCGTTAAGAATGTCCCCGAAGAACAACGCGCCGTTACTAGGATGCGTGAGAAAAATCCGAACTTGTCATCCAAGACTTCAGCAGTCAATCGCGTCAAGGCTCCTCCTGCGGAACCTCCATCAGCCGTTCCACCCAAGCGTTCTTCGCTAGCGCCGCCGAATCAAACGGAGCCAGTCGTAAAACCATCAAAGGAACGCCTCGGGCCTTGGAGCCCTATCGTCGACGCACCGGCCATTGGACCGAAGACCGCAGAACGCCTTCAAGCCATTAAGCTTGTTACGATCCAAGACTTACTTAAATCGAATCCAGCCGAAGTCGCAGGGGCGTTGAGGACCAGTTGGATCAACGAACAGACCGTCGCGACATGGATCGTGCAGGCAAGGTTGGTGTGCGAGATAGAGGGTCTTACAGCCGTCGGCTCAGGCCTCCTCGCCTTGGCCGGAATCCAAACCGCCGCCGACATCGATCGGTGTGGAGCGAGCAAGGTCCATGAGGCAATTTTGTCAGCAGCCCGATCGAGCCAGGGCAAGCGTATTCTGCGAGACAAAGAACCACCGACGCTGCCCCAGGTCGAACGTTGGTGCGACGCTGCCCGCAAGTCTTTGCCAGATGCCAAGAGTGGGATTCTGGACGCTGCTTGACCTCAAACCAACGGCGGCGCACCAAGCTATCGCAACAGACCAATGAAAACATTGGCAAAAAAAGAAAAAAGCCAGTGCGAACACTGGCTTTCAAGGCGGAGGACAAGGGATTCGAACCCTCAACCGGTTTCCCGGCGCCTGATTTCGAATCAGGTTCCTAACCATTCGGCTATCCTCCAAACTTGTCGGTAGTTTAGTCGAAGATCCCCCAGCTTCGCAATCCCTACCCTTGCTCATCCAAGAGGTCAGAAACCGGATGGGACGAGAGGGGCAGTTGCTTCGTTCAAAAGCTGCAAAAAGACTTCCGCCAAAGCAGGATCAGCTCCCAAACTACGTGTAATCCACCAAGACTGAGCCGGGTTGGATCTGCGGCGAGCTCGTACCTTCGCTCGCAACTGATCCATTAACTCACCTTCGAATAGAAGATGCGGCTGCACAATGACCGTGTCGCACCCCGATTGTGCCGCTTGATCCATCAACTCATCCACATTGGGCTTTCCTCCCGCAAAAAAACCGGTCTCGCTCCAAGCGACCGGAGTCCTCTCGATTCGAAGACGCGTCAACAACCGCATTTTGTCGAGGGCTTCTGGATCACTGGTCCCTCGGCCTACCATCGCCAAAGCGACCCGGTGGGCTGCCCCGCGAGGCCGTCGCCTCCAATCGGACAGGGGGCAAGGGATAATCCCATTTTCCATCGCATCACATCGCGAAGTGGGCGGCTCCCCCGCCGCGCAGCCCCCTTTGGGACAGTTCTGCCCTTCAGGCAATTCCAAGACCTCATTGAATCGGATTTGAGAAAGAGCGAGAACCGAAGGGTGCACTTCCAAAGAGGCCGTTTGCCCAAGCACTCGGAGACCATGCTTGGCTGCAGCATCGGCAACCGCGTCGGGAATATCCGATTTTGCATGCGCGGCGGTGAATAGCAACACAGGAATAACGACAATCGACTCACAGCGCCGAGCATGAAGGCTTGAGAGGCCAGCTGCAATGTCCGGTTCGGCCAATTCGAGAAAACTTGGTTCGATGCAAGCCCCGGGCAAAAGCTCAGCGACTTGCTCCGTCAGTTGCAATAGCTGCCGCTGCCCCTCCGGCTTTCTCGTCCCATGACCGACGATCAGCACTCCCGCATTCAACGCTCGAAGCCGCCTCTCAACCAACAGGCCAACCGAGTCTACGGACAATGGAACGGAAGCAGAACTATTGGCATTTTCAAACACGAGGATGCACCTGTGCGAACGCGGAGGAGAATTGGGACCTGACAGGGCGGGGGAATGGGCGTTCCGGGCAAGCCAGGAGGTATAGGCAAAGGGGAGTTTGCGGATTGATCAGGAAGTAGCGATTAAACCGTTTGTAATGATAACCAACTGCCAAGTCGTCGAGAAAAATGTCGACTTTTCCTAAAGATCGGGTCTGTAACTACTTGGGATGCTAAAACAGCCCATCGCCCGCTTTTCTTATTTGAAACGTTCGAACTTGTAAACCAAAATTAGCCTGCCTGTGCGCCGATTTTCTCAAGCCCCCTACCTTGAGTTCGAGGATCGCACGAACTTCCAGGGAGTCGATACCGAATGAGCCAACAAATGAGCCTGCGTACCCGACGTCAAAATGCGTTTCGCCATCTATTGCTCGCCGGAGCTTTACTCACTTCGCCAACGGTCGCTAGCTCACCTCTTCTAGCACAGCAGATTTGCGAGGAGGTCGCACGATATCGTATTCAGTCCGAGACGGTTTGGGAGCCGGTCCAAGTCACGGTCATGAAGGTCGAGTATGAAGAGAGAACCTTGGAAAAGGAAATCGTCAGCTACCGCCCCACCTATCAGGAGCGGGTGGAGAAGAGGCAGTACACGGTTCGAAAGCCCGTCACAGAGACTTCAAAACGCGTCGAGCAAGTGACCGTCTACAAGCCGGTCATGAAAGAAGAGTGGGTCGACGAAACGACGATGGTGACGGAAACCTCGCAAGTCGAACAGATCGTCACACGCCAACGACCTGTTACCGAAACTCAATACCAGACCCGACAAATTGTCGTTCAAAAGCCGGTTACTGAGACCATTGTTCAAACACAGAACTATCTGGTGCAACGACCTGTCACGGAAACCACGCTCCAGACACAACAGTACACAGTCCAGCGACCTGTAACCGAAACGACTCTACAGACTCAAAATTATACGGTGCAGCGTCCAGTAACCGAGACGACTTATCAGACTCAGAATTACACGCAACTCCAACCGGTTACAACCTACCAACCCGTGGTTGCTGACGTCGGTGGCTACGTTCCTCAGCAATACTATCAACCTGGGGATACAACGTATCGACTTCGTTGGCAACCAGGCGGATACAACGTCAATGCACAGACCGGAACCTCTGCCTACCGAATGGGGGGACTCGGATGGGTCCCTTACCAATCTGCCGGCCAAGTTCTCACGCAGAATGTCTACCAACCTAACTTGCAACAGTTTGCGGTTCCCCAGACGAGCTACATGCCGCAAACGGTACAGCAGCAAGTCCCTGTGACGACAACTCGAATGGTGAATGAAACTGTTCAACAGCAAGTACCTGTAACGACGATGAAGATGCAGTCGGAAATCGTTCAACAACAAATCCCTGTGACGACAACGCGGATGCAATCCGAGATTGTTCAACAGCAAACGCCTATCACTCGCACTCGCATGGAGAGCGAAGTTGTCGAAGAGAAGATTCCCGTTCAAGTTCAGCGAATGGAAACCTATCAGGAAAAGATTGTCGTCCCTCAGACCGTTCAAAAACCTGTCACTCGAAAGGTTGCCCGCCAGAAACTCGAGTACGTACCAGAAGTGGTCGTGCGCGAAGTACCGGTTGAGCTAACCACCTACAAAGAAGAGGTAGTTACCGAAGATGTGGTAGTCCGAACGCCGGTGACGGAACGAGTGGTGAGCAAAGTACAAGTCCCCCAGCGTATCGCTCGCTCGGTTCCCGTAACCGAAACGAGAATGGTTCCACGAACACGGTTGGTTCGAATACCCATCGACATGTTTGGAAACCCCATTGTTAGCAGTCCTGTAACAACGGCTAGCGCATCGGGAAACAGCGAAGCTAGCGCGGTGAAGCCAGCGGGCGGGACGGACCGATCCCTTTTGAATTCAAGTCCCTCGGATCAACAAAAGGTGAACAAGCCGGAATCAGAAGCCGAGTTACCTGCTCCTGGACCGAAAGCAAAAAAGGAAACCTCTCCCGCACCTGCGGAGGCCGCCCAGAAGGAATCACCCTCGGACAAAGAGACAAACAGTTCTGAATCGGCACTTCGAATCAGTCCGCCAGAAGGTGACACGCCGGCCGCTTCGGCGACTCCTGACCGCATTCGGACCCGCGAAGACGACTAGTCTTTTGGGAGCGTCAACGACGCCAACCGCAACAGTAGCTGTTCCAATCGACGATAGTACTCCTCAGACGCGATCGTCGCTTTCTCGTCTCGAAGCTTGGCAATCGAGTCTTCGACCTGATTGATCGAATCGATCGTTTCTGCAGGGAACTCGGGTGCTTCACCGAGCCGCTGCACAATGACACGTTGTGCGAGACTCCCATCCAACTGCAATCCCTCCGCCGGAGCCTTGGCCGGGCGCAGTCCGCGGAAGAAGCTCGCGGGCGTCCCCTTCTTGTCCCCATTATCATCCAAAAGCGATTGCTCGGATGCCAATCGCCCTTCATCTCGATAGAAGCGGGAGACGTTGGAAGATGCAGCGAGAAAGGCTTCCAAGATCGACACGCTTGAATCGTGGTCCAAATCGCTTGTCGGATCCGAGATGGCCATCGAGAGGTATCCGCCAAAGCGAGCGAAATTCTGCTCCGCTCCGCTTTTAGTTGCGGTGATCACAACCCTATTCGGTCTCGATAAGCTCTCATGAAATGGACCGCTTGAAGACGCGCAGTTCACGATGACCCAACGGCTTCGATCGTTCTCCAAAGCCTTGGCAATCTCATCGGCCGAGATATCTGG
>JALOQZ010000265.1 GCA_025459245.1 Pirellula sp.
TACCATAAACCTGTGTTCAAGACTCCTAGCGGGAAGGCGGTTATGGTACCACATTCGCTCCCAGAGTTATCCCCGCTTGGGGCGAATCAATTGCGTCTTATGACGGTGCGCTCGGAGGGGCAGTTCAATACGGTGGTCTATGAAGACTACGATCTATACCGGCATCAAGATCGTCGTGATGTGATCTTGATGCACCCCGATGATCTCAAACGCCTTGGGCTCGAACACGACACCCTCGTTCGAGTGACCAGCGAGGCGGGCGAGATGCGCGGCATTCTCGCCCGAGGCTATGACGACATTCGAACTGGATGTGCAATGATGTATTACCCCGAGTCGAATGTTTTGGTGCCGAGATCTGTCGACCCTAAATCCCGCACACCAAGGTTCAAGAACATCACGGTCACCATCACTCGCGACAGTGGAGCCTAGCATGTGTCTTTCGAGAAGAACTCTGCTTCAGAAAAGTGCATCGATAGCAACTTTCCTAGCCATACCGTCGTACAGGATCTTGGCTGATCAACCTAGCGTCGGTGGTTCCAAGCTCCAGTTAGGAGTTGTAGCGGATCCCCAATACGCCGACGTGCCGGCGCTGGGGACTCGTTTCTACCGAAAGTCCATTCAAAAGCTGACCGAGGCCGTCGAGCATTTCAATGAACAAAGGGTCGATCTTTCCATAAGTCTCGGCGACTTGATCGATCGAAATTGGAGTAGTTTCGATGCCATGACGGGGGTTCTGGGAAGATCCAAGTCACCGTTCTATCACGTGCTTGGCAACCACGATTTCGATGTATTGGAAGAAGAGAAGCGAAAGGTTGTTCATCGAATCGGGATCCCTTCGAAATACTATCGTGTCCTAGCACCGGGATGGAGGTTTCTGTTCTTAGACACAAACGACGTCAGTTTGTATGCGACAGAAAAGGACAGCGATGAGCGACGCGATGCAGATGCGATGCTCCAGGAGCTTCGGTCGAAGAAGATTCCCCAAGCTCAAACTTGGAACGGTGCGTTGGGTAGCAAACAACTCCATTGGATCCGGGAGGAATGTCTCGAGGCTACCAAGTTGGACGAACGCGTTATCTTGTTCGCGCACCATCCAATCCATCCGGACAACAATCACAATCTTTGGAACGCGGAGGAACTGAAGAAGTTGATCGCCGAGTATCGAGTGATCGCTGCTTGGATGAATGGTCACAATCACGCTGGTAATTACGGTGTCTTCGAGGACGTTCCTATGATCACATTCAAAGGAATGGTGGAGACCGAGTCGAACAACGCCTACAGTCTGCTCACCCTGGCGAAAGAAGGACTGGAGATTCAGGGTTTTGGTCGTGAGCCGTCCCGCCAAATCCCGTTTCGAAAGATCTAATTAAGTCTTAGGAGTAAGCCGCCGCCGCTGTTCTTCCAAAAACTCTCCATACCGGCACTCCTCGATCGCGTTCCGTGCAGCCGCCATCAACCGCTGGTAGAACGTCAAATTGTGGATGGAAAGAAGAGTCGGGCCGAGCATTTCATCGCACATGAACAGATGTCTTATGTACGCACGGGAGTGTTTGCAAGCGAGGCATGGGCAGTCGTCCTCGATCGGTCGCGAGTCTCGTGTATGGCAACTGTTCCGCAGTCGAAGCGGACCATCGGCTGTAAAGGCCAGGGCGTTCCGCCCGTTCCGAGTCGGCATTACACAATCGAACATGTCGATGCCCCGAGCTACCCCTTCTACGAGATCTATGGGAGTTCCAACCCCCATCAGATAGCGAGGTTGATCCTCGGGTAATACGGGACAAACTCCGTCAAGGACTCGGTACATTTCTTCAGGGGGTTCGCCAACGCTCAAGCCGCCGACGGCGTAGCCATCGAAGCCGATCGAAACGAGACTTTCTGCACACTGTTCTCGAAGCTCAATATCCAGGCCTCCTTGGACGATGGCAAAGAGGGCTTGGTCCTGTCGAGTCAAACAATTCTTGCACCGTTCGGCCCATCGAATACTGCGGTGCATTGCGTCTAGCACCGCTTCACGCTCAGCCGGCAGGGCGATAACGTGGTCGAGAACCATGACCACGTCGCTTCCCAATTCTTGCTGAATGCGGATCGAGTCTTCCGGGCGAAGATGGATCTTGGAACCGTTCAGATGCGATTTGAAGGTTGCACCATCCTCGGTAACTTTGTTCAGATCCCCGAGTGAAAAAATCTGGAAGCCACCACTGTCGGTGAGGATTGGCTTGTCCCAACCGATGAATCTGTGCAGACCGCCGAGTTCTGCAATAAGCTCGGATGTAGGACGAAGAGATAGGTGGTACGTATTGCCGAGGAGTATGTCTGCTCCCGTTGCACCGACTTGATCGATCGTCAGTCCTTTTACGGTTCCTTGTGTACCAACAGGCATAAAGGCAGGTGTTTGAACAACGCCATGCGTTAGATGCAGACGACCACGACGCGCACGGGTGGTCGTATCGACACCGACGAGATCAAAAGGAAAGTTGGGGGATCGAGCCATTCCTTAACGTCGCTGATCCAGTATCTCGCGTGCAACTGTCTCGGCCGAACCGGTCGCCTGAAGTCTGCCTAACCAAAAGCTCAGCTCCTGTTGGTTCGGAGTTCTATTGACCAAAGCGGTGACCAAGCTCTGTACGTAGGCCGCATCGTCGCCGCGAAACATTTCTCGATACTTGATGCTTGAAAGAATCCCAACCTTCAATCCATCGAGCGAGTTTCCTTGACTAAGGTATCCCTGCCAGCCGATCAGCTCGGCTGACGATGGCGCTCGACCGAGGTACTGCAAAAAGATCTTGCTGATTGCCTCGCTTGAGCCGCCGAAGGAGGGTGGGTAGGCAGCGCTTACGGAAGAACCTGCTGTTGAAATACCTCCAGAGCGATCAAGAACCAAATTGTAGTTTTGTCCGAGCGAGTTTGAGTTAAGCGTCGGCGGACTGTTCAGTTGATACAAGATCTGCGAACCATAGCTGATCGTAGCGATCAACTGGTACTGATCACCCGGGGAGACATAACGGGGATCGACGTTCAACTCGTACGCAAATGGCCCAAAACCTTGCACTGCAACCGTCGAGCTTCCTCCTCCCACTTCGTAGAACGGACGCGAGATATTCTTCAGCTGGACGTTCAAGTAAGAACCGGCTGGAAGATTCATATTGTCCCGAATAGCAACCGAGCCCGATAAAGCACTTGAATTGGAGGTCAAGTTTGCTGTGACGCTTCGCAAGCTCCGGGTTCGGGAGTCCATAATGAGCAAGTTGATTCGCCCGTACGAATCGGCATAACGTTTGATCTCCTCAGCCAATTCAATCACGCGGCCGTCGACAACGCCTAGTCGAGATGGCCCCGCGGCAATCACGACATCATTGACGTTCAATCCGACTTGTTGAGCTGCGCTCCCTGGAGCCACTGTAGTCACGATCGCCCCGACATCGTTGTTTTGAATTCCGACACCGAGTTTCCAATCCCGGCGCGTATTGAGGTAACCGCCAGGGTAGGATGTGGCACCCCAACCGCTGGTGCTGGTTGCTGTTGGCGCTGACGTACTCGGAGTTGGAAAAGTCGATCGAGGCAATGCTCCGGAGAGCATATCGACCCAATTGGATGACTGGGCCATTGCATTGCTTCCGGATACGAACACGGCGATGCCTAACCCAAAAGAAATTAGCTTATTCATGTTGCAGCTCCTGAAAATTTCTCTGAGGGTTATCGCATTCTTGTGCCACAGATTTCATCCAGCTCTTTGTGGATGAACGAGGGATCCAGGGGGAAGAATCCAGCTCGAATTGCTTCCATCTGCCCGTCTCGACTTAGGATATATCGCAGCATCGACTCTCGCAGACCGCCATCAACTTTCATTTGGGCTTTGTCGAAGACGAGAACAAGAGGCCGCACCAAAGGGTATTGCCCGCTCAAGAAACTCTGCTCGTTGGCAGGAACGACCGTTCCTCTCAAGTTGAGGGACACGGTCCGGACACCAGCAACGGCGTCGCCGAAACCTGCGATTCCCACGCCGGCGGTATCTTTTGCAATCGCTTCACAAACCGCTTGGCTGGATGTGTGAGATCCAACTTCCTTTGCGACGTTCTCACCTCGCAACAGAAACTGTTTAATAAATGCTGTTGTTCCTGCAATTTCGCTTCGCGCGTGGATTCGAATCGGTTGGTCGGTCAAGGCGCCGGTGACACCCAGCTCTCCCCACTTGGCAACGTGGGCTCCTTTTTGCCCGGGAGCGCGAAGGATGCTTTCAAGTTGTTCTGGGGTAACCGAAGTCAACGGGTTGGACTCGTGCACATAGAGAGCCAGCGGGTCGAGAGCGACGATGATGCTCATCGGTTCTTTGCATTTACCTGCTTTCAGCGATGCGATTTCCTGTTCGGTGATGGGGCGGCTGGCGCCGACGATCAAACTGGGGTCTTCTGCTAAGGCTTTGATGCCTGCATCCGTTCCATCGGGGCCTCTTGTGAATTCAACTTTGGCGTGGAAGTTTCGGAAGCGATCCGCCCATGCCTTTCCAAGCAGCATCATGGTGGTCGAACCACTCAGCTTCGCAGCCCCCTTTAAATCCTGGGCTGGATGATAGAGTTCCAAGCATTCCAGCAAAGACATCAACGCTAGATGCTGGGAGTCTGGAGCAACAGGCACACTGCTGATCGCATTCCCATTGGCTTGAATAGGGATCGGGTTGCTCGCGGGGGTCGCACGCGTTTGGGCGGAAGCGATCCCGCTCCAGCTAGCCACAAAAACAGAGAGAAACAAACTAATCGCGATGCGCATCAAACTCCTCCTTGGTATAGCCAACGCCAATCAATCCGCCCAATCTAACCCAAATTGCCATCTGTGCCCAGATCGATCCCAGCGAGTTCAGCGGGGGGCACGAGCAGGATCGAGCATGCTGTTTTGTCGAAAGCCTCGTTCCCGAAGTAAACAGGAGTCGCAGTGCCCACAACCTAGCCCGCTCGGCAAAGGGTCATAGCAGGATGAGGTGAGCGAGTAGTCGACTCCGAGCTCAAGTCCCTTCCGGATGATTTCTTCTTTGGACCAATGAATCAAAGGAGCGTGAATCCTGAGCCGTTCTCCCTCCACCGACCTTTTGGTCGCCAGGTTTGCCATCACTTCAAACGCATCGATGTACTCAGGTCTGCAATCGGGGTAGCCGCTGTAATCGAGGGCATTGACACCGACGAAAATATCATTGGATCCTAGGACCTCCGCCCACGCTAAAGCGTACGAAAGGAAAACAGTGTTGCGAGCTGGGACATAAGTCAATGGGATCTCGCTACCTATTTCATCTACCGATTCATGCTTGGGGACGTCTATGGACGAATCGGTGAGTGCGCTTCCCCCGAGCTTTCCAAGATCAATGTCGAGAATGACGTGTTTCTCGGCTTGAAACGATTGAGCGACCAGGGTGGCTTTTTCGAGCTCAACACGGTGTCGCTGACCGTAGCGAAAACTGATAGCGTACAGCAAGAAGCCTTGCTCACGGGCAATAGCCATGCAAGTTGCTGAATCGAGCCCGCCGCTTAGGAGAACGACGGCAGGTTTCTTTGAATTCTTCATCTTCGGAGCATTCTGTTTCTAGGAGGGTTCCGCCGAAACTCTATAATCCCGCCATGGCAATCATCGAAATCCGCAACCTGTCAAAATCCTATCGTGTCTATCAAAAGAAAGAAGGGCTCGGGCAAGCGCTCCGCGGGCTCTTTCACCGCGAGTACAAAACGGTCGAAGCGGTACAAAATGTAAGTCGGGGGAATTTGTGGCATTTCTCGGTCCGAATGGAGCTGGAAAAACTACCACTTTGAAGCTTCTCTCGGGAGTGATCTACCCCACCTCGGGAAACGCCACCGTCATGGGCTTCGTGCCTTGGCATCGCAGTGTCGAGTATCGTCGACGGTTCGCCTTGGTCATGGGGCAAAAAAACCAGCTTTGGTGGGATCTCCCTGCTCAAGAGTCTTTTCGATTGCATCAGCAGATCTACAACATCGAGGACTCCAGTTTTCGGAAAACGCTCGATGAACTGACGAGCTTATTGGATGTCGCCTCACTTCTTGGCAGGCCCGTTCGAGAGCTTTCGCTAGGCGAGCGAATGAAGATGGAGTTAATCGCCGCGTTGCTTCATGGTCCCGAGGTTCTGTTCCTAGACGAACCGACCATCGGATTGGATGTAATCGCCCAGCACAAGATTCAGCAGTTTCTCAAGTACTATCAAGAAGAGAGAAGGATTACGGTACTGCTGACGAGCCACTACATGAAAGATGTCGCGGCCCTTTGCAAACGAGTGGTTGTTATCGCTCAAGGAACGGTCAAGTACGATGGGTCCCTCGCAGGAATCGTCGAAGACTTCT
This sequence comes from Pirellula sp., assembly GCA_025459245.1. Classification (GTDB taxonomy): domain Bacteria; phylum Planctomycetota; class Planctomycetia; order Pirellulales; family Pirellulaceae; genus JBKCUI01. The sequence goes on from JALOQZ010000265.1 coordinate 6,336, forward strand.
CAAATAATAAAATCATCACGCTTGAGCTGGCCGACGGGACTTCCCCCGATGGTCTCGAGCGATTCGGCACGATCGAGAAGATTGTCATGCCCAAGGTTTCTCTTCGCTGCAATCGAAGCGATGTATCGCAAGCTTTGTCGGGTATCTTGAACAATTACAAGATCGACGATATGGCTGTCGAAGATCCTCCCTTGGAAGAAGTGATTGCGAAATTGTTCGCACAGGTTTCGGAGCCTAACGCAAGACAAAGAGGTGATTCGAACGAGGCCGCATCATGATCGATTGCAAGACCGGCCTGACGTTGCGCTGGAACATCCTGAAGATGGCGTTGGCCGAGCGTTTGGCCTACCGAGGTGACTTCGCCCTCGGAACGCTGATGCGATTCTTGCCCATCGTTACGCAGATCTTTCTGTGGTGGGCAATTTTCCAATCGCTTGATCCTGACTCTCCTAAAACCGCCAGCTTAAGCGGCTATACCTTTCAAGACATGGTCGCCTACTATTTGCTAACCATGGTCGGAAGGGCTTTTTCTTCGATGCCAGGACTTTCGTCCAGTATCGCACTTAAAGTTCGTGATGGAGAGATTAAAAAGTTTCTCGTGCAACCCGTCGACCTCATTTCGTTCTTATTTTGGTCGCGTGTTGCGCACAAGCTGGCTTACTACACGGTTGCGATCTTACCGTTTGCACTCGTCTTCTTTCTCTGCCGCGACTACTTCACAAGCGGTTGGCCGGCACCCGAGGTGATGGTCGCTTTCGTTTGTTCGCTAGTCCTGAGTTTTGCTCTGGGCTTCTATCTGGAAACCTGCATAGGGTTGGTCGGTTTCTGGATGCTCGAAGTCTCGTCGCTGCTCTTTGTTTACATGCTCTTTCAGTTCTTCCTATCAGGTCACATGTTTCCGCTCGATATTCTTCCAGAGCCATTCGCGACGATCGTGAGTTATCTGCCTATCAAATATCTCGCGTACTTCCCAGCGGCTGTGTTTCTTGGAAAGATCACGGGCACCGCGCTCGCACTCGATTTGGCGATGCTTTTCGGATGGACGCTGTTCTTTTTTGGCTTAAGCCGTTTGCTGTATCGCGCAGGATTGAAGCGATACAGCGGCTTCGGTGGCTGAGGCCTCAAGCAATCCGGATCACTTGGCTTTTTGCAACGTGGTGAGGTACTCCACCAGATCCACCAGCCCTTGATCGGATACCAGTTCGTGTAGATTTTCGGGCATCAGCGACTTGTCTTGTTTCTTAAACTCCTCGACGTTTGCCCGCGCCACCGTATGCTCAATCCCCTTAGCGTCCCTTAATGTGATGGACTGGGCGGTTTCGGAAACAAGCAGACCAGTGATGACTTCGTCCTCGTCCGTTCGCAACGCATAAGCTTCGAAGGCGTGGCTTATCCCTGCACTCGGTGCCAGGATCGCCAAGTACATAGCGTCCTTGGAGAGCTTGCTGCCGATTTCGCTAAGATTAGGACCGACGTTCTTACCTTCATTGCCAACGACATGGCATTGCGAGCAAGTGGCTGCGCCAAAGTAGATTCCTTTCCCACGCTCCGCACTCCCCCTACGTTTGACCAACTGGTCGATGGAGGGAAGATCTTTTTGCGAACCTTCTGGTTTGGGGAACAATTGCTGCGCTGCGTCGCGGATCTTCTGCTCTGTAGAGCTTCGAAGAGTACTAGCGACGAGCCCCATCGCTTCCGATGGAATTGCTTGCTTCTTTGCGAGATCTAAAACTAGCTGTTGCGTGTTTTTGTTTCTAGCCAGAGCTATTGCAGCTTCCGCCTTTACACCTTTGCTGGCTTGTGTCGACTCTAGTAGCGTTCGCTGCATTTCAACCGATTCCCGACGATTTCCGAGCGACAGGGTCCTCGCGAGTGTTAGTTCGCTCTCGGTCGGAGTAGGGGCAGAAAGCCGCTCCAAAAGCGCTTGGCGATTTTTGGAATCGGAAATGTAAATCTCGAGGGCTTGCAAGCCCTGAGAGGTAGCCCCCCATGCGGCGGCTCTCTCCAGCAGAATCAAATCCAACTCGGGGACGCGAATCTTTCTCAGAACTCGGAGTTGCGATGGATCCGCCCCAAGCTGTTCGACATGACGTTTAATGACTGCGAGCAACGTTGGATCTAAATCTTTCGCTGCCCGATCCGATCTCATCAATGCTTCAACCATCAACGTATCCGATCGATCGTTTGGTTGGGAGGACTTCAATGTGGAAAGCATCTTCGCGATCGCATCTTCGCGAGATTCCTTGTTTTGGAAATCGAGCGCTCGCAAGATGGACGGGATTTGTGAATCAGCAAGACTGGAGGATTGCAGAAGTTCAGTCTGCAAGCCAGCAGCCATACTGCCCCGAGAACGCCATACGATGCCGCGAGATGAAGCGGATTCCATATCCGGTTTGCCGGCCAGCCAAGCTCCGAGGAACTCGTCCCAGCGATCGATAGCAGCAATCCCAAGGGCCTCCAGATACCAGCGGTCCTTTCCATCGAATCGGTTTGCCAGTTGGGCCCAATACTTCGGCGCTTCAGCCGATGTATCTTCGCGGAGGGCAACACATAACTCGCGTAGAACACCTGAGTCGGAGTCGGCCAAAAGCTTGGGGAAGTAATCTCGGGTCGCAACTCGATATTGTCTG
>JALOQZ010000033.1 GCA_025459245.1 Pirellula sp.
CAAGCCACGATCAAGCCGCAACAGGCTGCGACCCAGCAGCGTTTCATCCACGGGAAAAGGGAACTACTGGGCATGGAAGAGACTCGAGAACGGAGACTGGGATAAGCAAATAAGGCGTTTGAATTGTACAGAATTCTTGGCGGCTCGTTTGGGATTGGAGCAATCGCAGTCTAGGCCGCTACAGTTTACCTAATTGGCATGACGGTCAAGGAATGGCTCTGGGTGGACTGACTCCCTCCAAAGAATCGATCTCTTCGGAGAAAGCGTCTCACTCCGAATAAGTGCTTGCATTCGGAAGGCCGTTCCAAGTTACCAGGATGGAAAAGTTGACAACCTTCGTGCCAGGAAGCCATGCGATGGGAGCTCGAAAGCAGCTTCGATGTTCGCATCTGCGCATTTCTTGGTTGCGGTCATCCATCCTGATGGGGATGTCCTTCCTCTCGGCGACGGGCTCCCAGGCATATGATCAACCGAAATTCGGAAAGCAATCGGATTTAGCTAGGGTGGAGCCTGCGAGTACGTTGGACTTGCCCATGGGAAACGTTTCCGAGCAGCCAATTTCTTCCCATTCCGCATCTCCCACTTCCACGGACAAATTAGGAGAGTACCTGACATCGGAGCAGATCGCCGTCTTGGCCGCTGAAAACTGTTCGCCCGCCAAGCTCGTCCTTCAGAATCATCTCAGCGAAGACACATCCGGCCAGTGCCACAACGAAGCAACGCGTGAGACTCTTTGGGAAGTGCGCTGTGCCGCAGCCCGGCGGTTGCGAGAGGAAGCGGCGAGCAAAGCCCTCAAGCTGCATTATGCTTTGGCTGCAACATATCGCGCCGACGATTTGCTGCAGCGAACATCGGCCGAGCTTCAAATCCAACGCGAGACACAAACCAAGCTCATTGCTCAAGGGATATCGATTGCAGACGCAACGCAACTAGATCGTCTCACTCGCGACTGGGAGGATCGATGGCTGGAGAATCGCTCCAAGCAGTCGCAGTTGCGGATTCAGTTGTCTGGGTTGATCGGCTCTGCCTGGGCTTGCAGTTATCATCCACAGTTGGACCTGGAGTTATCCCCCAGCGACATCGACGTTTGTGAGTATCTTCAATTAGCGATGAGTTGCCGGCAAGAACTCGCGTTGTTGAAGCGATTAAGACAGTCAGTCGACGAAGAGCATTTGCAGATCTGGGACAGTCTCGCAGGTTATCTTCTCGGTAGTCCGATGGCGGTTGCAAGCAGCAAGGGATGGCTGACCAAGCTCCGTCGATCGATACTTCGAAGCGAAGTCGAGCAAGCGATCAGCAATAGGAGTCGGTGGCTTGAGACACTTATTCAAGAGCGTGCCAAGCAGATCACGATTGAAGTCGAAGTCGCCTTTGAAGCGAAGCGTAGCGCGGCCTTGCGATGGTCGAATGCCAAGCGTTTGACTGAAACATGGGATGGACGATTGAAGGAGTTGGTTCAGTTAGGTGAGGAATATCAAGGCAACTTGGCAAGTCAAGCGGAAGCTAGGTTACAGAGGTTAGCGAGCGAGCGGGGCGAGATAGAACGGTGGCTTGATTGGCATCAATCGCAAATCGATCTCCTTCACGCCACCGGCACCATCCTCTCCCCACGACCCGTTAACTAACTTTACGCTCACCCCACTTCATGCACTTGCGTAAATCGCGAATAACTCTCCCGTGAAAGGCACTCAGGGGATTGGATCCGCATCGTCGAATAATTGTCTTCACTAGCTTTCGTTCGCTGGTGGATTGACCAACGCTTCTGAACGAATATGTGCACCGGTGTGTGTGGTTTTTATTGATGGAGAAGTGGTCTAGTGGGCAGGATCTTTAACAAGATCCACTACCGTTGGTCGTCATTCGCGGAGGCGAAATGAGGCTCGGAGGAGTGTCAGCGGAAGGGGACGGAGTCGATCTTCCATTCACCCCTCTCCTTGACGAATTGAACTTCGATGCGAGTTCGCCTAGTCGCTGGTTTTATCCACGAGCCATCTACCTTCCAAAACGAACTGAATAGTGATCGAACTCCACTAGGATTAGATTCATCGGACTCTGGATCGATGATCCCTTGAGAATCCCGCAAGACAGCAATCGCGCTGCCGCGGGCTGATTGTTCTTGCACATCCACCATCGATGCATGCTCAAAGCGGTGATAACCCAAATGAAAGACGACACCCGTGTTGACGTAAGAATCAAACGTCTTGTACTTCTCGTAACCAGCAACTAAAAGTGGTTGCAACTCTTCAATCATCGGCTTCCAATCAATACTCTGCGATTGCACCTCTCTTTGCCATCGTTGGATCCTCGCTTGAACAGCCAGGATCTGTGTTTCTTGCTGCCTCTTTATCTCCGCGGGATCCCGTAAATGACTTAAATCCAGCCGGTTGCCTAGAAAGCTGTCGAGCGTTGTCACGGGGAAACCGTACTTGAGAAGTACTCGATTCGCTTCTTTAGCCAGGGTCTGGTCTCGACGCAAGTCTAGGGTGCTCACCAAAATCTGATACGTGAATTTGGCTTGCTGAAAACCCGAGTAACATTCAAATTCATTCGCCCAGTTCTGACTGTTTGCGGATTTCACCCAATACGCGAGAGTCGAATCTGGAGTTTCAAATGGGTTCTTCGTTTCGCGGACAAATAGTTTGATGGACGGTAACGAGCGTTGGCAGAATCCCACCTTTTCCATTAAACACCAATTGCCCAAGATGGCTGATGGCATCAGGAGACAGTTCAAGCTTCGATGAACCGTTATCCGCGACAATACCCGTGTAAGATCAAGCAACGGCGAAGACACGATTACCACCACTCGACTATGGCGAACGGACTATTGGGACAATGTCGCGAACGCTATCAAATAGACGCGGCGGGGAAAAGGTCAATAGCCTTAGACCATCTCCAATCCAGTGAGGGTTCCTGTACTGGAACTGAAACGATCTGTCTCTATACCGAGCCGCTGAAGCATGGATACATATAGATTGCACAAGGGAGGAGGATTGTCAGGATCGAATGCCAAGTGCTGACCATGTTTGAACCCACCCCCCGCGATTAGCACCGGAAGATTCTTAGTGGAGTGACTACTTCCATCCCCAAGATTACTGCCGAGGAATACGGTGGTTCTATCGAGAAGGCTGTCACCATCTTCGCTCGACTGCTCCAGTTTCGCGATGAGGTCGCGAACGGTTTTCATGGTCTCAATTTCAACGATCTTCAGTTGCTCCAACTTGCTCGGGTCTTTGCCATGGTGCGAGAGGTCGTGGTGCCCGAGTGTAACGCCTTGAATGGGGGGAGCGAAACTGGATCCCGCGAGCATGATAGTGATCAGTCGTGTCGAGTCGGTTTGAAAAGCAAGATGACTCAGGTCGAAAAGCAAGCGGGTACGACCTATGAGATCGGATGCGTTGGGAATATCCTTCGGCGGCTCGACGTTCACTTTGGGCTTTGGCTTCCTGGCCCAACTTTCGTCTTTGACCATTCGCTGCTCCAACTCTCGCAAACTAGTGAGATATTCGTCTAGCTTGTCACGATCGTTCGCTGCAAGTCCTGATCGCAGCGATTTAGCTTGATCGCTTACACCATCCAGGATACTTCTACCGTCTTCTATGCGACGAATCTGTTCTTGAACATCCGTTGCCTTCCCCTCGAGGAACAACCGAGCAAAGACACGAGAGGGCATGTTGTCTGCGGCAATGAGCGCTCCGGTACGAGTCCACGAGAGCCCCCCCGCCCCCTCGCCAGAAAGGGAAAGACTTGGGAATCGGGTCTGACTACCGATAAAATCTGCGGCGAACTGATCGAGCGAGATGGAATTGCGAAATCCAGGCCGCCCCGCTCCGGGGGCCCCTGTCAGAAAACTGGCTGATGCTTGATGCGCAAAACTGGAGCTCATGCCCGCGTGAGCCAATCCTGACACAACGGTAAACTGCTCGCGAAAGTCACGCAGTACTTCGAGATAAGGGGACAGCGCGTAGTCCCTGCCTACCTGGTCTGGAAAGAAGTGATCTGGGTGCAAACCTAGTGGAGCGCAAATACAAATCATTCGACGAGGGATGGCGTGACTTTCCCCTGACGACCGTGACAGGGGAGCGAGGCTAGTGAAACCCGGCAGCACCACGGAGAGGCTTGCTGTTCGCAAGAAAGTACGACGATCAAGCTGCATTCTGGTCCACCTTAGGGAAAGGACTATTTTGTCTGGAACAACTCGCTACGAATCACTTCATGGATCAACGATCGGAATCCGTAATCCTGCTCACGGACACGTTGTACCATTCTTTCAATTACGGGTTCGTCGATTGACTCGGGCGCCGCTCCCGTTCCATAAGCCAGCAGCTTTTCGATTAAGTTGCGTGCCAGCTGATCCTTGTTTGACAAAAGAAGCTGCTTGTACTCGTCAATATTCGCAAACGCTCGTCCATCCGAAAGCATATCCCCTGGTTCCACGTCGGGGCCATTCCAAAATCGAACGCGTCTACCATTGATAACACGTGGCTCACCAGTGACTCGATACTGTTCGCGCCAACCTCCGATCACGTCGAAACTTTCAAGGGCAAAACCGGGGGGATCGATCTCGCGGTGACAGGAGGCGCATCGTTCAAGATTTCGATGCTTTTCCAGTTGTTCCCGAATGGTTGTAGTACCACGTATATCAGGTTCAATCGCCTCCACATCGTTCGGTGGTTTCGGTGGCGGGGTACCTAGAATACGATCTAGTACCCAAGCGCCTCGAATGATCGGCGATGTCGTAGTGCCATTGGCTGTCACCTTCAAGATACTTCCCATTGTGAGAAGACCTCCACGATGGCTGCCGCTGGGCAATGCCACTTTGCGCATTTCCATTCCAACCACATCAGGAATACGATAGTGCTTCGCCAATCGCTCGTTAAGAAACGTAAAATCGGAATGAACAAAATGGGTTAAAGGTAGATCATTCTTGAGAACTTCGTCAAAGAACAGCGCCGTCTCTTTTACCATCGAGGTTTTTAGAATGTCGTCGTATTCCGGGTACAATGTGCCATCGGGCATCGTGGCATCAATCGCTCTTAATCCAAGCCACTGACCTGTGAACTGTGTATTAAATGCCTTTGACTTTGGATCTTTCAGCATCCGTTCGACTTGAGCATGGAGCACCTCGGCGTCATGAAGCTTGTTGGCTTCAGCTAACTGAAAGAGCTCTTCGTCAGGCATCGAGCTCCAAAGGAAGTAAGAAAGGCGGTTTGCAAGTTCAAAGTCATCGAGCTTTGGGCCCTTCTCCCGGAGGAAGAGAAAATCGGGGGAGATCAGGATAGCCTTGAGTCCCACAAGCATTGCCTTTTCGAAGCTATAACCCTGCTCCAGCTTCAAAACCACTTTGGCAAGGTATGGCTCTACCTCCTCATCGCTGACGGTGCGACGGAATGCTTTCCTAGCAAATCGGACCAAAATGCTCCGTGCATCTCCTAACGGATCATCGGAAACGACTTCGAATCGATCATTCCCGATGCGAACGCGACGAAGATCACCAAAGATCGCTTTGTGGCTTGGGGGCGGCCACGACTCGAAGATGGGACCTTCGACATCTACCCACTGAATCACCAGTCCGGGCCCGGTGTACTTGTCGGCGCCTATCTTTTCTACAGCGGGAGGTAGAGCAGGAAGCCCTTCAGCGAGGATTCGAATTCGATTCTCTGGTTCGAGTTGCTCGGTAAACTCTACCACCGTTGGCTCGTCAGCGGGGACGGCGAAGTAATCAATCAGTCGCTCCTCGGTCACTTCTTTGAGAGTCCCTGCGGTAACTCGAAATGCGATCGGTTTCCCTTCGCTTTGGTATCCATACCCAGAAATACGAAAGCGGTATTTGCCTCGAAAGTGGCTACGAAAGTTCCACATCGTGACGCGTATATTGGCCGACTCCCAAGTTGCGAATATGGCGACGCCGTCGTCCGTATGTCGATACACACTCCCGGTTGGTTTGACCGACTTCTCTTCGCGAATGTCAAAACGCTTTTTGAGTATCCAAGGCTCCGGTTCGTTTGCAATTGCTTCGTCGAGGGCACGATCTGCCGCGTCCAAATAGTTATGTATCAAAAAGGACGAAGTATGGAGCTGCTCGGCATTGTTATCAAAACCATTTGTCGATGTTTCGGGCGGCATCAAATCCGAAAGATCCAATTCAATCCCCAAGAGATCGCGCAAGGTATTGGCGTACTCCTCCCGATTGAGCCGCCGCAAAACAACCCTTCCTTCTTTCTCTCGGCGCAGTCGTTCCACTTGCTCGACGCTATTGCGTATCCATTCCGTGACACGCGTCTGTTCGTTCAAGGGCGGTTTCGGCTCATCCTCGGGAGGCATCCTGCCATGCTTCAACTGATCCTGAATAGCCTGCCAACGGTCTCGATTCTCCTTGTCCGAAAAATCATCGGTTAAAACTTCCAAGCGGAATCCCGCCTCGGCATCTTCCCCCGAATGACAATGCTTACAGCTTTTGCTTAGAAAATCCTTCGGGTGAGAATCCTGCTGAGCAAAACCATCCACTGCGCCGATACAAATGATCGCAATCCAGTACATGGCCAACATCGAAGGTCGGATGACATTAAGCATGGTTGTCCTTGGACTCATCGATCACCGCTTGGCCGATGGAGTGGTCAGATCGCGGTCAAGTCCCGATCGCGAATTCCTAACAAGTATAATACGGCATCGAGTCCCATGGTGGAAACTCGATGTTCAGCTGACTCTCGAACGATTGGCTTGGCGTGGAATGCAATCCCCAACCCAGCACGCGATAACATTGGTAGGTCGTTTGCACCGTCTCCAATCGCGATCAATTGCTTACGGTCCACCCCCTCCGCCTTCGCCAATTGCTCCAAGAGCAACGCTTTACGCTCGGCATTGACAATCGTTCCGACGACGTGCCCCGTGAGCTTGCCATCGATGATTTCAAGCTCGTTCGCAAAGACGTGATCGATCGATAACTTCTTTTGCAAATAGCTTCCGAAGTAGGAAAAGCCACCCGAAAGAATGGCGGTCCGGTAACCGAATCGGCGGAGCGTTGAGATCAGTAATTCTGCTCCTTCGGTCAATTCCAATCGTTCAGCGATCTTGGGAAGAACGGCGGCAGAAAGCCCTTTCAAGAAACCGACACGCCGCCGAAGGGATTCGTCGAAATCTAGTTCCCCTCGCATGGCGGCTTCGGTGATACGACTAACTTCTTCTCCAACTCCTGCTTCCTTGGCCAATTCGTCAATCACCTCCGCTTGCAACAGCGTGGAATCCATATCGAACGCGACAACCCGACGAATGCGTCGGTAAGCGTCGTCTCTCTGCCAAGCCAAATCCAGATCCAATCGACTGGAGAGTTCCAACAGGCTGGCTTTGAGCTGATTCGCATCTCGGGGCTCTCCGCGGATCGAAAACTCCACGCATGCTCTTGTGAGCTGCTGGTTGGTCTCTCTCGGCGGCCTACCCGAAAGTCGTGTGATAACGTCAATGTTGAGTCCTTGATCGGCCAACATGCGGCTCACTGCATGGAATTGCTCGGCTGTAACTGCTCTGGACAAAAGGGTCAAAATGAACCGCGACTTCCCTTGTTGCCCGACCCATTCGTCGTATTCGGTATCGGAGACCGGCTTTTGCTTTCCCTTCAGCCCAAGCTCCCCACCCAATAAGATCGCTTGATCGACGACCCATTTTGCATCTTCACAAGAAGGGATCCGAACCAAAAGACCTAGGAGCAGAGACTGATGGATCACGGCTTGATTGACATCGATGATCAAACAGCCATAGGACGCCAAAAGTTCCGTCAGGGATGCTGTGATGCCAGGACGATCTTCTCCCGTAAAGTGAAGCAGTACCAGCGTGTCGACTTGGTTTTCGGATAAGGTGCTCATGTCGGAGATTTTAACGAAGTTTCCCAAATTCTCCGAGCCCATGTCGAAGCAGACCTCCGGGCCATTGAGCGTCCAAACAACCGGCCCTTGAACGTCCGGGAAAGGGAAAGTTGAACTACAATGACGGGATGGCTTCGTTAGTCGTCCCCCCCCTCCCTCTCCAGCGAGTAACCTGATGGTACGTGGAATGAAGATTCTTCCAGTGCTTATGCTGGTGTCCCTCGACACGAGCTTCCTCGAAATGAGCTCGACAGTTCTCGGTCAAAGTCAAGCAACTACCCAGGTATTGGAAAGCCTTGCTGACACACCACACAGACCTGCTCAAGCGTCGATGGATCTCAGCATTCAAAAGGCAAAAAAATTACTTGCTGGCCTTCAGTCTGACCTTGCAGAACAAGCGATCGGGAGCGTCTTGAGCAAACAGCTCCATCTGCAAGAGCTTGCGCAAGAACTCGATCAGGTTACCCCTAACCCAGATAAGCTTCGTAAAATCGAGGATTCGCTGCGGCGCATCTTGCCAGGTGCAATTCAAAAAAAGGTCGATGAGCTTCGGATACAAGTTCAATTGCTTGCTCGGCAACTTTATTGTTCAGCGGAGGATCAGTCCGATCTTCACAAGGCAATCGCGGTTTTGAAGAACTATCGTCGAGACGGGCATTCGACTACATCTTCGGTGAACGAATCCAACATTCGCAACGCGTTCCACACACTCGCAGACAAACACATCGACGTTTCTCACGTCGCCTTGGTCCGCGATCATCTCTCCTTACCGAATTACATATCCCGAGTGCGCTCGGATTTTTTAATCCGCGAATCCAAAAGTAGCTTTACGATTCCCATTGATTTTAAAACGTGCGCCGACAACACATCGATCTTTGGAACGGGGCAATTCCAAGTGGATCTTTCTCTCGAGATACCTCCCAGCTTCTCAGAGAGCTTCTTAAGAATCTGTGCCAATGGCAAAGGGTTGATCAACGTATCCGCTCGACGCTCGAAGGCGCAAGTTTGCGCGACGATTGAACCCAGAATCAGCGGATCGCAAGGTGTGCACTTGCGAACAAAAGAAATCGCGGCTGATCCACCTTCATTGAAGGCTTCACTCAAGACCGATCTGATTGGAGTCAGCCTCGACGGTATTCTCGGAAGATCACGTCTTATTCAAAACGTCGCTAAACGAGCCATCCAGAAGAAGCTCGCCGAGAACGATCCCATTCTCGCAAGCCAGATTGAAAAGACAGTGGCAAGTCGAGTTGAGGAAGAAGCCTACCAATTGGCCTACAGAGTCAACGGGCTCATTCGTCATGGGGTTTGGGACCGTTTGGGTTCGCTTGACTTTGTACCCGACGTCCAAATTCAAAATGACAACGAATTCATTCACAACAAGACTGTTTTTGCAAGGTTCGATCAACTTGGAGCTTTTGGACCACCCCCAACCATTCCTCCAGGAGTCGACCATGGACTTGATATCACAACATGGGTACACGAATCCGCTGCCAACAACATTTTTCAATCTCTTGCAGGACAAAGAATCGACGAAGCAACCCTCCGCGGTCTTCTGCAAGTGGAATGCAAACTGACAAGTGATGAGTGGGAAAGCCTCCAGCCTGCGAAGGTGCCAACGGTGCTTTTTCTTGCCGCTGAATCTCCGATTCAATTGCAGTTTCAACAGGACCTTGTTGAACTGGATCTCGACGTCACTGGCATTGAGTGGGACGGACGCCAACAAGAAGTGAAACCGTGTCAATTGAAGATAGGCTACCGATTGGAGTCCGACGACAAAGGGTTCACGTTGACACGCCAGAAACTGGGATTTGCCGATTCGGTATCCGCTGAAGATCAGACGATCTGGATGAAGGCATTGGATGGATTCCTGCCCAAGGCTATTCGTCCGCTCCCTCGATTTAACAATCGACAATTCTCGCCCTTCATTCGCGTTGGCTACTTAGAGATCGACACTGGGTGGCTCGTTGTCGGCGCTTCGCGACTCTCTCCTGCAAAGGACGCAGTTTCAAAATGATTACCAACGGTTCTGACCCTCGATCGATAGCCATGACGAACTGTAAGGTTCTTGCCATCTTCATTCTCTCAATTCTCACAGGGATGTTTCCGGTCTCACCGGTGCGAGCCCAGTCTCGTTTGCCGATCGCCGAAGATCCGTTGGCTCAACGCTTTTCTCAAATGGAACTTTTGTTCTGCTTTCAAGGCAAAGGTTCCTGTCTACCCTACGATGGTGGTGTCCTTCATGAGGCCTATGCGAGAATACCAGCTCTGAGACAGGGGAAGGCGATCGTTGCAGGGAATAGCAGCGGGGCAATTCCTGCGGCATTCTTTGGCTGCTATGGGTTTAATGATGCAAACGTACGCCATGCGGAGGAACGTCTTCAATACGGTAACCGCGACGCCGTTCGCAATATGGAGAACATCAATACCAAGTTTGCCAAAATATCTCGTGGTGAATCCACCGAGATCTCGCATATGGATCTTCGTGAATACATTGCCTTTGCCTTGGGGGTGTCGCAATGGAAAGACGCCGCTAGCATCGATGAGATTGTGCGACGTAGTACAGCAAAGCCCCAATTCCCTTGTTTGATCGTCGCATGCAACAAAGAAGTTCTCGAGGATCGTCACCCCGAAAGCCAGCTTGCTCCCGGCTTGCTCAAAGAGATCGATCTAGCCAACATGCAAGTCTCTTGGAAGCCGGAGGTTCACCAGTACTACCTGAACCACCCGGACCGATTTCGCCGCGATCATCCAGACCTTGTACTGAATCCAAGCCGCCGAATCGGACGTGCAGTGACTTTCTTCGTCGATCAATCAATGTACGACCTGCTGAGCCGAATACCAGACGAGGAACGCATCGCCGACTTGCGATTGATGACCGATGCGGCAGACGTCGCTCTTGCCATACTTGCCTCCGTTTCGGAGCCGAGTTACTTTGCTCCCGTCGTTGATCCAACTCCTCAAAAAATCCTTTCCTTCGAGAATCAAAACATCCTTCATTCCGTCCGTCGGCGAACGTACTATGGCGGATACATCATCACTCTACCGGCACAAGATGTAAGACGAATGCTGCCGGGCATCCACGTCCTCGGAACAGGTTGGCGTCACAATCCCTTGGTCGCACGGACACTGCTCATGAATTGGCTTTTGGCAGACTGCGAGGAGATTGCGTTCCGCAGCGATTGGTGGGCAGATATGGAAGTGAACCCGGATGCCGAGATGGAAAGCCACTTTGAGTTTCGAGATCTCACGGGGGAAGAGGAGTTTCAATTTGGGCTTCGGCGCGCCCGAGAACTGTTCGATCGCGACTCAGGACTCCCTATTTTTGTTAAGAAGCCTCGTTATTCCTATCCTGCCGCCAATGCGATCTGGCCTCCTAATCCAACTGGGAACATGCTCGTTAACGACGACGGTGCTCAGCCCCAACGCGATCTCCTTACAATGCGAGGTATACGAGCTATCGCTGAACCTGACGTAAAGGATTCCGGTGACAACGAGTAAAGTTAGCGGATCGGTTTTTTCTGAGCCTCGGATATCAGATATCCGTTCTTCAAAAACCGAACGGTCATCTCGCGCACCCGACCATTCCTCGCCATAAGTTGATGCACTCCGTCGACCTGAGCAAAGTCAGCAGCCCCAACCAATTTCGTCGTTTCTAACGTCAATAGTCCGTCATCATCGCCAGGCAATTGAGAAAGAATTCCGAGCGAATCGCCTCGTCCACCCGCGATGACAGCAAACTCGAAGTCCGGAATCGCAAGTGTCTTCTCCAACTCGGGCCAACCTCGATTCGGTGCAAGCTGCTGAGCGGCTTCACCAGCCAGGATCTCTGCCGCGGCTCGTATCCCTTCTTGATCCCCAATAAGTTCTGCGACTAGCTCCACGATTTCGGCACCATGATTAGGTGGCGAGATCATCACGAAACGGTGGAACTTCGTCGTCGGTCGCGACGCTATTGGGAGACGTTGGATGTCCCCCAGAAAGCGGCGGATTACGATATTGCCCAAGCTATGAGCGACGAAATCAATCGTCTCCACTCCTTCAAGATGCCGGACGACGCCATCCAACGCCTTTGCGAAGGAACCAATGTCGTCCAACGTTGACGCGTAGCCGATGTTCTCCACATGGAATTTTCCTTCCTGTCTCAGATAGTCGACGAGCCCTTGCATCAACGCTGGTGTCGCGCCATGACCGTGGAGAACGAGAACAACATGTTTGGGTAATGGTGGAAGCTGATGCTCCCTCTTGACTTGCTTTAACGCGGACATGCATTCGTCGAACGAACCGACTGCGTGACGCCGACCATTGGGATCCGTCAATCGATGTCTCCCTAATAGCGCATGGCGCTGAATACGCCAATCGCGGAAAAGAACTAAGTCGGTCCAGCCCCCCAAATTGAGTGCGGGTGGATCGCCGACGACTCGGCCATCTGTCGCTTCCTGTGAGTTGCCCCACAAGGTGCTTAAAGCCCAAGCGAGAACGCACAACCCAAATGTGAAACAGCGGTTCAGTCTCATATCCCCATTCCTGTCAGTTTGAAACAGGTGGCGTCGAATGCTCCATTCCTGTCTCTTGAACGGTCGGGACGTTGGAAGACAAGGGAGCCAAGTCTGGGAACGTCCAATACTTTAACTGCTCGTCAAACGGCCAAGACTTTAACCGTCGCTGGTCCGGTGGAAGATTGCCAGACATCAACATACGAAGGTCTTCTAGAATCGGGACACAATCACCGTAGTAAGAATGCCCCAGCAACGCCGTGTCGATCCCGCTCGCGTCAATCGTATCCATTCCTTGAGTGACCAGGACTCCGTGACTGGAATCCCCTGCACGCGGCGCGTCATTAAAGACCTTCGACAGATGCAGCGCTAAATCGTTCTGCGAACAATAGAGAGTGGTGCGGTTCGAAACTTTCGATAGACGAGGAATGATCTGAGTCCGAAAGACATCTCGATCGATATCAGGTGCTGCCAGCACGATTTGGTCGAAGATCTTGCCGGACTCGCCCAACTCTGCGATCGCGCGACAAGTAGCATCTGCCCCCATGCTGTGAGCAATGACATGGATGCGTTGACTCTCCACCCTACTAGCGACATCTAACAAAAACTGTTTGATCAAGTATCGACTATATTCGATCTCGTTACGGTCAGAAAAATAGTGATGCACGCTCGCTCGAGATGGCCAACTAAAGAATATCGGCACACCAGAGAATTGCAGGTCGTAGTGAATCTGAGCCGTCCTTCGCGCTGCGTCTGCAAACGACACATTGAATCCATGGATGAACACGAAGCATCCACGACTCTCCAAAGGTAGCGATGCCAATTGGCTTCGAACCGAATCGTAGAACTCCTTTTCTTCCATCTCTTCGGTCCGCTTGAGAACAATATGCTTCGCTTCGTCTTCTGGACCAAGCAAAGGGGATTCTAAAGCACCCACCACGTGCGACTTAGGGATCGAGACATCGCAGATCCCATAATGCATCGCGACATCACGATCCCGTCTCGGGCCATACTCAACGCCTGTTCTGACGCTCCAGTACTGATTCGCAGCAGAACGGAGCTGAAGTCCGGTAAAACCTGCTGCTACCAACAAAATCAAAGATAGTAGTCCTCTTACGACGAAGCTGGATCCTGAATCCGCGTATCCTAGCAAGAACACAATGCAGCCAATCAACACCAGAAACAAGATCGCGTAGAGCGTGGGACGTTCGATCGATTTCTCGACTTGCTCCATGCGTTCTCGGTTTGTTCCATAGTACACGCGAACCAACGTCGAAGGGGCATCGTCCAAGCTTCTCACAGAGGATGGCTTAGTAACCCTCTTAGCAGCCTTCGCAATGGTTGCCTCAGGAAACGGCTCTGTCGCCATCGGGATCGGTGCAGGCGTGTGTTTCGATGTTGCCCCAGGGCTCGCCGGGGCATCGGGCAGGTTGCTTCCCAAAATATCGGAAATCAACCTCGCGGCTTCTCTCTGAAGACCCGTACGCTCATCTCGCAAGGCGTTCAGCAAGAGAGGTATGGATCGAGCCCCTTGCCGGCGCAGCTGATCCCTCGCCGCGTCGCGAACGGACTCTTCGTCGGATACCAAGGATGAAACAAGAATGCTCCAGTGCCGCTCTGTTAACAGCGACTCTTCGATCGTCAAGTTGCGAAGCCCAACGATGGCTGCCTCTCTTTTGCTAATCTCTTCGCTAGTGGAGAACTTAAGCAGCTTTTCGGCGATAACGGATTCCAATGCGTCTAAATGCTGCAGCTCAAGGGCAGCCTGTTGTTGAACTACCGTGGAGTCGCTCTCCAGCAATGCCGCAAGAAACGAAATACGATCGTCAAGGTTCGCGTCCACTTTTGAGAAGTGACGCTTCAACACCGTCTTTTGCAAGCTCGGGTCTAACAGTTGGCCCCGTATCTCATCCAGAGTCACCGTCGCTTTACCATTGAGCGGGTCTTGTGCGAGAAATGACTCGGCCCAGTTATCAGGCGGCGCTACCGATTGGTTCTCTAGGCTCTCGGAAACCTTCGAAGGAGGGGGCGTTTCCGATGGAGGTTGGGTATGGTTCGCAAAGAGAAAGAAGAATGCCAGACAGAATGCGAGTAGGTTCATGGGAATCGGTGTCTTACCGTCAGCAGCTTTCTCTAATAGCGTTTTCGAAGAAGAAACTCATGATCCCCTGATTGCGTATCTCGAATTCCAATACGCATGATCTGCGGGGCGTCAGCGATAAGTTTTAAAAGCGATTCGACATTCGTTACCGAGACGCCTTGGATCGACGTCACCACCTGCTGCGGCTTGAGAGAGACGAACCTTTTCGCTTTTACATCATAGACTTGCGTAGCGGGTGATTTGGCAGCGACCTCCAAAATGACAACGCCTCGTCCTGCGAAGTCGCGGGCCACGATTCCTGCACGAGTCCCCGTCTTGTCGGGCATTCCAGGAAAAGTGGTAGCATATACGTTCTGCTGTAACTGGCTCGGTTGCCCCTTCGCAACAGCAGCTCCCTTTGGATAGTAATCTTTGAACGCGGTGTGAACCTGCAAGCTCACGTCGTGGACCATCTCGTACCACGAAACCCTTCGATTCTTATGGGCAGCGGCCCATTTGGCGATCTCGCTCGTGAAAATCGAACCTTCAAGCCCCATCCCCTCTGACTTCAATGGAGTGAAGAACGAACTTTCGCCAGGGGAACTGCTATTGATGTCGACGATCCCCTTCGACTCCAGCATCAAGGACTGAAACAACGGCGTTACCGTTTTAGGCTCGTCGACACGAGGGGCTGCCGCCACCATCTGGTACCCGTCGCTGCGAGAGTTGCAACAATCGGACAAGAGCACCGCCAAGCGAGGTTGACGAGCTTGCATGGCAGCAAGTACATCTTTGCGATAGAGCTTTCCCTTGGCGAGCTGAAAGTAATGGCCGACGTCATCGGCGCCGCCATGCCCGGAATAGCAAACGACCAAGCTATCGTTTGGAGAAGGGCTCATCTCTCGTATCATTTCCAGAACCAGCCGAGGGTCGCTCGAATCGTCTTCTTCGATACCGAAACTCTGGTACACCAATCGATTCTCAGGCATGTTTTCGTGAAAGAATACATACCAAGTCGTTAAATCCAAATTGATCTTCGACGTGTATTTTCCCCACTGGGCAGACGGCGACATGTCACCAATCACGACCGCATGGACATTCTGCGCGAGAGCGGACGGAACAGCTAATATCAAATACGCCAGCGCCAGTCCCCACCGTTTCAATTCGACCATGGAACGACTCCTCGCCAAAGATCCTTACACCACTCTCGACGATCGAGCCACTGGTCGCCGTCTAGCTTTCAGTATACCGAACTCTCGAAAAGATGTTCAAAAAGCGAGCTCGCAGTCGAATGCCTAGCGTTTCCGCTCGTTGTGGATCTCACTTCGAGACGATCGGCATCGTAATTATCAAACCAGCTGTCCGATCTTTGGTACTCGTTCTCAATTTCACATGGCACTTCAAACATTGAGAACTCAGCGGGGGGATCGCTTCGCGCCCCTGAGCAATAACGAAAACTATGTTCGTTGGTTCATGAGCTCGAATACGGAGAGGAAGCTTTGCTGACAGGTGAACGAAGCTATTGGCTGTCGAGACCAGCGTTTGCTAACCAAAGGATCCCGTGGCTTTGCCTTTAAGGAGCTACCATATGGCATGCCCACTCCTCAAGCTTGATTCACTCTCGTTCGAGGGTGTTGCGCAAGTGAACAATGTGCGATGGGGAAGTTGCCAGCAATACTACCGGCAAATCGCTAGTTTTTTGAAAGGGACCAATCGATCGCGTTTTTTAGTAATTGCGCAAATGCAGGTTGCTCAAAATCGGACAAATGGCCTAGCGACGTGTAGAAACTTTTGCCCCCGTTGGATCGCTTGAACGTCCAAGCGACGGGTTCAGCCATTCCGCCTTGAATACTACCGATGAGTAGCGGCATTGTGTTCGCTTTCAGCGGTGAAACTTTGTAGAGCGAACCCTTGGATACGTAACGTGTACCAGTCGTTTTGATCCAATCCTTCAGAATTGGATGGTTTGGGTCGTTAGCGACGGCGACGGTTGTTTCCAAGTCATTCGCATAATGATTCGTATAGCTGCCCCCCCAAACCTCCGCATCGAGCTCAGGCCAGCTAGCAACCCCTGCTGGCGGCTCTCCCTTGCGTAGCGAAAAAGCATGGCTTGCGGTTCGGATGCCGATCATCGGCTTACCCGTCTTTTCAAATGCCTTCACGATCGCAAGGGATTCCGATTGCAAGGGACGTCTGCGTACACTGATCAGCAACACGTCTGCATCCTGAATTGCCTCGATCCCGGGCACGATAGCAGACTCGGTTTCGCTCCCAAATATCCATCGCAATCGGTACTCTTTGCCGAGCTGTTGGATACTCCAAGGAGGAAGCGTCTTTTCGGTGAAGTATTCGTCCTCTGCAATTAGCATGGCGACCGTTGGGCGTTTATCGCCCTCAAAACGAAACGGCTTTCCACCGAGAATTTGATCGCTGGTGAAGGTGGGACAAACATATCGCTCGATATGGTCCACGATCAGGTCGGTGCCTGTGAAATGGCTTACAAATGGCTCGCAATTCGGATCGTACATGGTGTCGGTAAGGTCCGAAATCAAAGCTGTTCGCTTCCCAGCTTGCGACATTCGCCTAAGCCCAAAGGGGCGCCCCAGGACGCACATGTTGGTGTGTACGCCGGCCAAGATAACATTCTCAATTCCCTTGGATTCGAGAATGCTCCAAATCTCATCTCCCTTGTCGCTGATAAAATCCAAGTCGTTTCGGATCGTCAGCCCCTCATGCTGTTTGAGCCAAGGGGTTTTGGGATTTCGACCCATCCGAACTAGCTCTTGCACCCAAGCGGCATGCTCTTCGGGGGTATCATCCTCACCACCATTCGATTGATCGATCGGATACTTGCCCTTTTCTTCCGAAGGGATGCGATAGCACCAATCGCGAATTCCATCAGGAAAATCTTTCGCTTTAGGAACTTGCAGCGCTCGCTTGCGAGCCGGATGCCCCTCGTAGGATTTCATGCAATCACTCGGAGCATGAATCACAGTAACACCTCGGGCACGCAACGCGTTCACCGTAGCTTCCATACGAGGGATTAGCTCATTGACTCGTAGAACGGCCCGTTTGCAGTGATGGGAATCCCAGACATCGCACAAGATCAACGCCGTTTTGCTAGGATCCCAATCCTCCTTGTTTGAAATTCGATGAAAACGGCCAGACCCATCAGCCGTTTCTACTTGCCGAGTCAATTGCAAAGGGAGTGGCGAGCTGGATTGAAAGCCGAGAAGGACAAATGCAAACAAGAAAGGGAGCATAGTCATCACACCTTGGGAGGGATACCAACGGGAAGGGTACCGTCAGTATATGCCAAGTCGAGGTAGGTGTGTGAAACCGGGCTTAAGACTCTTCGTCGCTGCGAAGTTTTGCTAAGACGCTAAAGTCTTCGAGCGTGGAGGTGTCGCCAGTACCTTCCTTGCCCGACGCAATGTCGCGCAGCAGCCGTCGCATAATTTTGCCGCTTCGTGTTTTGGGCAAGGCGGATGTGAAACGGACGTCATCGGGAACCGCGAGGGCTCCGATCTCTTTCCGCACATGCTTTTTTAGTTCATCGCGGAGCGAATCGCTTGCGACGCCATCTTTCAGACTCACAAAAACGGCGATCGCCTGCCCTTTGATTTCATCCGGTCGACCGACGGCAGCCGCTTCAGCTACCGCAGGATGACTCACCAGTGCGCTTTCGACTTCGATCGTGCTCAGTCGGTGCCCCGAGACGTTGATCACGTCGTCGATCCGCCCCATGATCCAGTAATAGCCATCGTCGTCATGTCGAGCGTTGTCGCCCGTCAAGTAGTGGTTGGGAACCCGAGACCAGTACTGCTGGACATACCGCTCATCGTCTCCCCAAATGCCGCGCAGCATACCGGGCCATGGCTTTGCGATGCAGAGCATTCCGCCGTGATGCACATCCACCGGTTGCAGAGAATCGCTCAGAGTTGCAGGGACGATACCTGGTAGCGGCAGGGTGCATGATCCTGGTTTGCAGGGGATCGCTCCTGGAAGCGGCGACATCATGATGCCACCGGTCTCAGTTTGCCACCAAGTATCTACAATGGGGCATCGTCCTCCACCGATCTTGTTGTAATACCACATCCAAGCTTCTGGGTTGATCCCCTCGCCAACGCTTCCCAAAAGTCGGAGCGAGGAAAGGTCATGCTTCTCAACATGGTGATCCCCCCATTTGATGAAGGCTCGAATCGCAGTTGGAGCCGTATAAAGGATGCTTACTCTGTATCGCTCGACAATGTCCCAGAAGCGATCTTCTTCGGGCCAATTGGGAGCCCCTTCGTACAGAACTTGTGTCGCTCCTGCAGACATGGGTCCGTATACGATATACGAGTGCCCTGTGATCCAGCCGCAATCGGCCGTACACCAATAAATGTCCTCCGGCTTGTGATCAAAAACCCATTGGAAGGTTCTCTTGGCATACAGATTGTACCCAGCCGTTGTGTGCAAGATCCCCTTTGGCTTACCTGTCGATCCGCTGGTGTAAAGGATGAAAAGAGGATCTTCGCTATCCATCGGCTCAGCAGGTGAATCGACCGAGACATCCGCTACTAAATCATTCCACCAAACATCTCTACCAGATTGCATGGGAGCGCCATGACCTGTCCGTTGCAGAACAACACAATGCTGCACCGAAGGGCTCTTTGCCAAGGCGGCGTCGGCAGTTTCTTTCAGGTTAAGGACTTTGCCTCGTCGGAAACCTCCATCCGCTGTGATGAGCAATTTCACTTGGGCATCATTGTTTCGATCAGCGATTGCCTCGGCACTGAAGCCTCCAAAGATCACCGAATGGATCGCCCCGATGCGAGCGCATGCTAGCATGGCGATAGGGAGCTCGGGAACCATGGGCATGTAGATGCTTACACGATCCCCTTTCTGGATTCCAAGCTTCTTCAGTCCGTTGGCAAAGCGGCAGACTTCGCGGTGGACATCGCGATAGGTGAGAGTCTTCTTTTCGCCAGGCTCCCCTTCCCAGTGGAAAGCGACTCTATCTCCCCGCCCCGCTTCCAAGTGTGCGTCTAAGCAATTCGCCGAGACGTTTGTCTTACCGCCGACAAACCACTTCGCATGCGGGACCTGCCAGTCGAGAACGCGATCAAATGGCTTATACCAATGAAGGTGCTCAGCGGCTTGCTTTCCCCAGAATCCTTCGATGTCTGCTACGGATTCGTCGTAGAGACGTTGATACGCTTCGCGCGAGCCGATAAGGGCTCTGCTTGAGAACTCCGCGCTTGGTGGAAACACACGCGTTTCGTGCATGACATTATCGATTTGCCCTGCGGAGCTATCTTCCATTGCATTACTCTAGGCTTAGTGGAGGGAAAGGGGGCGTTAAGCTGCGAAGATTCTGTTCCCGGCGGTAACTCTGCCGGCGGGATAAAGAATGCGGGACGAAGAATATAGTTTCTCGAGAACAAGAGCCTACCGGAAAACCGCGGCTAGCGCCGGAGCGGCTAATGGTTTTGAGACAGGCTCCAAGAAACTTACTCGAGTTCCGCCTTTGAAACGGTAGGAGATTTTGTGAGTGAGAAGGCTTCTGCAATGGTCTTTCGCCCAAGCATCTTGACTTGATCAAACGGTCCATCCACTCCCCCCTTAGGCCAATCGGAGGCGTTCGCGTACTGACCGTCATCCCGATACTCGGTTTGAAGCCTGGAAATCTCACTCTTCAAAGCTTCAAATAGCTCTTTGTTTTCCGGAGACAGTTT
>JALOQZ010000266.1 GCA_025459245.1 Pirellula sp.
AGAATGACATGCTCGTCGACACTATCCCACCAATGTCGAACGCGTAGAACCCTGCCTAGCAACAAGTTCCAAAGATAGGTTGGCCAGAAAATCAGCTTTGCAAACCAGGGAGGCACTGTCCTAAGCTCCCAAATCGATCGCGAACCAAGCCGATTCGGATTTCATGATAAGCGTACGTCCCTCGTAAGCCGGTATCGCACGGTACACTCCTTTGGGCAAGTCGATCTTCCAAAGCTCTTGGTACCCCTTAGGGTCGGGTCGGAAAGCTTTTAGCGTGCCATCCACACCCGTCACAAGTATCTTGTCACCAATCACAATGCTATGGCTAATGGAAGTGTCTTTCTCTTCCCATGCCACTTTCCAGTCCTTGGTAGAAATGCATTTGTAGCTGCCGTTATTGAAATCCTCTCGGCCATCGCAGCCATAAAGATAATCACCGAATTGCACCGGAGTTGCGTACTGGCTACTAAGAATCTCTCCTCGATCGATAACACTTGCCTTGGTCTCGTTCACTTCCAATACAACATTACCTACATCGTATGCGGCGGTTAAGAAGTATCGATTGCCGGTCAGCCGAAGCGGTGTAGCAGCCACGACTGATTGAGATTTCTTGCCAAACGGAAGCTTCCAAATCTCTTTTCCATCCGCCACGGCCAAGCCGATGATGGAGGTTCGTGTGGGCACGATGGCAACATCAGATTTCGAGTCCGACAACAATATCGGTGACGCGTAGCTCGCCTCCTCTTTCGTCACACTCCAAAGGGTCTTGCCGTCATTTAAACCCAAGCAAACAATCCCACCTTTTCGACCACCGACGACTACGATAACGCGATCGTTGACTACCAGTGGTGTAGACCCAACACCAAAGAATCCCTCTTCGGCTTGATATTCTTCGAGAAGCTTGCGAGTCCAGCGAATCTTGCCTGTTGCTCGTTCGAGATAGTGAGCCTCTCCACCAGAATCAAAAAGCATGATACCATCGCTGGTGATGGTTGGAACGCATCGAGGTCCCTTGTCGGCGTCCATCCCACCAAAGAAAGTCGTCGGCAGCGTTTGGCTCCATATCTCTTTGCCTAGCTCGATTCTCTCGGCCCTTGCGATCAAACAAGCAGACTTGGTCGCCGGCGATGCTTGCCCCCGCGTAGCCTTGGCCTGCGGGTAGCTCCCATGCCATCTTTGGCTTCCCTGATATCTTGTCACTTAGCGACGATTGCTCGGATGCTTTGCCATCTCGATTTGTCCCTAGTAAACCTGGCCAATCGCAGAACGCGATGCCAGAGAAAGCGAATGATGCTGCGATGCAAACAACAAATTGCACCGAATTTCGAACGACCGTATTTGGTAATCGATATTTCATGGAGTTCTCAGTTCGAAAGGCCGTATAAGACCATATTGATGGCAATTTTGAAGGCATCGTCGCGCACGTAGCCTTTGCATTGCATCGAGTGTTTGGATTCCATCGCGCAGCTTAAATCGTTTGGGGAGAACAAGGCAACAATTCGGCCGTTCCATTCCAACCCTTCGATCTCCGGGATGCCTTGGCGTTTCGCCCGCTTCAAGTCATTCGCTCCCCCTGATGGATCGACGATGGTTACATTGGTGATATCGAACCCTTCAAAGGCGTCGGGATCGTTTTTGGTCATAAAAGGATGATTAGAATCAAGAACGACCCACTTTGCGTCTGGCATGGCTTTCTTGAATTCGTCTCGCACCGATTTGGAAAACTCGCTTGCGGCGCAGACCGAATCTCCGAGAACGAAACCGCCTGTTTCGAAATGCCGTCGCAAGCCCGTGCGTTCGGCTTCACTGAGGGCGAAGGCTGTTCGCCCATGAATGTATAGCAGCGGAAACTTTTCGAGTTCTTTATCAGCCAAGGAGATGAGTGGCGTTTCTAAATCGACCAGCGAACGAGTCTTCTCGCGATATACACTTAGCATGGTGACAACCGCCCTCGATGCATCGTCGGATCCACCCGAGTGCAATATCTTGGCGATTTTTAGAGCACCTCGATTGAGCGATTGGATATTGGTGGGAACCTCGACTATTTCCAAAGCATCAAGCTTCTCTTTTAGCTCGCGACCCGTTGCATAAGCGACAACATTGACCCCTATTTTAACGGCGTTATCGATATCTCGTTTAACGCGACCAGTAATCGATTTAGATGATCCCCAGGGACGAGCAAGTTCCCAGCGGCAGGATAAGCTAATAGGCGAGTAGATAACACTGGTCTTGCAACACGCATCCAAGCCGTAAAGCCAAAATCCTTCGGGCATGGCGCTGGGGTCTATCGTCGCTTCGGCATTCCAAACGGCATGGGTTGGTGGCAATTTTGTTAGTGGCCGATCGAAGATCTTTTCCATCTCGGCGCGAAACGATTTGTCGAAAGCCTCGCCATCGCACCCGTCTCCATTGCACGCTTCTGCAAAGATCACGTTCCCTTGTTCTACGTAGCTCTTGAGCAATTTTCGTTGAGCCTCTGTCAGTTGAAAAGCCTTGGAGCCGCTGATAAAGAGCACGGGGGTTTCAGCCAAAGTCTGCAACGTGGCTTTCTCGATCTTGATCGACTGCCATGCAAGCTCTCGTTTCCAAACCTTTTCAATTTGGCCAGTCAAGTTCTGAACAGAGCGACGATGAAGTTGCCAGTCATTCCCGTTACCATGTTCCAGGTGGCCAATAACGACTTGGCGTTTTCCTTTCGCGAGAAACAGTAACGCCATGGCGGTGCTGACTGGTTCCTCTATGAGGGAGCCTGCTCTAATCTTTCCGCTTTCATCTTGAATGGTAAGTAGATACTCTGCGCCGGCGCGATACCAGTCGATGCCGCCAATGAAGCGTTGTCCGGTGAGTCGTCCCACTCGCTCCAGTGCATAGAGGTAATACATGTTCCATGAGCCTTCGCCGCCTGGGTTAGTTGTTATTGACATGGAACGAGCAAGCCATTGCATTGCCAGCTCGACCGGGTCCACTTCCTTTGCCTGACTGCCGCAGCACTGGATTTGATCACCCGTCACACGTGCATCGACGCCGTCCGCTGCGTCTCGGAGAATTAACATTGATGCGATTCCCGCACACGTCATCGAGCCCGAGACACCTCGCGTTCCGCGATAGCCCCATCCGGATCCCAAATGAGTGGCTTTCCAGTATTCGATCCCCCTACTTACACATTTATCGGGAATTACGACGCCAAGCTTGCTGGCTTCCCAAAGTGCTAATACCGCAAACTGCGTGTTCGATTCGTCGGCGGGACTTCGATTGGCCGGTTCATACCCCCAGCCACCGTCGTCGTTCTGGAGATCGATCAACAGCTTGACATCGTTTTCGATAATGCCCATATCTTTGCCAGGTTCGGCCAAGCAAAAGACCATGCAGTGGACAGCAATTTCGTAAGTGTGTTTAGGCGTGGTTCGCCTCAGCAACCGAAGAGATTTTTGAATGCGTGGGTCCGAGATTTTTTCCCCTGCATTCAGGAGAGCCAAGACATTCATGGCCGTTGTTCCACAACCATAACCATCGAAACCAGCCCAAGTCCCGTTGGCTCGTTGTTCTCGATAAAGATAAGCGACGCACTTTCTGATGGCGTTTTCAACTCGGGCGGCGGTTGGTCCCTCGGCACCTTGGGCGTTGAGTTGGCCTGGGGTGCATAAAACGAAGGCCATGTTCGCAAGCAAAGCGATGATCAACAAGCGTGATGCCAACATTGCATTTTCCTTAAACAAATTTAGCTACTTCACCATTTGGCGAACGAGCTCTTCCGTAACCGGCGCAATGATTCCTCGTTCCGTAATAATCGCGGTGATCAGCTCCGCGGGCGTTACGTCAAAGGCTGGATTGTAAACGTCGATTCCTGTGGGAGCTGTTTGACGACCAAAGGCATTGGTTATCTCTTCGCTCTTTCGTTGTTCGATCGGAATCTCGGAGCCTTCTACAATAGTTAAATCAAACGTGCTGGTGGGAGCGGCTACATAAAACGGTATTCCGTGATGTTTGGCCAATATGGCTAGACCATATGTTCCGATTTTATTGGCTGTATCGCCGCGAGCGGTAATGCGATCTGCTCCCACGATAACCGCTTGAACTCGTCCCTCTCGCATGACCTGGGCTGCCATGGAGTCGCAGATTAGCGTGCACGGAATGTGCCGTTGTTGAAGCTCCCACGCGGTCAGCCGAGCGCCTTGCAATAGAGGCCGTGTCTCATCGGCATACACTTGCAATGTTTGGCCACGGTCTTGGGCGGTAAAGATTGCGGACAGCGCTGTTCCGTACTCAGAGGTTGCGAGTCCACCGGTGTTGCAATGTGTTAGCACGCCCGTTACTCCATCCAGGAGATCTGCACCATACTCACCGATCGTGTGACACATGCGACGATCCTCGTCGTGGATCACGAGTGCTTCCCTCAGCAATGCTCGCACAATCTCATCAGCGTTGGCGACATTGGGACTGCGTTTCAAAACGGCTCGCATGCGATCCAAGGCCCAAAACAGATTGACCGCTGTTGGTCGACTCGTGGCCAAGGTCTCGCAATCGTTGGTAATCTGTTTGATGGCATCAGCGACCGGTAGACGCCTCGCTTTCTGAGCGCTAATCACAGCACCGTAGGCCGCAGCGATACCGATTGCTGGGGCTCCGCGAACGCGCAACGACACGATTGCTTCGAAGAGCTGATCTACTGATCGAATGGGGAGCAACGTCACGTCGAGGGGCAATTTGGTCTGATCGAGCAGTTCCAGATGCCCGTCCGTATCACCCACCCAGCGAATCGATTGCACAGGAACCAAACTCATTGAGCGGACTCGCTGTTGGGTTGTTCAGGATCGGGAAACGGCGTGTTTAACAACGCCTTGGCACTCGCAACCAATTTCTCCATGGCAAACGGTTTGTGGATGTAGTCGTCGGCTCCGAGCATTCGTGCGTAGGCTTGGTGTCGTTCCCCTTCGTTGCCCGTTACCATGATGACTCGAATACCGACCCGTTTGGTTCGGCGAAGATGTTCGAGCACCAAAAAGCCGCTGCGACCTGGCATCATCATGTCCAAGACCATCAAATCAGGTTTGAGCCGATCGACCGCTTCGACACCGCGATCGCCATCGGGCACATGGGTGACTTCGAATCCGAGTCCTTCTAAAGCGTACTTTACAGGATCAGCAACTTCATAATCGTCATCAACGATCAAAACGCGGGGGACACGGTTCTCAGATTGCCAGGCTGGTTCAATTGGCATGTTTGCAGTCGCAATGGAGCAATATCGGTGGGTAAACGAAATAGCACGGCATGGGAAATGCGTGCATTCCTACAATGCTGTTATACCAGGGTGGCCAGAAGTTCGAAACCTTTGATCCTTGGGTGAACCGTTCTTGCAAGAAAATTCAAGATTTGCTATCGATCCCAGGCAGCGTCTTCTGTGCAAACCATCCTTCGAGAGATTCCATAGCGAAATCTCGCAATAACTCCATTTCCGTTCGCCACCGGCCCTGGGAACCTCGTGACCCCTAAGCGAATTCGCAAGAAACGATTTCTTCACGAATCGACGCAACGACGGTTGTGCCGAGCCGCTGTCGTTTTGTTAGGAGTGTTGCCACTGTTTTTGACGCTAGCGTTTTTGATTGTCTCCAAAACGCCTTGGTACCAAATGGAGCGAAAGGCTGCGTTTCGGGAGAGAATCCGCAACAATCTGGGACTCGACGTGGTTTTCTCCTCCGTTGAATCCCTTTCTCCTCAACGATTCATGATTCGCGAGCTCGTTTGCTTTCATCCGGAAACACGGTCTCATATCCTCAAAGCGACCAGCGTCGAAGGCCTCATGACCTCGTCGGGATGGTCTCTGACATTGCACGGAGCCGAAGTCGAGCAAAGCCAGGCCGACTTGGCGGTTCGCATTATCCACGACTCGTTTCTCTGTCGCCCCCATAACGCGGTCAAGCTTTTAAAAATCTCTGCGCCTGATCTAGTCTTGCAGAACACGGCAACGATGGCAGGGCCGACAGCAGCTGCTTCACAACCAAGATTGTTGCCCAACTATTTGTACCGAGTCGAAGCCGAATATAGCCCGACAATGCATACCTCGGACCTAAAAGTTCGATTCTCCTTGTCGCCGACACTCGACGCGGAACCGATCGCCATCCACATACGTCGCCAGCACAGCGATCAACTCCCCGTTACCGATTGGGCGATTAACACGGGAAAGAATCCGTTCCCCTGTTCGATCCTTTATCCCTTTTTGCCATCTCTCGAGTGCGTTGGTGAGCTAGCGAGCTATACCGGCAAAGCGAGTTATTCATCAACCGGATCGCAATGGGATTTTTCCGGTGTTTTTAGCAACATCGATTGGGAGCGTTTCGGCAGAGATATCGGATCGCCGCTGTTGGGTAACGGCACGCTGCAAGTCTTTAGCGCCAAGATTAAGAAGGATCGACTCGAATTCTTTGACGGGCAAATTCGAGGTGGAAGCCAAATCAACTCCAGTTGTCTGTTTGGTTTACCTATCAGTCTTAACTCTCCTCACGAATTTTCGAAAGACCAGCGAACGCATTTTCCGGTCAACGACTTCAGTCTTCTCGTACGGATCGACTCGCTCGGTGTGCACTGCCAAGGTGGTCTGCGAGAGGAGCAAGACGGGTATCGGTTAAGTGGAGTTA
>JALOQZ010000267.1 GCA_025459245.1 Pirellula sp.
GACGCAGGCGCCGAAGGTCAACTTGATGATTGGGACTAAGTCGTAACAAGGTAGCCGTAGGGGAACCTGCGGCTGGATCACCTCCTTTCTAAGGATTTTTGTTCGGTCCCGTACCGAACACATAAGTGAGCACAAACCCTTAAGAAGTTCAAACTCGTCTAACCGTCAACCTCACGTTGATGGCGAAAAACACCGGATTTCAAAATAGAGGACCCAGTTCAGTCGCAAGATTGAACTGGGTTTTTTTATTGCCCCATCCAAAACCTCCGAGGTCGTTCCCTGTACGGCGCATTTCATAGGTAAGGATATCCATGTTCCTTAGGCGACAGGGAATAGGAGTGGCTAGGAGATGTTCGCCTCCTATCTATGCAAGATCCGGCCATTCGCAATCGCTCTCTCGAAGCCGTCCGGTTCCTCGTAATTCCTCGAACAAGGGACCCGTGATCGCTAATTCTGTCAGCTCCAACGTGTTCTTGATGCGGACAATTCTCGGTCCGCCTGTTCTGTCCGACAGCGGTAGCGACTCTAACATCGCTCGAATAGCAGCCAAATCAGTCTTAAACACAATCGGGATCTTCGCGCTCTGAGGTGTCAAAGCGGTAAGAGCATTGCGGAAAGTTTTTTCTCGATCCAGCTTCGATAAAAGACGTTCGCTGATCGCATCGGCCATTCCGATTCCGATCCCATTTCCATGCGTCTCGTCTGTTAAATCCCGAACGTAGATTCTTTTTATGAAAGGCCGGCGCTCATCCGGAGGAATCGGAAGGCTGCTGTAACCATGAATACTCCGATGGGTGATGTTAGGATCCATCCCTGCCCCGCTGATATTCTTTCCGATTTCATCGATGATCAGCAAGTCGATGGTTTCGAATGGCAAGGTAGGCATCATGGCTCTCGCCTTTTGCAATAGTTCTGGTTCTCTCTCGAGAAGGTCTTCGGCTGGAATTCCGTGCACTTCCGCCGTTTGGTGGTCTTCTCGCTCCAGGATCGCGATGCCTCCTAACAAGGGCGTGTTCCGAAGCATGTGCTCGGCGATGGCTTGTAGCGATTCTTGGTAACCAAATTGCATCGCTGCGAGATGGAAGCGAGTTGCGCCGACTTGCTTTCCCAAGCCCACTACACTCATTTTTACTAAGCCGCTTCCGAGTGTCCCAAAAAAGTCGGTGTGTGGTTTGATCCTGTTGATGAGCAAGATGCCGTGAGCACGGAGGGCTTCCGAGGAACATGCCACCTCGATTCCGGATGGTGTTTTCCCAATTTCTTCGACAGACATCGAGCAGCGAATCTCGCATCCCATGTTGGTTTCGGTGATTCCGTAGCTAGCCAGAACCTCGCGCTGCCCCGATTCTGTTCCCCCGCCATGGCTTCCCATCGCTGGAAATAGGAATGGCTCCGCGCCCGATTCTCGGATCGTCTTGAGCAACTTGAGAATTTGTTCTCGGTATCCTGTGATACCGCGGCTACCTACCCCGATCGCAATGCGACTCCCGGGTGAAATCTTGGATCGAAATTCCTCCATGCACCGAGGGATGGCAACCGAAACATCGACCCCCGGGCGATCCGGAAAGATCTGTCGAACAGGAATGAAGTTCGGAATGTTCATCATCGATGTTGGAACGCGAGGAGGACTTGATTTATTTCGTTGGGATCGGGCAGGGAGCTAAACGTGCCCGTGCTTGGAAGCTTCTTTCGAAAAGATCCGTGGAGTTGGGTGCAACCAGTGGTCGTGAGAATGTGGGCGGCGTTGTGCGATCCGATGCCGCCCGCGGGGAGAATCTCGATTTTTCCTGCCGATTGCAGCTCGCGGAGTACATCAATACCCTCTTCCGCATGCTCTGGACCGCCGCTGGTCAAAATGCGATGGAATCCGAGTTCTCCAAGCCTCGATGCCGCACCGATTGGGTCTTGAACTTGATCGAATGCTCGGTGCACGACTAACTCGACGTTGGAAAAGCGGTCCGCAATCGATTCCATGAAATCCCAATCCAGTTCCTTGCCCAAATTAGAGGAGGTTGGGGAGCGAGCTCCAACTGCGATCGCGTGAACGCCCAACTCCGTTGCCTCTTCGCACTGTCGATACATCTCCTGCTTCTCATCCAGTGTGTAGACAAAATTGCCAGGACGGCAGCGAATCAATGCAACAATCGGGATGTTGCTGATACGTAATGTTTCGATCGCAAGCTGCTTTGGCGGAGTAATGCCCCCCACCGAGAGCTGGTCGCTCAATTCGATTCGAGTTGCCCCACCGCGCATCGCAATCTCGACACCTTCGAGAGAATCTACGCAGACTTCCAGCTGAAACATAGCTCGCAGCTCTTTCTATTCATTTTGCTCCCGATACCGACCCGAATCGCCAAGCACTACAATGAAAACTATGGTGACCGCGCGAGGGAACGGTGCGCGGTATCTCCAGATCCATTTTCGCTTTCACAAGAATGACTATGAGCACCAGCATTCCTTCAACGCACTGGATTCTACGCGAACCCTTTCAGGACCAAGCGGAGGATGTCGGGTTCATTCCGGAAAAAATCACTGCGGGATCCGGGCGATTCGCGGTTCAGTTTAGCCCCATCGGCGGCGGGAAATCGATGGGGATGGAACTGCTGTCTGTCGATACGGGAGCCCTGCGAGTCATTTTTCTACCCGATCGCGGTATGGGGATCTGGAAATGCGAAGCATCGAACACCGATTTTGGATGGACAAGTCCTGTCGATGGGCCCGTCCACCCAAGCCTCGTCCCTGTCCTGGATCCGTCCGGGATCGGTTGGCTTGAAGGGTTCGATGAACTGTTCGTCCGGTGCGGATTGCAAAGCAATGGGGCTCCCGATTTTGACCCACAAGGGAATTTGAAGTACCCGCTCCATGGTCGTATCGCAAATCTGCCAGCAACGAAGATTTCCATAGCCGTCGATGTCGAAAACGGAACGATGGATGTCCTAGCAACGGTTCGCGAAGCTCGGTTTCTAGTCTATTCGCTGGAATTGCAATGCCGCTATCGATTGCGAGTTAACAGTCCGGTTATCGAAGTCACTGATACAGTCACCAATCTTCGAAGCACCCCTACCACGATGCAGATGCTCTATCACATCAACCTGGGGCAGCCGATTGTTCAAGCGGGGACAACCATCGAGGCGGCCTATAGGTCTCTGTGCCCTCGTGATCCTCGAGCTGCAGAAGGTCTTGAAAGCTGGACTCGCTGCGAAGGCCCAACGGAAGGTTATGCCGAGCAAGTCTACTTGATGAGCGCGGCTGCAGACTCGGCATCTTGGTCTGAAGCCATGTTGGCCACCGAAGATCATCGCCGAGGCTACGCAGTTCATTTCGACACTCGAACCTTGCCCTATTTAAATGTCTGGAAGAACACCGCAGCTGTAGAAGATGGATACGTAGTGGGTCTAGAGCCAGCAACGGGATTCCCTAACCCTCGCAGTTTCGAAGAAAAACAAAACCGAGTGGTTCCACTATCGGGCGGCGAATCGAAGACTTTTAGACTGAAGCTGCAACCGCTTCTCAGCGAGTCCGAAGTCAAACAATCGATCGATCGCATCCGTGCACTTCAGCCAGATAACGCCGCAGTCCACCCAGCGCCACTAAAGGACTGGTCCCCCGCGTAGAGGGGAATGGAGAATTATCCCAACCCGACGCGTAAGCGAGGGATCCCCGTCGTCCCATTTCGCTTTCCCAGCATCGAGCAAGAATGAATCGAATCGGACGAACAGGTCCATCCTGTCCAAGATGAATCGTTGCGATACACAACCATGCAAAAATCCTTCTTCCAGGCTATCAAGTCAAAGCTGTTCGGTGGATCCTCAACCGGCTCTGATGACTCTTCGTCCGAATCTAGTATCCATGATTTACCAACAACAATGAAGCAGACATTGGGTATGTCTGTTGTTACGGTTACCGATGCTGCGAAAACAAAGTTGCTCGAGTTTCTCGCGGGACAACCGCAAAGCTACATTCGAGTATCGATAAAGAAAGTGGGGGCTATGGCCTTCCAGCACTCTTTGCAGATGGATAGTGCCAAATTGGGGAGTATGGATATCCCCGATCGCAAGAATGGATTCTTGCTTGTAACCGACGCCGAAAGTTCCGTCTATCTAAATGGAACGGTCATCGATTGGCAAACAACCCCTGAAGGAGGAGTTGGGTTCGTATTCAATAATCCCAACGCGATCGAACAAACTCAGAGCCTATCCGAAAACCAGTAGCCGCTCTAGCGCTAGCCGCGGTTTCCGATGGATTTAGGATAGACGCTGAAATTGGCACCGACTTCCCTTGAGGAACGCGGTTGAATCTATTCTTTTTAGAGCAAATCCGAGCAACGCGAGTCTTATCTGCGCGGAGTAGATCCCTTTGGCTTGGTAGCCGTTGTCGCCTTTGGCTTGAGCAAGTCGGGCGACGACTTGAGTATCTCCTGGTAGCGAGCGTGGTACAACGCGACCGCTCGCGTCGCGTGACCGCGGGGCCCGATCGGCCATTTGTGCTCCTTCTTGTCGTAGATCTTGGAGAGCAAGAAATCGATACTCTTTTGTACGCGAGGTTGATTGATCTCGCTATCAGGCAACGTGTACATCAGCCACTCGAGCATGTGCCCCGTCGTTTGAACCTTGCGTTCCTCATTGGGTTCATTTCCACGACCTTCGTACCAGGATGTACTGAAACTGCCGTCGGGATTCTGAAGTGTCCAAGTGTAGTCGACATAGTTGCGAACGAACTGGTCTGCTCTCGCAAACTGACCATTGATCGGTTGCCCTTGCATGCTGCGTTGACGGACGGAAAACGAAAAGCCCATCAATCGGTGTGTACCACCGCAGGCTGCTCCAACCACCGGTTGTGCTAATTCCTCTTGGATCAGTTTCTGAATGCTCCAAACTCGACCATCGTTAGCCCGCCACTGCTTGTTTGAGTCCAGGTAGTAAGAAAGGCCAATCAGTTTGAAAGTGAGTTCGGATCGTTCCTTGCAAGTCGCCATCTCGTAACGAACAAGGTCCTCTACTTTAAACTTGTTAGCTCCGATTTGAATTGGGTAATCCAATGGCACATTGGACTGAGCCAAAATAGCGAGGAACTGTCCCTCATGGCCTTGCACTCCCCCTCCGACATTGGGGACGAAGCCGCGCCCGCGAGGTGTGAATATCCGTTGAGTACGGCATGTTCCATTATGGCACATCCAGCCAATGGCATTCACTCGAGAATTTCCATGCTGTAACTCATAGTCCGGGCCAAAAGCCAACAACGCATGCATAACCGCCCAAGGAGATCGGACCGAGGTCGACTCCGGATGGTTCAGATAAAAACTCAAGCATTCATTGCACTTAGCCAAACGGGCCGCTTCGGTGGCGTCGAGCACCGGAGCAGATACGATCGGCGGAACCGACTTGCCAATGTTTTCCGGATCGTCGATGACGATCTCACGTTTGTGCTTGCCCGGCTTTACGGCGAGAAGAGCATCGACCCCTTGATCCTCTTTGCCATTGTGAGCAGACGGAACATCAATCGCAGGTTCCTCCTGTCGACGCTCTTCATCCAACTCAGCGATAGATCCTTTGCCGGGTACGACTGGAGCAGGTTTGGTCGTCACCGCGGTTTCCTGGCTCGGCTCTTCCGATGCTTCGGTACCGGCAAATGGAATGCGAACGGGGCGGGGG
>JALOQZ010000268.1 GCA_025459245.1 Pirellula sp.
AGCGGCCGCAATAGCCCCCCTCAAGCCATCGATGGAAACGGTTCGAGGCCCTGCGTCCGGCAGTGAAATCGCAAAGCGTAATGACAAGCCGTTGGGAGGCATTCGACAACCTAGATTGCCCGCGCCTGAGCTGCCTCCCCTCTCTTCGATAGGGGAAATGCAGCTCCCTCGGAAACGACCGGAACCCTCTGGACCACGAATCGCAGCTGCCAGCGTACCGATCCCAACCCCAGCCTTCTCCCAGAGAATCCAACGCATCCGAGAACGGGAAACACAAGCGTCGCAATCGTTAGGGCCTCTCGCGCCGCAAACCGAACTAGCGATCGAGCGGGGGCTGCAGTTCCTGGCCCAGCACCAACTGGCACCTTGAAGACTATGATACCCCTGTTCGCATGCGAAGCACGACGGCCGCGACAGCCTTAGCACTTCTTTCCTTTCAAGGAGCTGGTTACACGCATCGCCAATTCAAGTATGAGAGCGTGTGCAAAGGAGCTGTCGACTCCCTCCTTCGAAGCCAACAAAGCAACGGGGATCTGTATCAGCGAGAAGACGAATTCTCGAATGCAAACGCTTGGCTCTATAGTCACGCCATGGCGACACTCGCTCTTTGCGAAGCCTATGGAATGACCCAGGATGAGTCGATCAAAGACGGAGCGCAGCGCGCGATCAATTTTCTCGTCGATAGCCAAGACCCCGAGGGTGGTGGATGGCGCTATTCACCGCGAGTCGGCTCGGATACCAGCGTTACAGGATGGGTGATGATGTCCTTTCAAAGCGCTGAACTGGCCGGCCTTCAAGTCCCCAAAGACGTTTATGTAAAGATTGAGCGTTGGCTAGAAAACTCACAGATGCGCGACGCCCCTTATCTCTACCGATACAACTGGCAAGCCAATACGCCAAGCACGGAGCATGGACGCATACCGACGCCTGTCATGACCAGCGTCGGTCTCTTGATGCGGCTTTACACCGGCTGGAAACGAGATCATCCAAACATGCGGCGTGGGACCGATTGGCTGCTAAGGTTCCTTCCCGCCGAAGGAACGCCTAACAACCCGACACGCGATACGTACTATTGGTACTATGCCACTCAAGTCATGTTTCATGCCGGTGGCGAAAAGTGGAAAGCGTGGTACGGAGATCTTTACCCCATGCTGATTCGAACTCAGCTCCCGGACGGAGATTGGGCTGGCTCCTGGGATCCACTTACCCCGATCCCAGACGCTTGGGGAGAATACGGGGGGAGGCTTTACGTTACCACCTTAAACCTTCTATCCCTCGAGGTATACTACCGCCACCTTCCTTTGTACGACGCGACGGCCGAGTAACCTGACCATGCACCGACCTAAATCATTGAAACTCTCCCCACGAAAAAGCTTGGAGATCGAATGGGACGATGGACAGGTCCTCGACTACCCTTTTCGGCACCTACGAGACTCCTGCCCCTGCGCGACGTGCAAGGAAAAAAAACGTGCGAGCGAAGGGAAACCGGCCAACCCACTGGCCATTCTCGCTCCCAGCGAGACGGTTCCACTCGCGATCGCGGACATGCGTCCGGTTGGAAATTACGCCTATAACATCGGTTTTTCCGATGGGCATACGTCGGGCCTATTTACAATAGAGTACTTGCGGCAAATCGGGAGACCGATGCCTCAATCCGACACCAAAACCCAGTGAGCCTATGCCATCCTCCGACCTATCCCGACGAAAAGCGAACTCTTTCGCTGAGTCGACGGAGGATTTGCTGATCATGGGGTGGCGGGAGTCAATCTCGCTGCCTGAATTCGGCATCGACAAAATGATCGCGAAACTCGATTCAGGGGCCGTTCTCTCCAGCCTCCATGCCACCGAGATCGAAAGATTGCGCCGGCGAGGGGAAACTTGGATCCGCTTCGTGACATGGAGCGACGTACCAGGCGATCAATCCGCGTACCGTTGTGAAGCACGATGGCTCTCGGACCGAACCATCCGTTCATCAAGCGGATGCATCGAACAGCGGCCTTCTATCGAAACGCTGCTCTACATCGGAGGATTCCAATGGCCGATCGAAGTTACCTTGTGCGACCGATCTTCACTGGAATGCAAACTCTTGCTAGGTCGTTCCGCCCTCGCAGATAGATGCTTGATCGACTGCTCACGCAGCCATCTCTATAGCCGACCTTAGGCGCTAGCCGGTTCGATGGAGGCTGACATGCTACCGTTTGGCGAGGAGCTATGCGGATCGCTCCCATAGCCCTGAATTTGATCTCGCTTCAACTCTGCAACCTCTTTGCTGGTTGTGTAACAGACCGCGCGACCTTTTGTGTCCACCTCTTCAGCGATCTTCAACGCTTCAATAGCCGAGTGATGAAACAAACGCTGCATCATTTCAATGACGTAGTCGTACGTGTGGACGGGATCGTCCCACAAGATCACGTTGTAACGCGGCGGCTTTTTAGGAGCCGGCTTCTTCGTAACGGGGCGAACAATAGGTTCAGCGACGGCGGAATCCGATGCAGCCATAAGAATCTCAACACCAAGGATAGTTGAAGGTTACTTTTTCCTCCGCCCGACAGTCGTCAAAATCCTAAAGGCCGAGGAAGGAATCCCTATTTTAAGGCTCCCCTAGGGTGTCTTGGCAAGCAGAATTCCTGCGAAAAGAAGAATCGACAAGGAAGGATTCTCCAGACAATCAATTACGACCCGCACAATCGGGAAAATTTCGTTACCCCTCTCAGCCCACCTAACCGGTCGCCTCGCGTTTCACTAGCCAAAGCAGAGGAACTAGTCACCCAGAAGGTCGGTCTCGGGGAGAATCAGCCCAGGCAAGTCGACTTGCACGCGATTGACCTGCCTGCTCACACGCCTGCATTCCAACGAACCCGGTGGCGATGATGCCAAATCCTGACTCAACGCAGCGGCATCAAGTGGATCAGCCCGATCCGAAAGCCAATGGAGAATCTCTTCCCCGGTCCACTGCATCGCTGGCATCCGGTCGTGTACCGCGCAAGTGTCCTCGTTGGCAGGGACCGTGATCACCGTTGCACTTCGAACATCCTGCCCGCTATGCACTCGGTGATTCGATGTCCACAAGCCAGCCATTCCAAAAGGCCTCTCACCTGGAGCATGAATCCAATACGGAGTCTTCACTTTGGCCCCGGTCGCCTTCCATTCGTAGTAACCGTCCGCCAGTACGGTGCAACGGTTTGTTTGTACCAGCTGCTTAAACGAGCTTTTCTCCAAAAGTGTCTCGCTGCGAGCGTTGAACATGCTGTAAGTACTTTGAAGCGAATCCGCCCAAGCAGGTACAAGCCCCCAACGCATGGGCTCGATGCAGTAAGTACCATCGCCCTGCTCCCGCAAAATCAGAATGGGTTGAGTCGGGGCAATGTTGAATCGAGGTGACCAAATAGAAAGACGCGAGGTATCGATCAGCCTTCGTAATGCCGCAGAGGGAAAAAGACTCTCAAGCCAATCGGCGACGGGGGTTTTCAGAGTGAATCGTCCGCACACGGATCAAGTCCCCCGTATCTCTAACTCCAGTCGGCGCCGCGCGAACGTCCCATTTCAACAAGGTGGAGATACTGGTCATCGCAAAAACGATCTGTCATACCGGCGATATACGTCGCGATGGTTCGCTCCAACCCCCAAGTAGGCACCCAAGCCTGAAATCGAACGGGCAACCGGTCAGGATACGACTTGAGCAATCGAAAGAGTTGATGGATCCGAGTGGCAGCCCGCTGCCGTATTTCTGTGAGTTTTGGATGGCGATAGACGTGATCGAACAAGAACTCCTCGAGTTCCTCTTTGTCCGACTCAAACGCCGAGGACATGGCCAAACGGATCCCCAGATCTTGGACCCCCATGGTATCCAGATTCCGAACATCTTGGAGGGTCTCAAGCGAATTCGAGAGGAAGTCTCGCATCTGAACATCGAGAAGAGCGTGGACCAACATTTGTCGCCGCCACTCCGGAGCCGCTTCCTCGATGGGAGCAATTTGCTTCGCTCTCTGCACCAACCCCAGCCCCGAGAGCTGCTCCCAACTCAATAAACCTAGCTTGATAGCATCATCGACGTCGTGTGCGTCGTAGGCCATGCTATCCGCGGCATCCACCACCTGCATTTCCAACATCGGTGCACGGCCGTTTTCTTTATCCGATCGAAATTCTTGTCCAGCCAGCACCTCTCGTGTCAGGTTCAAACCGGAGTATTCGGTGTACCGTTGCTCCACCTTGGTAACCAACTCGAGCGCGAATCGATTGTGTGAAAAACCCCCAACGCTATGCGTGCATTCGTCGAGAGCGTCTTCGCCGCAATGACCAAAGGGAGGATGCCCGATGTCATGCAATAAGGCCATCGCCTCAATGAGATCCTCGTTGAGCTGCAGCGACCGACCGATGGTTCTCGCTAGGGACGATACTTCGTTAGTATGCGTTAGGCGAGTACGGTGGTAGTCTCCCATATCCCCGGTGAACACCTGCATCTTGCCACTCAACCGCCGAAAAGCGGCGCTGTGCAAAACTCGGTCACGGTCTCTCTGAAACGGACTGCGATAGGGGTGAACCTCTTCCGGAAACTCCCGACCCGCACTCCGATCACTGAACATCGCGTAGGGCGCCAGCAGCAACCTTTCGCGATGCTGCCAGCTCATCGTCGTGAGAGAAGCGTGAAGAGTGGTCGAGTTCATAAAAGATTTATTCCGGTGGGTTTTCCTACTCCTATTTCACCAAAACCACCCCGCGAGCGAAAGTCCAGTCCTTGTGAATTCCAAGTCACCAGCCGCTGATTTGTCCAGATAGCTATTTAGCGAATCGTATGGAAATCTCAGAACGCACGCCCGCAACCGGGGCTGTCATTATTCTTGCGGAGCTTCCCTCAAGTTCGTATTGCAGCGGCGACATGGTAGCCGGGTCCACGCTTACAGGAACCGGTATTTGCCCCAAGTCGCTCGGTAATTGACCTTGGTGAGAGGCCCCATACATCCGAATCCCCTCTAACGCTTGGATGATCGCGAGATTCTGTTGCAGTCGAATAGACGCCTTCTTAATGCCAATTAACGAAGGAAGCAGCGAGCAAGGCATTCGCGTCCAACGCCCCAGCGGATGGTTTTTTTGATCCGCCATTCGAGCCTCTACTTTCTCCAGATTTCTCAAACAGTCTGGGGTCGGCGCGTAGAGCCACTTGAAGTACTCGTCTCGCGATCGTTCGTAGTGCAGCTTCATCGCGAGAAAGGTCGCTTGTGCGTTCCCATATCGCTCAACTTGCTCCTTCGTCATTCCACATTGGTCAATCAGATAGAGTCTTGCTGCAGTGTGCTCCGCCTCAATCGCTTTGCGAATGGCTGCCTCGCGATCATCGCGTGACAAGCTCCCGAAAGACGTTTCGCTACCGTCGGGCCCACGGTCTTCAGGCGGTTCGATAGGAAAGTCCTCGGTGTAGGTCGCGAACTGTTGAATCACTCCCTCCCAAAAAGAATCCGGTCTTTGCTCCTCGGTAATAGACCGCCAAGATTTGAATTGCATCTCGATGAAATTCGCTTCGATACTGATCGCCTTATCGAAACCCACCAACGGATTCGGCATGGTCGCAATCGCCCAGTAGAGATTCGGGCAATCAGCTCGCTGAACCACATGCAACGCGTCGGACTGCGCCATGGAAGCAATCGCTATCCCCACCGCGCCCGAAATGATGAAATCGTCTTGGCCTAAATGCCGAGCCAAGGCGAACTGCTGCGATAGAACGCGAATCGCGTCATCCGTTTTCCCTTCTGCAATCGCCAATCGGCAGCGAATACTCTGAGTTCTCGCAAGATCCCGCATTGCTTGAATCTCGGGTAGTAGATAGCCGATCGGGTTGTCGGATTCCTTGATGTTGCGATCCATCTCAAACAC
>JALOQZ010000269.1 GCA_025459245.1 Pirellula sp.
CCATAAAAATCGCAGACGGATCGGAGCGTGAAATCGGCGGCCGGTCGGCAATTGTGCTCCTGTGGATCACTTGTCGTTCGAATGACTGGCTTTCCCATCGATGCGTCCAGCCCCATATGAAAACCGCCCGGAGCGATGTAGACGTGATTTGGCTCCACTCGCATTCCATCTGCGGCCTCCAAGACCGGTATCTGGCTCGCCTCGCTCAACCGCAAAGCCAACGATTGCGTGTACTTGGGAGGCATATGCTGGACGACGAAAACAGGCACTCCGAGATCGTTTGGCAATTTTGGAATCAACTCGCGGAGCGCAATGGGCCCTCCGGTGGATGTACCAATCACCACCGCATCGATGCGATTGGGCTGTTGCGATGCACCGGAGGAACTGACGATCGGCTCGCTGGATTGATCCGATTCAATCATAGCTTGTGATGGAACACTCACCGTGCTCGATGGCTTTGCTCTTTCCACCGTTGGTGCAGTCGAACTGCTGCGACGCGTAGGCATCGACGTCTTTCGACTCTGTTGAAAAGTCTCGATCTTCTCAGTGAGAATCGAGCGGAGCTGCTGACGACTGGCGATGGCGTCCGAGGAATTTGGCTTGTGTATGAAATCAAATGCGCCCGCCAGCAAAGCATCTGTCGTGACTTGCGTCCCCTCTGCCGTCAAGCTGCTTAGCATGATCGCTTTGACAGGCATGCGACGCCGACGGATTTCCTTCAAAAGCTCAAGCCCGTTCATGTCTGGCATTTGAACATCGAGGGTCAAAAGATCTGGCTGCAGATCTGGGATCTTTGCCAGCGCCTCCCGTCCCGTTTTGGCCAATCCCACAATCTCCACACCCTCGATGCTTCTGAGTACGTTCTTGACGAGTTGCTGGTAAAGACTGGAGTCATCGACAATCATGATCTTGATGGTCATGGCAATCGCCCCTGCTTCTCGAACAGACTGAGCAGTTGATTTTTGTCGACAGGCTTGATCAAGAAATCGATGGCCCCTAATCGTATGCACTCAGATAGTTTGCTTTGCTGATTCACAGCGCTAACCATGCACACACGAGCGGCTGGTTCCTCGGAGCGGATCGATCGCAATGCCTCCACTCCATCCTT
Source organism: Pirellula sp. (assembly GCA_025459245.1). GTDB lineage: Bacteria > Planctomycetota > Planctomycetia > Pirellulales > Pirellulaceae > JBKCUI01. Next base: position 1,109 of record JALOQZ010000269.1, read on the forward strand.
GTTAGGCATCACGATGTCCATGGTGACGAGATCGGGGCGGTGCATGCGAAATAATTCGACCGCTTGCAAACCGTCCGCAGCTTCCGCGACAACTTCCCAACCTGCTTCGACGGCTGCTTCTCGGATGCGCATTCGCATGATCAACGCATCGTCTACGATGAGTACTCGCTTTGTCATGATGATTGGCCCTCCTAAAACAACACCGGTGATTGACCAACGATATGGATCTGCGCCGTACCTGTCTCTGCATCGACCACCATACGACGCCCAAAGTTCCCACCAAGGTGTCTGCCTAGAACGGGTATCTGCTCCTTCGCCAACGATTGCTCTACGGCCAAAATGTTCTGCTCACCAATCGTCGCGGTAGAGTTGGGGGTTGCGTAGGAAAACATGTTTGCTCCTCCGGCAATCTTCGCTGTTAAGGAAAGCTTCGAGCCGCTCGCCATTGCGTTCATCCTGCGAATCATTTCTGGAATCGCGGTATCGGCATACTTGCCGTGCGAAGTCGTTGGTCCCGTGGAGCAAGGCATCACGACGTGAGCCAACCCGATCAGCTTGAGTCTCTTATCGAACAACGCAACTCCAACACAGGAACCCAAAAGAGTTCGCAGTTTGCCTGGCGACTGCAAGACTCCGATCTCCGCCATCTTGATGAGTTGCCCTTCCGATTCCGGTACTCTGCTCAATTGGCAACCCTCGCAGCCCCTACGAGATTCGTTCCGTCAGGCAGTAGCAAAAGCTGTAAATGGGTAGTGCGGCTTTCGACTTCCCATTTGGTTTTCGCGAGGATCACACTTTCCATAGTTGACCCTTGGTTCACGAGGATACTTTCCATGATGGATGCCGCAAAATCACGGACGAACACCGGAGGTGAGGTTGGCATCCAAGTGGCATCGACGCCGGATGCAAGCATGGGGCCGATGGATCCGGCGGGCGGCGACGCGAGGGAGAAGGAGTTCAGAAGGGAACAACCGAGAATATTCGTTGTTTCCAGCAACGCGGAGATCTCTAATTCCCCCCACTCGGTCGATGGATGCTCCCGATGAAAAAGAATATCGCATAGCTCCCATCCGCTGGTATCGTCGAATGCGAGAGCTAGTTGACCTGTGAAGCCGCCAGTGAATCGCATACAGCATGCGCATTGAATCTCATCGGCAGGCCCTAATGTCTCGATTGCACTTTCCAAACGAAGCAGTTGGACTTGCTCCAGAACGACCACCAAACGGCGATCCAACCACTTCGACAAGGCCATCGACGCTTCGTGAAAGCCACGATGCAGATACGGGCTCAGCTGATCGGTTTGTTCGGTTAAGTCGGTGTTCATGTGTTTGCTATCGATCGCCGAAAGGTCTTTTCTCGAAGGCGTTGTCTCGCTAGTTCGACACACGATGCCACATCGAGCAGCAAGCATACCGAGCCATCTCCCAAAATGCTCGCGCCTGCCAACCCACGAATCGGCACAAAATTCTCTTCCAGTGATTTTACGACGATATGCTGCGAACCTTTCAGTTCTCTCACCAGCAATCCCATCGACTTGGCCCCCGAGCTCAATATAAGAACACTTCTGCCTTCTCTGCTAGAGTCGGCCTCCTCCGAGGAGTCTATCACACTCGAATACTCCATTTCATGCCAATCGAAGATATCCTCGATGCGAACGAGCGGGAGAAACTCCCCTCGAATCTCGATCGAGTCTCGTCCATGGACCGTAACAATATCTCGATCTCGAATCGAAACAATTTCGCGCACGTTCTCGATCGGAGCGGCGAAGATTCCTTGCTGCAGTTGAAACAAGAGGCTTCGTATGATCGCCAGGGTAAGCGGTAATCGAATGATGAATTTCGTTCCTTTGTTCAGCTCCGACGCGACCTCAATCGTTCCGTTCAGTTCATGAATTCGAGTCTTCACAATATCCATTCCGACGCCGCGACCGGAAATGTCCGAAACGACATCTGCGGTGCTGAAGCCAGGAGCCCATATAAACTGCGCGATCTCGTGGTCGGACATACTTTCCGCTTCCAACGGCGTGATGAGCCCTCGCTCAATGGCGCGTCGTTTCACCTTGTCCGTATTGATTCCACCCCCATCATCGGAAATCGTGATTTGAACTTGATTGCCGCTGTGCGCGGCCTCCAAAATCAAGGTTCCGGCCTCTGGTTTCGATCGTTCGAGCCGCACAGACTCTGGTTCCAACCCATGATCGATCGCATTGCGCACCAAGTGAACGAGCGGGTCTCCGAGTTCATCGATCATTCGCTTATCGAGTTCGGTCTTTTCGCCTCGGATGACGAAGTGGACTTTCTTACCCAGTTCAGAGGAGATGTCCCGTACCGTTCGTTTGAATCGACTGAAAAGAGGTCCTATCGGAACCATGCGAGTATCGAGGACCCCTCGTTGCAATCCATCCGAGACTTGAGAGAACTGATCGATGGCTTCCTTCATCTGCATAAAGCTTCTGCGGCCCTGCTCAAGCGTCTGCAGTTGCTCCTCGATCGCGGACACAATCGATGGAACTTTCGAATGCCGCTCCGTGGTATCGGACTCGCAAGATTCAACGTCGATATCCTCATTACCACCCACGGCGTTTGGTGCTTGAGTGGCCGGCGCGGAGTCTCGCAACAAATCACAGAGATCGCGGAGCTGGGATAGCAGCCCCGACTTTTTGAATGTCTCATTCATTTGCGAAGCGAGTTGAACAAGCCTTGCGCGATGAACGACAAGTTCGCCTGTCAGGTTCATGAGTCGGTCGAGCCGTTGGATGTCGACTCGAAGAGTTTCTGTTCCCTTCACCGCCAACTCTTTCGTTTCGCTCGCTGCCGGCCGCAGCTCGACCGGTTCGATTGCATCCGAGGTCGTGGTAGTGACTGGTGGAGTTGGCGATCCAATCTCTGCAACTGAATTCGTGGGGATGCTTTCGACTGCATCAGTGTCTTCTGATGAGCAGCTGCTGACATGGTCCAATTCAATGAAGTCGACTCCGACAATATCGGCTGCAGACTGCAACGTTTCATCCTCTTGGTTTGATGTCAACCAAATCTGCAATGTTCCCAGCTCTGCGACGGCACCTAGTTCATCGATGTCGGGACTGGAACGATGGATGACGGCGATATCGCTTAGCCGGGCCAGGATCAGCTCCGCTTTCAGTTCTGGCAGCTCGATCGACTTGTCAAAGTAAATCACAAGCCGTCGATACCCTGAGTTTTCGCCTGGCGTGTCATTGGGCGCAACGACTTGTTCATCGGATACGATCGGAGATTGGGAAGCGACCTTAGATGCTGCCGGTTCCGAGGGGTTCGAGATAGGTGAGGAAGCATCGAAACCTGCTAGCTGTTCGATGAGTTCTGGGTTGCTGACGAGCGGACGTCCTTCACGCACCATCTCTACCGCGTTTCGAAGGAAGTCGACGCACTTCAAAATCAGATTCATCAAAGTCTTATCAAGCTTCCGTGCCCCCGACCGAAGATGCTCAAAGTGGTTTTCGAGATGATGTGTTAGCAGTGTGATGCTATCGAGCCCCATCATGGCTGAAGCACCTTTGATTGAATGGACCAGCCGAAACGATTCGGTGAGCTGTTCCGTACTTTCAGGTTCGTTTTCTAGAACCAAGAGGACTTCTACCAAATCATCGAGCTGTTCGGATGTCTCGTCGACGAACATCTGGATGTACTCGGCCATCTCGTCGGAAGGCATGCCGGTAGAGAAGTTGAAATCGTCACTCACGATAGTTGTCAATTCATTGCTTTTGGTAGAGAAACGTATTTCGCTTTTGGAGCATTCCGAGCATGTCGTATATTCCCTCGGATGGACCTACGACCAGATAGCCTCCGCTCACGAGCGATCGAACGAGGTTTTCAATCACCTTTGCTTTGGATACGCGATCAAAGTAAATCAATACATTGCGGATCCAAATGCAATCAAACGGCTTCTCCTTAAACGGTTCCATGAGATTGTGATGTGCAAACGTCACCATCCGGGTAATCGAGGAACGCAATCGATAGTGATTAGGTGACTCCTCTGAGAAATACTTCGAAATTCGGCTCGCATCCAGCTCTTGCATGGTCCGCTTGGTGTAAAGCGCCTCACGAGCCCGTTTGAGCGAGGACTCGCTTATATCCGTACCGACGATCTCAATCTTCCATTCTCTAGCTATTCGACTCTCTTCGCTCAAACACATAGCGATCGAGTACGGTTCTTCACCGGAGCTACAAGCAGCGGACCAAATACGAAGCGATGGGGATCTCTTGCCTTCGCTTTTTTCTTTGAGTAGCTCGGGCACGTACACATTCTTAAGCCACTCAAAGTTGCTGGAGGTTCGAAAGAACGAAGTTTCGTTGGTCGTGATGGCGTCGAAGAAATCCACCAACTCGGACTTGCCCGCCTTCGAACGAATCAAGCGATAGTAGGCATCGAAGTCTTCGCAGTTCGAAGGCTGCAATCGACGGCGTATCCGATTGCTCACCAAGGTAATCTTCGATAAGTCGATTTTGATACCGCACTGGCTATAGATGAACTTTTG
>JALOQZ010000270.1 GCA_025459245.1 Pirellula sp.
CCACCTCGAGCTCCCTCCTTGGTGCCATAGTTCACGTCAAACTTTCCTTCCCCGGCTGGTAGCGTGGAGGGGGTGGAAAGCGTTCCCGCTCTACCCGCAGCAGCATGTCCGAAGCCATCGTCGGATGGGAGTCCTAAGAAGCCGTTGAGATCATTGCGACTCGGCGCGTTGTAGCGATTCGCGTTGCCGGTTTGACCTGGAACGACTCGGCTACTGAGATTGTTCGCGGGTGCACCCGGTCGCGGTCCTCCACCCGCAGCGGGAAATCCTGAAGCTGCATTGGGACGAGCGTTGCTAAGTCCCGACCCACCCAAGTTGGAAGCTGGACGGTTGCCTAGATTTTGACCGCTTGGGCGAGCCATATTCGCGCCGCCGCCAAAATTAGCACCGCCCATCGAAGGGTTCGGTCGTGCACCGGAGTTCATTCCGCCTCGTTGCACTCCACCGCTGAACCCACCTCCACCCATCCCACCGCCGCCGGAGAATCCGCCACCGCGGGCACCACCACCTCCAGCGCCTCCGCGGCCGCCACCTCCGCGCGCCCAGCTTTCCAGGGGAGTTAGAACAAGGCGCGCGCCCAGCTTTCCAGGGGAGTTAGAACAAGGATGGCAGGGACCAGGCAGGAGAGAACGAAACGCTTTAACATGTGGATGCTCTTAAGTCTTTAGAATGTTTTGAATTGGGTTTGGCTTGAATGTTCGTTCGAACTGCCGGTTAACGAGATTTGTGTCTGCGGACAATGACTTCGTCTGTATCCGGCAAAGGAGTGTCTCCCACGGTCCTCTGGATCGATTGCCACACATAGGCGGCATCGTCTAGCTTCTTTAGTACATTGACCGACATCGTCGACTCACCGGTGCCGGTGGTACCTGTCACCTTGGAAAGCCAGCCACCTTCAATGGCTGACCAGATCCCAACGGCATGTCCTCCGTCTGGGGAAAAATTCCACGATTGCACTTGGCTCGTCTGCGCGTTCCAGCCGATGATCTGCACGCCTGTCGTCGTGGTTCCATCGAGCTGCGTGGTCTTGTAAACACGTTCAACAAATCGGTTGTTCGCAATCCAGCGGCAGTGCGACTCCGACCGAACACCGTTCTCTTCCGATACCCATTCTCCGATGAGCCATTCCAAGTCAGATAGGACGCTTGGCACGGACTCTGGTTCTACATAAGAATCTCTCAAGGATCCTAGAAGCCACTTGCCGTCGATCTTCAAGTGAACGGCCGTGTAATTGCTTACTGCACTCGAATCGATTCGGTAATCAATTGAACGGTGATCTCGGGTCTTTCTTTGAAGACATTTGTAAAGAAAGATTCGATGGAATCTCTGCCGACGAAGGCCTCTCCTGACTCGTCAATGTATTCCCCTTGAGGTACCCAAAAGGAAGCAAACGCTTTTGCATCGCGTTTATTGAAGGCTTCCGCTGAGGCTGCCACACGTTTGGCAATTGCTTCCTCTGACTCTTTCACCTTTGGAGCAGCACCGGTGGAGACGACGGCGGCCTTGTTCTCCGGTTGCTGTGAGAAGGTAGAAGTGGCGAAAGCCGGGATAAGGAACCAAACCGCACAACCAAGAATCAAGTTGCGACGCACGTTAGAAAATCACTTTGTTTAAGAATGAGAAGATGTTAAAAGCGACTTGGACTGACAATAGAGAGTACCAAGTTCTTACACCTCACCATCTTATCAAAGCGAACGCAATCAAGCGATTCGATCGCGGAGAATCTCTGACTATTTTCAAATGAAATACTTGGCTATGAGCCTATACGAAAACCATCGGAAACCGCGGCTAGCGCCAAAGCGGCTAATGGTTTTCGGATAGGCTCTATGTTGGATACTGGGCTATTCGTGCGAATTGGCGAGCTGCCGCGGAGTTAATGTGCAGGGGCGGGCCAAATAAAAGCCTTGGAATAGATCGACTCCGAGATGGTGTAGCTTTTGGAAGTTGCGGCTTTCGATACCAGTCCTCGATCGAGTTTGACGAGATTGGGTGAAAGGCCAGCGAGTAGCCCCAGTCCGGATGAGCCAGCTCCGAGATCATCCAAGGCGGTGAGAAAGCCGGCGTTTCTGTAAAACTCAAGGATCTTGCGCAAGTGATCCTGGTCTTTTACCTCTTCGCTCTCAACGACTTCAAAGACAATATTGGCCGGATCGAGACCAAGTTTTTCGACGACCCGAAGTGTGCTTCGCAAGCAAAAAGCTGGCTCATAAATCGCTGTCGGCATGAAGTTAATGAGAATCTTCTTTCCAGCGTCAATCGAGTAGGCTGCATTGCGCAGGTGAGTTTCCCGGCAAACGCGATCGAGCATCGAAAGTAGATTCTCCGCGCGAGCCCACTCGAGCAACTGCGCCGGGGATATGGGAGTGCCGTTCAATTGGTTTGCACGCATGAGGCATTCGTAGCCCCAAATCGTTTCCGCATCTCGCTCGAAGACGGCTTGAAAGTGGGAATAGATTTGATTCCCTTTGAGTATCTCGAGAAGTGGAGAGGATGTCTTGGATGCGAATTGCGCTAGGCTAGTTCTTCCTCCCTGCACATCCTCGCGCGGACTGCATGATTGAAGACAGCAGCCTTGATCAACCGCGGAGTCCCAGGAGCAAGCGATGCTGTCGAGAAGTTCGTCGGAAAGAAAAGCGGTTAAAAAATTCGCGATATCCTCGGGGGTTCGGTAGCCAGACTGGCCTCCCACTTCAACCGACCAAACTTTGTCATTGCGGCGCGACCAATGGGGGAGCGAGGACAAGTCTTCGCTGAGCGATTGCTCCATGGCATCAAATTCGAGCATGACCTGCCGGGCACCGGAAATACAAGCACAGCTCATGGTTCACTCCTCTCATTGCGATCCGTTTTGACAGAGAGAATCTCTACCTCAAAAATGAAGCGAGTCTTTCCGTTCGCAATCAAAATCAATCGCGATGCGCCGTGGCGTCTTCGATTCTTCCGAAAATGCAGCTTGTAATGCGTGCCTGTGCCGCAGGAAGAAGGTCCAGCAAAAGAGCGTAGGAAGTGAGGGGGGCGGAGAAGGGTGTTTACTCCGCAGAAAGATACTCGCCAGAAAGACAAAACCTCCGCAGGATTTGAGCCTCGGAGGTTTTGATTGGTTCTAAGTGAATTGTCGGTTGCTGAGAACTTGTGCACTCATCCTCGCAAATCTAGGTGGGTACGCCGTGCCTAGGCGACGGAAAGTGCAAACATTAGCGACGACTACTCCGTCACTGTTTCTTTGATCTTTTGGAGGAAGTGATCACCGGCTGTTTTGCTCAGCTCCTTGCAATGCTTTTCAGCCTTTTTCAAATCGTCGTAATCGAAGACCGCGACGCGCTTCAAGTTTTGATTGAAGACTCCCCAGTAGAGCCGAATTCGAGGTTCAACGGCTGCTTTACGGGTTCGCTTTGGCTTCGCGACTGGTGTTTCTGCGGCTTCTGGTGCACCGGTTTGGTCGACTTCCGTGGCGGCCTTCTTCTTACGGGGTGTTTTAGCAACGGTTGCCATGAATCTATAAACTCCAAAAATATCGAAGAAAGCAAGTTGCTCAGGATCGAAAAGCGCGTCAATCTGACACGCACCCAAGGTGGGTTTCCGAACAGGAATAAAACGCTAGCGTTTGCTGGCATGTCCTTCGCAGCCCCCATTATAGGCCATCACGCTTTTTCCCCCAACCGTTTGGAGGGTATTTTCCTTCCGAGTCCTCCTTTTTTCCCCCGGCTGGAGCGACGGAAAAGTTGTTGTAGTCGATACAAACGGCACTTTCGCTCAATTCGGAGTCTTCGGACGTCCGATACGAAAATGGGAGGATGGGGACGTACCGATCCCGCAAAGCATGGTATCGGGGCGATCGAACTACCGCCTGTTTTTTGGTTGGATCGTCGCTACCTCCTGTTTGGGTGCGGTCAACGGCAATCCTCTGTGTGCACAGTTGCCACCTGGCCTTCCCCCGTCCACGCTCCCTACGCAGTTGCCGACTGCTCTGCCACCCGCGCCTCTTCCAGCACTCCCGGGCGTACTGCCATCGTTAACACCGGAGCAGCCGGGGAACGCTGCTTTGCCTAAGCAAGCACTTCCTGCAGCGAGTGCTCCCTCTGCAGCGGCGCCACGCACTTCGGGAGCAGTTCAAGTCAGGCTGGGGGCCCAACAAACGGAGATGTCAGAGCCTCCGAGAATGTCTGCGACTTCACCCACGGCTCCTGCTGCTTCCACCGTTTCGATTGCAATCGATCCGATCCAAGCTGCTCAGGTTGCTCGTCAATCCACGTCGCTTTCAGGATCTTCCACCCAAACAACAGCAGCCCCGCAAGGTCCCGTAAAATTCAGCTTGGGGGATGAAGGGGTCGTCGATTTGGGAGTTCAGAGAACGCTCGCGCCACCCACCCTCATCCAGCGTGCCCCCGAACTAGTGCGTCCAAAAAAGTACTCGGTTGCACAAATTGTTACCGTCGCTGCGGACGCAGATCTAACCGCAGAACCTGCTTTGACGCCTGTTCCGAAAACAGGCCAGCCGATTGCTTCCCAGCCGATCGAGACGGTTACCTCCCAGTTTGTGCCTGCTCCTCTTCCGCCGGGGGTACCCTCGGCACTCCCCACGCAGGCTCGAAAGCTTCCACCGACCGCTGAGCCAAAGTCGCCATCGCAACCCATCATGGCATCGGCCACCCTGCCTGCTCCCCCCGTAGCATCGCCTGCCGTAGCATCGCCTGCCGTCCCCCCGGTCCCAGCGCCGAAAATGGCTCGAACTGTGAATGTCGAGAACACCTATGACATCGAAGTGCTCGGGACTTACACGATCGATCCGTCGCTACCAGTCGCGAGCGTTGGCGCTCAAGATCCCGAAGTCTGTAACGTATTCCACAACGGTCGTATGATCACGGTCGTCGGGAACAAAGTTGGATCGACGGTGATCGAGATTCAGGGTACCGACCAAAGCGTCCGAGCGATTGGAGTCAAAGTTTTGCCAACGGGCCGGCTGCACGCATCGGCTCCCACCGAACTGGATAAGGTGAAGGGAATGATTGCCCAGCACTTTCCAACCGCCAAGCTATCGTTCATTCAGCAACCGGATGGTGGTATCCAAGTCAAAGGAACGGCGACTTCCGAAGCGGATGCTCGCAGAATCCTCGAGCTTATTCGCAAGCTCTGTCTGGTACCTATCCATGATCAGATCAAAGTCTCTTACTGAGAAGGCATCGCAGCAAGAGAACGCACCGTGAGATCGTGTGCGTTCTTTTGCAAGCGAAGGTTTAAACGGTTTTCTACAACCGTTTATGTAGCTGACGAGGAGCTTTGAAGAGCCCGCAACGCCTTCGGAAGTGGAAAGACCACTTCTTCGCGTTGAACAATCTGTTCTTCAATGGAAGCGTCGAAATGGGTTTGAAGCCATTCGATTGTCTCCTTGACGACTTGCTCCGGCGCACTCGCCCCAGCGGTGATCAAGACGGACTCGGTCCCTTGAAACCATTCCAGGGACAAGTCCTTTGGGCCGTCGATTAAGTAGGATGCTTTTCCGGACTCCGCTGCTAATTCCCGCAGACGCTGAGAATTACTGCTGTTCTGGCTACCTAAGACAATGACAATATCTGCTTGTTGTCCCAGGACCCTGACAGCCTCTTGTCGATTCTGCGTTGCGTAACAAATATCTTCTTTTGGTGGGCCGACGATCCAAGGGAAACGCTCCTTGAGACGTTGAATGATCCGGTTGGCATCGTCAACGCTTAGCGTTGTCTGTGTGAGGTACGCCAGTTTGGTTTCCGGCGTGAAGCTGAGACGATCGACATCTGCTATGTCCTCCACGAGGAGAATGGCCTCTGGAGCTTCTCCCATTGTGCCGATCACTTCGTCGTGTCCGTCGTGCCCGATGAGAATGATCGTGTAATGTTCTTTCGCAAATTTGATCGCCTCCAAATGGACTTTGGTGACGAGGGGACATGTTGCGTCGATGGCGAGCAAGTTTCGTTCTTTCGCCTCGGTTCGGATGGCAGGGGAAACCCCGTGAGCCGAGAACAATACGGTTGATCCTGAAGGGATCTCGCCAAGCGAGTTTACGAAGACAGCCCCGCGGTCCTTGAACGTGTGGACAACGAACTGATTGTGCACGATTTCGTGATAAACGTAGATCGGTGGCCCGAAGTGTTGCAGCGCCAACTCCAAGCTTTTCACTGCCATGTTGACGCCGGCACAAAAACCGCGAGGAGCTGCAAGAATAATCTTCATAAATGTTCCATTGGCTGGGCGTCCGAATGTTGCTTTGCCACTATCATACCGGCATGGCATCTCCCCCCCAAGATCTTATCCAAGATGAACGAAGTCGAAAAAATCGTCTCCTCGCGTGCGGGGGCATCGCTTGTCCGGCAGGATCTGCTCCGATTTGGCCCTCAAAACTGTCCGGTCCGCAGGCTGCTTCCCACCGACGTTGCTGAGGGGTACCTTTCCAAGGTCTGTTCGAATACCGAAGCGCAAGTCTACTGTCTTGAACTTGCTCGATCCCATTACGAGAATTTCTCCGTTTTAAGCTATTTGATCCCTCGCAGGCTTCGACAGGACGTCGCGAACATCTACGCCTATTGCCGCTGGACCGATGATCTTGCAGACGAAATGGACTCTACCTCGCAATCACAGTACTTGCTCGATTGGTGGTCTGGCCTCCTGGGAGATTGTTTTGAAGGGGACGCATTGCACCCTGTTTTTGTCGCGTTGCGAACAACGATCGAAAAGCACAATCTTTCTGCCGAGCCATTCGAAGCTCTCATTGGTGCGTTTATTCAAGATCAAACGAAGACTCGCTACGACTCCGATCGCGAGTTGGATCAATACTGTGAGGGGAGTGCAAACCCGGTGGGGCGATTACTATTGGCTCTGGCTGATGTTCGAGACGAAGAGTCGCAGCGAGCCAGCGATGCGATTTGTACTGGACTTCAGATTGTCAACTTTTGTCAAGACATTCGATTGGATGCTCTGCGAGGCCGTATCTACTTGCCGAAAAGTCGCTGGGGCACGTATTCCCTTGAAGAATCCGATATCATGGCAGGTAGATGCACCGAATCTCTTCGGCGGACGTTGGCCGAGTGGTGTCGTGCCGCAGAGCAAAGGCTCATCGAGGGCTTACCTTTGGTGCGCCGCGTCCCTTATTGGTTGGCGCGTAACGTACAACTCTTCGCTCGCGGTGGGTTGGCGTTGTTGCGAGAAATCGAAGCAAGGAACTACGACGTTTGGAGTCGGACCATCGAGGTGAAACGGTCGACCAAGATTCGTTTGCTTCTTCGTGGATGGGTCAGACCAAGGTCGCTCCACGCTGAACGCTTGAGAGGAATTTAGGCTCGCCCAGCATGGACCATTTGGATCTCTCTTACCGCGCTTGCTACGACATCTCGCGTCGAAGTCGATCGAACTTCTACCGTTCATTCAGTTTGCTTTCGCTTCATCGACGCCGGGCGATGTACGCACTTTATGCCTTCGCACGTTTGGCTGACGATTGGTCAGACGGCGGCGAGAAAGGTCCCGGCGAACGAACTGCCGATTCCTCGGTTGCCACCCTAGGAGACTGGCGGGATTGGATCGCGGATCTCTATGCGATGCCTCCGTCTGCGGCAAAAGCCAACGTGCCGATACTCGCTCCTATCCGGCCCGCGTTGGCCGACGCGATCCAGCGATTTCATATCTCTCGCAGCACGCTCGATCGTCTGCTCGACGGTATCGAGTTCGATTGCCGGGAGCCTGTGCGGATGGAGAGTTGGTCCAGTCTCGTTCGCTATTGCCAAGCGGTCGCGAGCAGCGTCGGTCAAGGTTGTTTGGCCATTTGGTTGGATCGTTTGGATGGGGATGTTCCTCACGAAGCCAAGGCTGCCGCGGACGCATGCGGGATCGCATTTCAGTTAACGAACATTCTCCGCGATGTCATGGAGGATAGCCAACGCGATCGATGCTACTTGGCTTCCGAAGATCTCGCACGCTTCGGTCTAACGAGCGAAGATTGGATTGCCGAGTGTCGACGTCGTGCTTCGCATACGACAGTCAATGAACAAGACGATGCACCCTATGCCTCTGATCGGTATCGATCGGTTCTCGAGGTATACCTGGAAAGGACAGCCGGATACTACGATGTCGCGTGGGGAATCATTCCTCACCTCTCCCTCGAAGGGCGACGAATGTTCTCCCTCATGTGGTCTACTTATCATGCGATCTTTTCGAGGATTCAGTCGAATCCGAGTTTGGTTTTTGAGGGGCGTGTTCGTGTCCCAAGTGTTCGAAAATTTTCGCTTTTGGCACAGCACCTTTGGACTCCTCTCTACCATCGCCACCTAGGGCATGTTTCATCTCGACAACGGCTACCATTGTCGGAGTTCGCGAATTCGAGTCCTCTACGGGATGATCCAGCCCAAGAAGTGAGTGGAGGTAATCCGCAAGGGATCCTGGGAAGCAAGGTTGCCGTCATCGGAGGGGGGCTCGCCGGATGCAACGCCGCCCTTCACTTGGCTCGGCAAGGAGCTGAGGTGTCGCTCTTCGAATCCCGCATGCGACTGGGAGGACGCGTAGGGTCCTTCATCGATAAGGGCTCGGGGCTCCCGATTGACTATTGTCAACATGTCGGGATGAAGTGTTGTAATGAACTTCGTCGTTGGATCGCACTGACGCAGCAGCAAGATAGTTGGGCAGAACAATCAGAGCTCCACTTTGTGTCCAGCCAAGGAAAGCCGCTCACCATCCGCGCTTGGCCGCTTCCCACCCCCTTTCACCTTTCTGGATTGCTTTTGAAATGGCCCGATCTGCGGCTGCGCGATCGCATTGTGATCGGTTGGGCGCTCTGCAAGCTCCTTTTTCGAGCATCCGATGAAAGGGACGACAAAGTGTTGGCTCTGCCTTGGTTGATTCGTGCAGGGCAAACCGATAAGGCGCTAAAGAACTTTTGGGAAACGATCTTGGTCAGCGCCTTGGGCGAAAAAGTGGAACGCGTCAGTCTTGGCGCAACTCGGAAAGTCTTGATCGACGGCTTTGCTGCCACCCGTGACGCATTTCATTTGCTTGTTCCCAAGGTTCCTTTGTCGGAGTTAGTGGACGAGCGGATGCGATCTGCTCTTAGCAACGCGGGCGTCCGTGTTCAAGATCAAACTTCGGTGCAACGAATTGATCGCAATGCCTATGGGAGATGGTTGGTGGTTGGCAAGGGGCCGTTGGCGGAGGAGTTCGACCTTGTCGTCATTGCGGTCCCCTGGCATCGGGTCGAGCCACTGCTCGCGGGAGTCACCGAGCCACTGCTCGCGGGAGTCACCGAGCCACTGCTCGCGGGAGTCACCGA
>JALOQZ010000271.1 GCA_025459245.1 Pirellula sp.
ATCAAGCTGACCGATGTCTTTCGCATCGTGAACGAGACCACACGCGAAGTAGTCGATAACCCAGCAATCCAAGCGTTGAAGACCGGGGCAATCGTTGGACTTGCCAATCACACTGTACTGATCCGTCCCGATGGTTCCGAGTCTCCGATCGATGACAGCGCGGCGCCGATTAAACTCGACGATGGAAGAATTCATGGGAGCGTCTTGGTCTTTCGAGATGTTTCTAAACGTCGAGCCTTTGAAGCCCAGTTACAGGAGAGCGAACAAACCTTTCGAGCTCTCTTCGATTCTGCCCCGATCGGAATTGTGCATACGTCGATGGACGGCAAGCTGATGCGAGTGAATCGACGCTTCTGTGAGATACTCAAAATGAGTGAGAAAGAATTGATCGGCATTTCATTCCACTCGATCACGCATCCAGACGATCTTCAGCAAAACCGAGAACTGGTTTCACCCATGATGAACGGTCAACAAGAATCGTTCACCATGAACAAACGATACCGAAACCTTCGAGGCGAATCGATCTGGGTCAATATCTCTTCACGCGTTATTCGAGAATACAGTGGAAAGCCCACGTCGATTATCTCCGCAGTAACCGATATATCCGAACAGCGTGCCGCCGAAGAGACCCGCGTCAGGATGTCTGCTATTGTTCGCGCTTCCAACGACGCCATCATCACTAAAGATCTGAATGGCATCGTGACCTCGTGGAATGCTGCTGCAACCAAGCTTTTTGGCTACTCGGAGTCGGAGATGGTGGGTAGTCCCATATTCAAGGTTGTGCCGGAAGGCAAACGATCCGAAGAGCTTGATCTACTGCGAAGATCCAGCTTGCTGGAAGAGATCGAGCCCCTTCGTACCGAACGACTTCATAGGGATGGAACGCACGTAGAAGTCCTTTTGAAGGTCGCTCCACTCGTCGATGCGGATGGCAAGTTGCTTGGTATTTCCACCATAGCAAAGGATCTCACCGCGGAATCGCGGTCCGCCATGGAACTGCGCGAGAGCGAGCACCGCTTTCGAATGCTGGCAGATAACATGTCCCAATTCGCTTGGATGGCAAATCCAAAAGGTGAAGTCTATTGGTACAACAAGCGTTGGTATGACTATACGGGCACAACCCTTGAGTCAATGCGCGGATGGGGATGGAAACAAGTTCATCACCCCGACCACGTCGACAGAATCGTTGAAAGTATCCAACGAAGCTGGGACTCCGGAGAACCTTGGGAGGAAACGTTCCCGATTCGAAGCAAAGAAGGTCAATACCGATGGTTCTTGTCGCGTGCGCTTCCGATACGTGACGCGAATGGAAATATTACCCATTGGTTCGGCTCGAACACCGATATCACTGAGTTGATTGAAAACGAGGAGAAGCTTGAAAAGGCTCGTATCACTGCGGAAATGGCGACCAAAGCGAGGGGCGAATTTTTAGCGAATATGAGCCACGAAATCCGAACCCCGATGACTGCAATCCTCGGCCACACCGAGATTCTGGCGGACCACCTCACGAACCCCGATGATCTTCAGTCGGTCGAAACAATTCAACGAAACGGAAAGTTCCTCCTGCAGATCATCAACGACATCCTCGATCTCTCAAAAATCGACTCTGGCAAGTTCGAAATCGAACAGATTGCTATTTCACCATCCGAAATACTGAACGAGATTCGATCACTGCTCGATGTTCGAGCTGCCGAGAAACAAATCGCTTTTCAAGTTCATCTCGACGGCAGTATTCCCAACACGATCCAAACCGACCCCATTCGGCTTCGGCAGATCCTAGTCAATCTGGTCGGCAACGCAATCAAATTCACGGATAGCGGAAGAGTCGATCTTTACTGCCGATACGATCGAAGCCGCAATGCCATGGTCTTTCGAATCATCGATACCGGGATTGGCATCGATGCAGAGGTGCTTCCCAACCTGTTTCAACCGTTTGTACAAGCGGATGCTTCTTCGACGCGAGCGTTCGAAGGGACCGGTCTAGGGTTGGCGATCAGCAAACGCTTGGCAGAAATGCTTGGCGGAACGATTTTGGTAGAAAGCCAACGGAACGTTGGAAGTGTTTTTTCGCTAGAGATCGATTGTGGTCAGATCGGACAAGAGCCTTGGATCGATCAAATCATGCCAATCCACTCGGATGGAAAGTCAACGAAGCTTGCTAAGGTGCAAGGATTGGTTTTGGTCGTCGACGATCGTCGCGATATCCGTTTTCTAGCCCAAAACTTCTTGGAGAAAGCAGGAGCCCGTGTCGTGTTTGCGACAAACGGAGCCGAAGCAATCGACATGCTCACTTCGGAACCCCTCCTCAGCCAATCTCCGGTCGACGCCGTACTGATGGACATGCAAATGCCGATCATGGACGGATACACCGCAGCAAAGAAGCTGCGCGAATGGGGTTTCTCCAAGCCGATTATCGCTTTGACCGCAAATGCTATGAAGGACGACCGAGATAAATGCCTAGCCTCAGGCTGCGATGATTACGCTACCAAGCCGCTCGACGGAAGCACGCTCGTCCATTTAGTCGCAAGCTACATTCACAAATACCAAACGTAACCTTAGGATGCGGCGGGGAAGCAATTCCCATCTTCCCCAAACAGGAGATATGCCAACTCCGCGGTTCGGCAAGATGCGACGATCGCTCTCTGCTCTTTCTCTTTTTGAGACCAGCCGCTTCGGATCGTTTGTCTCGTCTTGCGACGCTCGCTCGGCGTGGTGGTAGCAAGCTCATTGGTTCGTATGGAACGCACTGTTTCCTTTATCATTTTCAAAGTCTCCTAATCCACCCTAGGCAGTAGTTGATGAGAATTCAACTCCATAGAGCAATAATCGTGCCAAAAGGTTCGCTTTGAAAGCGGAAATTTTTGGGAGTCATCCTCTACGGAGGGAATTGGGTGGTGGAGGCTGGCTATTTCTTTTCATCGCTGATGGCTTGCATCAGTCGTCGGAGCTCCCGAAGATCGATTGGCTTCGCGAGGAAATGGGTGCAACCCGCTGTGATACACGCTTGTTTCTCGGACTCCATCGCCCCTGCTGTGAGAGCGATAATCGGACGTTTGAATCCCTCGCGTCGGAGCTGTCTGGTCGCTTCGATGCCATCCACCTCTGGCATCTGAATATCCATTAGAACAAGGTCGTAGGGATGTGCTCCCTGTTCTGCCTCCATCACTTGCTCGACCGCCAACCGACCATTGGAGACGATTGCAAGCTCGCTGACCAACGACCCGACCATCCGTCGAAGTACGAACTGAATCGCGCGGGTGTCTTCCGCCGCGAGGACTTTCAGTGGCAGACGCTGCATTTCCTCGCGAACGACTGACTCTTCATTGGTTTCTAACGCGATGTGGTCCATGACGACCAACGCTTCCTCATCGATCTCCCCAATCGGAATGCGAACCGTGAATGCGGATCCGATCCCAACCTCGCTCCGAGCGGTAATGGTCCCTCCCATCAAGTGGACCAGTCGACGGCAGATGGCCAGACCCAAGCCCGCCCCAGATCGCTCCTCACCCGCCTGCTCAAACTCCTCAAAGATCACCTCCAATTTGTCCTTTGGAATCCCGCAGCCGGTATCGCGTACTTCCGCGATCAACTCGTTTTGATCCCGACCATAGGATTCAAGCCGAGCCACGATGGTGACTGCGCCCCGGTCGGTGAACTTGATCGCATTCCCAATCAAATTGACAAACACTTGTTTCAATCGGTAGCGGTCGCAAACGATGGTCTCAGGGATCCTGGTCTCCGCCAACCACCGAATCGATATCCCTTTTTCTTGGGCCAATGGATTCATCAATGACCATACATCAGCGAATACATTCGCGACCCGCGTCGGCTTCGTTTCGAACTTCAACCGACCCGCTTCCATTTTGGACAGATCCAGCACGTCGTTGACGAGGACCTGCAGCAACTCCCCTTGCGAACGAACAATACCTAGCATGTCGCGAGTATCGCTTTTCTCGAGTGTGAGTAAAAGCGAATCGATGCACCCAAGCATCGCCGCGAGCGGCGTCCTGATTTCATGGCTCACCTGGGCTATAAATCGACTCTTCTGCTCGCTCGCAATTCGAGCTCGCTCGGCCTCCAAGTCCAATTGGTTCTCTCGCTCGACTTGGGTCGTCACGTCTTGATTCAAGCCGATGAACTTCAACGGATTTCCACGATTGTCTTTGAAGACGCATCCTCTCCCGGCCAGCCAAATCTTCTTGCCATCGGGCCTCAAGAATGGGAAGCGAACATCGTAAGGCTCCCCAAACTCCACAGCTCGTTTGGCAGCCTCTCTCACCGAGTCTTGATAATCCGGATCGATTCGTGCAAAGAAATCATCTGCGAAGATCTTGTTCTCAGTCTCACCAAGCCCCGTTAGCGCGACCTCCGCGGTATCCATCGATACCAAATCCGATTGAAGATCCCAATTGAAGAATCCGGTATCACCCTCGGTCATCGCCAGCTTGAGGAGCTCGCGATTCTCTCGCAAGTCTTGAACGACTCTTTCCCGACGATCCGCCTCGACTTGAAGCTGGGCGGTCAGTTTCCGCAGTTCAACGGTTCGATCGTCAATCTCGCGCTGCGCTTCTTTGGGTCCCCTTAACAACAAGGCTGCGGGCATGATTTTGAACAACGCGATTACCGTTCCAAAGGAAACCACCGCCGTTGCGAATTTCATCAAACCAGCCAATCGATACACCGGCCAGTAAAAAATCATCGCATCGATCAAATGCGTAACGCTACATAGCAAAATAAAGGATGCGAACAGAGCGAATACGCTTGGGAAAGGAACATCACCCTTCTTCCTAGCGAAGGCGATCATCAGAAGTGGTATCGTGAAATAGCACATCCATATAACGATATCGCTACCAATGTGCAGCCAGCCCCACCATGGCTCCTGATGCCAGACCGTGCCACAATTCCATCTCGCAGGAAAACCTTGCGTCTCCAACAGGGAAGACAGCGATTCCAAGAAACGATTCATGTTCACTAGCTCTTTTTGGAGATCGAAACCGTCTTCTCGACTTGAATCCCAAATGACGCAATCCTATCCCGCACCTTGCCTCTGGTGATTCCAAGAATCTCTGCCGCCTTCGACTGATTTCCTCCTGTCGCCTCGAGAACTTGCGCAAACAATCTTCTTTCCATCCGCTCCAAAGCCTCGGCGTAAAGATTGTTCGTCCCCTCCTCCATTCTCATGGAGACAAACTCTCCCAATCGAAACTCGGTACTGATTTCAATCGCGTCTGCTGTCGAAGGAGATGCGATCTCATGATCGATTATCTCGATCGAGGATGGATGTCCTTCCAATACATCAGGTTGCTTTGAACTTTTAGAGTTCAATTCAAGTGCAACCGTTTGTTCACTACCAACATCTTCGCTGATCTCTGGCTTTGCGACTGCTTTTGTTGATTTAAACGTTCGCTTACCTTCTTGGACAAAGCCCGGCAAATTGATCGAGGCGATCACAGTCCCGGTCGTGTTCAAAACGGATTGCCGCACGACCGACTGCAATTGTCGAACATTGCCCGGCCAGTCGTATCGCTGTAGCAGTTCGAATGCTTCGGGGGAAATACCCTCCAACTCGGGACGTGACATATCATGCTTCGCCCTGCGAAAGAAGTATTCATTCCAGCAGCAAGGGAATGTCTTCGGGTCGCTCGCGGAGAGGGGGTAAGAAAATGGTGAAACCATTGAGTCGATAGAGGAGGTCCTCGCGAAAAGTCCCCGCGTCCACCATTTCTTCCAATGGCCGGTTGGTAGCGGCAATGATGCGAACATTGGTTTGAATGATCTCGTTTCCACCGACACGTTCGAACTTCTGTTCCTGCAATAGTCGCAGTACTTTGCCTTGTGTGACCTGAGACATATCTCCGATTTCATCGAGAAAAATCGTCCCGCCATCGCATTGCTCAAATCGGCCGATTCGACGCTTCTCCGCACCGGTGAAGGCACCCTTTTCGTGACCAAACAATTCACTTTCAAGCAGTTG
>JALOQZ010000034.1 GCA_025459245.1 Pirellula sp.
CCGGTAGCAACAAACCCATCCCAGTCGCAATTCCCACCAAACAATCCAAATTGAAGATCTTGAACTTCGGCAGCAGGAAGCCCTTCCAGCGAAACGGACATTTGCGTCCAAACGCCGGGTGTTGGAAGGGGACCGCTCGGGCCTTTGCTTCCGCGATCGATCAACTGGGCGTCTTCTAAAGAGTTTGCCCAAGTCCATCGCAAAGCCTTGTTGGCGGCCTTTACCGAAATCGAGATCGCTTTGGCAGGCTCGTAGCGATCGAGTCGAACCCAAAACTGAAGAACGCCATTCGCAGGAACTTCGAGAATAGGCCAGCCACCGGAAACGGTTTGTTCAAATCGATTTCCAAACGATTGGCTTACAAATCTCTCTCCCATCGGAGACGATGCTTCCACTCGCCAAACCTCTTGATTTCGCGAGGTGTTACGAGTTCGGCTCTCAAGGGGAAACTCGTCATCAAACCAGACTTGCGAGCGACGGCCGTTCGATGGCTCGTTGCGGGGCGAGGAAACGGTAATCGGTGCACGGCGTTCGAAACTTCTTGCTATTTCGAGAAGCTTTTCGCGCTGTGTGTTCTCGTGTTGAATTCGAGAGTCCAGCTCCTTTTGCTGCTCTGCGGTGGCGATCCTTCGGAACGGGGCAGTCGTGGAAACGTTGCCATCCATCGCAGGATCTGCTGCGTTATAGAAGAATGCGTACAGCGAGTAGAACTCTTTTGTCGACAACGGATCGTACTTGTGATCGTGGCAAACAGCGCAACCGGCCGTCAGTCCCAACCAAGTTTGAACGGTAGTACTGGTCCGATCGACCGCATAACGGAACAAAAACTCTTCGTTGATCGCCCCCCCTTCGCTCGTCGTTACATTGCAACGATTAAAGCCCGTCGCAATCCATTGGTCTTGCGTCGCGTTGGGCAGTAAATCGCCCGCCAGTTGATCAATCGTAAATTGGTCAAAGGGTTGGTTTGCATTGAAGGCTCGGATGACCCAATCTCGATACGCCCAAATCGTCCGATCGTTGTCCAAATGCAAACCATGGGTATCTCCGTAGCGAGCTATGTCCAGCCAATGCTTAGCCATCTCCTCACCGAAATGAGGACTCGCCAAATATTTGTCGACAATCCGCTCGTAATTCGCCCGCGAAGGGTCCGCGCTCAAACTCATCGCATCGGCAGGATCTGGAGGGAGCCCAGTCAACGTGATGGCCAACCGCCGCACCCGAGTCGCAGCATCCGCTATCGGGTTCTTCTCCAGTTTGTTTTGCTCGATCACTCGATTCAGTTCACCATCGATGTCGAGTGACTGCTCCCCTTTCGGCAATGGCTCGAACGCCCAATGCTGTTGGTACGTTGCCCCCTGTTGAATCCACTTTTCGAGAATCTTTTTTTCGTCCGCCGTCAGTTGGCGATTCGCGCTCGGAGGGGGCATGACCAAGTCGGGATCGGACGAAAGGATCCGCTGCCAAACCAGGCTTTCTTCCAGATTCCCCGGCTTGATAGCCGCCTTTCCATCGCGATGAGCGAGCGCATCTTCGGGCTTATCAAGTCGCAAATCGGCTTCACGCGTCTTGGCGTCGAATCCATGGCAACGAAAACAAGCCTGAGAAAGGATGGGGCGCACATCTCGGTTGAATTGAATCGGCTCTTCCGCTTGAACGCAGGCTGAAAAAAACCAGGAAACGGACAAAGTGTAGATGTGTATCAGATTCCCACGGATGGCGTAGGATTTTGGTTGGACCATAGCAGGGATAGAGTTCGGTAGGGAGCGGGGGGGCTGGGTATGTTCTAATCAGTATAGCCATTGGTCGGAGGAGAGGCATCCATCGCTGGAGTCACCGCTGAACTCGATGTCCATTGGCGAACCGTTTGAAGACGCTTGACGTCCGCTCCGCGCGGAAAGTTGCTGGCGAAGAGCTCGAATTGCAGCACATCGCCAAGGGGCTGGACTGCTGCTTCCTCGGTCGGACGAGTCCTCCAAGGGATCGAAAGCTCCAAGCCTCGTTCCTCCGAAAGCAATTTCGACTCCGGGGTGAGTGGGAGCTGTTCGCTCATTCCGTTTCGAAGCCGAGCTTCAACCAACTGTTTGGTAACCTCCTCGTCATAGCAATTATCGATACCCCGAAAGTCGAGCCATCGCGCCAGGTCTTCACCTTGATTGGACTCTGACCAGAATTTCCAGTCTTCGCTCGCAGCGACATCCCAAACCACAATGGATTCCATGCCGCCAAAGACGCATTGCCGCGCGGTTCTCGTCACGGGGATGGGGGTCGCATTTCCGCTTACCCAAGACGCATAGATCCAGGAACGAGAGGTCCACGTTGTCACGTTTTGGAGGTCCATCAAGATGCGGCTCCCACCTCGAGGGGCCACATTGACTCTCGGCAACTGCAGTATCGATCCGCTCAGAGCGAATAGGGAGTTCTCCCATTTGCATTCCACTCTCACAGGTGCAACGACTTGCAATGCGTCACCGGCGCCGGATACAACGACGTTTCGACAATTGATTTGTGCAGAGGCCATTAAAGCGTTCCCTTCACCTGACGTTGCCGTGAGCAAGCTGGCTTCGCATCGAATGGCTGCGGGGAGCGTGGAAAGTCCGCTCATCGAAGCATTCGCATCGATGGCAATACTGCAATCTTCTAGAATCAATTGACCACCGCTTCGGCATTGAAACAACGCCTGTCGCGCATCTTTCGCTCGCCAAACAATATCGCAACCCACGATTCGAATGTGGCTACTGCCGCAATCCATCCAAGCTCTTGAGTCGGTCAGATCGGTGCTGGGAACATCGACTTCAATTCTGCACCGTTGGCCAGGAGAGCTCGTAATGGTGAGTTTGCCTTGCGCCCTCCCCAATCCTCGCAAGTTGGCGATGCTCTTTAGGGAAGTTGTTTGCAGTACGATTTTGGTCGCGTCCGGCGTGAGATTGATACGCTCCATCGCCTGATCCATGGTCGACGCAAGCTGGCGATTCGTTTCCAATTGCTCGAGACGGAATCGATCGTCGACAACGATGCTACCAGATTCGGCGGGCACGCTAAGAACGGGTGATGTTGTATCGGTCGACTTGGCAGCTGCGGCGGTATCCCGATCGACCAATTGCAATTCGGGCATAACGACGCGCGGAATCTCGAACTGCGCATCGCGCAGCCCCTCTGCTTGCATCCAGAACATGACACCCGCGATACAAGCTAGCGCGACAGCGTGGGGGAGCATCCATCGGATCCAGGATCCGGAGGACTCCGATACCAACTCGCGAGGGTCGGTATCTCGGGTCCATTGCAAGTTTTCGATGATGGCCAGGGTTTGCAAGTCATCGATTAAATCCACCGGTTGCTGGTACCGATCCCCTGGTCGTTTGGCGATCATCTTTCGCAAAATGGCGATAAGGGAATCGCTCAACTCGGGGCGATGGGCTCGCGGATCTTCAGGCATCTTCGTGCCATGCATAAGCAGCTTCTGCAACGCGGTTCCATCCGGAAATGGAGGTGTCCCTGTAAGCAGAAAGTACCAAGTGCATCCCAACGAATAGATATCGCTGCGCACGTCGGCGTCGCGTGGATCGTGCGCTTGCTCGGGTGAGATGTAATCGAAGGTTCCTAAAGTCACTCCGCTGGCGGTCAGGTCATTGGTTGAGCGATCCATTTCGGTCACCCGCGCCAACCCCATATCGACGATCTTTGCGTGACCGCTCCCTGTCAGAACGATATTGGATGGTTTGATGTCTCGGTGAACGACTTGCCGATCGCTCGCGTGCTGGAGAGCTTGCGCGACCTGCCGAACGAGAAATACCGATTGGTCCACCGACATCGGACCTTGTCTGAGGACCCATTCGCGTAAATTGATCCCTTCGACGAATTCGAAGACGATATAGCTCCACTCCGCGGTTTCACCGACGTAGTAAACACGGGCTATGTTTGGATGATCCAATTTGGCCGCGGACTGAGCTTCGAAACGAAAACGACGCATCGCCTCCGGATCACGCCCCGCCGCTGGGATGGCTTTGATCGCCACCTCGCGATTAAGTCGGATGTCTTCGCCACGAAAGACGGCCCCCATGCCTCCGATACCGACAAGCGATTCGATCCGAAAGTGATCCAGCTGCTGCCCGATCAGCGCTTCGGCAGCCGCGTGCCAAGCCAGCCGAAATGTCCCATGCGGCGGGGCATTGGGCACAGAATCGGGCTGCGGCACACGCGCCCGAATTACAGTCCTTTCCAAGTCCTCATTGCCTAGCGGTCGTCCTCGACCGCTTTCTTCCTCCCTCACACCATGCACCTGCGTCTCGCTCAAATCTTCAGTATGGGAGCGTTGCACGTCGGAGTGAGGGGGAATAATGGGGTCCATTTGCTATGCGGTTCTTGCTCGGTAAGAGCGATCCTGGAATTGACGCGCTCTTCTCGATCCCATCGCTACGGCTCGCTCGACCATTTTGAGCTTCTTGTAGACGGCTGGTCGGTTTGCGAATCGTTCCAAGGAACGTCGGTACTTCAAAAAGAACATAAAGGTCTCCGCAAAGTCCTCGCTCGCGTTCGTAGTCGCATAGTCCGTGATGAACTGATTGAGTAGATAGCCATAAAAGAACTTCACTTTGGCTGCCTCGGTTTTGCGGCGTTTCTTACCCGCTTGATAAACCGGATCCTTCTTCACACCCTTTCGCCAAGTATCGTAGGGCATGGAAGTGCAATTGCTGTAGGCTGCACCGAAGGTTCGAGGAAACCAATCTTGGCGGAAAAACGACGGATCTAAATAGTACCACGCATGCGCGTACTCGTGTCGTATGGTATCCGCGAGCGTCATCCCAGGTTTGTAAGGAACGTGAGGCAAGTCCCGCGGGAGATAGATCACCCCGGGGCGATATCCACGAGCGGCGTAATGCCCTACTCGCTCAAAAACGTAACCTCGCTCACCTCCGCTTTTCTCGTTGGAAATACAAAGCTCTACAGCGTCCAGATAGACGCCGTCAGCCAGCAAACCTACTTCGGCAAGCTCATGTCGGACTAGATTGTATGCACGGTCAACATTGGCCATGATTCAGGAAGCGTTCGGTCTTCGTGGAATGGTATCCAAGCTCTGGGCTCGGAATCAAAACGGCGACGCCTCCATGCTCTAAACAAGTCTGCTTCGACCGGCCCCGAACCGCAAACCGTTTTTGCGAAAAACCGCCGACCACCCAAAAGAGGGGGTGCTAAGCGCGGCGTTCCTTGCAAATCGGTCAGATTCGAAACCACCCGTCATGCAGTCGAAGCGATTCTTACCGCCGGAAAAAAATGGGCAATTCCCCTCGCTCGACACTGCATCAGCCAGACTTATTCAGAGAGATGTTGAGTGGGGTTCTGTGGGATTTGCAGGAGCAAAGGGGCGTCCAAAGACCCATTGCGGGACCTTATTAGCCAGAGCGATTTCACGAAATGGGGCGGGCAAGTGGACTCTCTGCATTTCGATTTTTCTGTCCGAATACCCCTTGAACGAGGAAACGACGAATTCTCGGCGCCGAAACGAAAAGAGGCCCCCAAAATGGGGGCCTCCACGATTTGCTTGTCTTTCGGTCAGGATGCTTACTTCTTGAAGCGATCGACGCTGATCTTGATCACTCCCAAATCGTTCTTCCCTTCCTTGAGGGTCATTTGGGTGGAACCACGCTTCCAAGTTTCCTTCTTGCCGCCGATGGTGAGTTCTTCGATCGATTTGTCTTGGTTTTCATGCCATAGCTTGAAATCGATGGGCACTCCCGCCGGCAGTTTCTCAATTTTGATCTTGCCGTTGGCATCGCTGATGCCGACGTAGGGGTGATCGTAAACGAGAACATAAGCGCTCATCCAAGGGTGAATGTTGCAATCGACTTTGGTTGCAGCCTTTTCTTCGGACTTGGTAGCGATATCCACGGAGGTTCCCGCTGGGATCACGGGGTTTTTCTCTTCGTTTTCAAAGAAGGAAAACTTCGCGTTGTGGGGAACGGAGTCGGAGTTCTTGACTTCGATGGTTTGGCCAACGCGAACAGCCATCACGTGCGGAATGAACTGGCACTTGACGTTGTCGAGAACCGCCTTGGAAGTTGGCACGGCGCGAAGGTCGGGATGGATGTCGGCCGGCTTCAGTTTTGTTTTGCGAGTATCGATGGTGAAGACCAAGTTGGCGATGCCATTGTTCGCTGGATTAACGACAAGATCCTCCAGAACAACGCCCTTTGGGTCTGCATTGCATTTGTCTTTGGAGTTGGCGTCGATCAATTTGGGCTCCGGTGCTTTACCATCCAGAACAACGGTGAACTCGAGGTCAGCCCACTTTTGAGCTTGGGCCGAGTTGGTGAGGACCAAGGAACCGGCGACAGCCAACGTCCCAAACAAAAATGACTTCATGAGATACTCCAACTTTTTGATTCGAGAGAAACGAGAGTTCGTGGCAGGAGGCGTGAAAATGCAGTGAACCAGCGGTTTATAGTACCTGGATTCCTTGGATAATCAATGACAAGCAAAGTCGAACAGTCGTCCTCGACCGTTCAGCAGAGCCTGACGCGACGCCAACTTTGCATCCTGCCTCAGTTACAACATGCCTGAGCTTTAGACCGCTATTCGATGAGCGAATAGCAATTTTGAGAGAAACCGATCGAATCATCGGTTTTCGAAACCTGGTCTGTGTTTCTGAGTCTACCAGTGTCTCCAGGTCTATCAGTGCGGCCGAGAGGACTCGAACCTCCAAGGGATTGCTCCCACTAGCCCCTCAAGCTAGCGCGTCTGCCAGTTTCGCCACGGCCGCAATGGATTGCCATAAGATCGACGAAGTTTAAACCCAATCTGTGCTTCGTCAAGCCATCTTCGATACCTCGCGGAATACTTTGCATGCCGCTTCGATCTGCGTTTTCGTTACATCCAAATGGGTCACCATCCGGATACTCTGCGGCCCAAACGCCATGACTCGCACCCCCTTATCACGACATCGATCCGCAAAATCCCTCGCCGTCCCCCACTCCGGTGCGATCCGGAAGATCACGATATTGGTATCGGGGTCCCTATCCATGAGTTCAAACGCAGGAAATTCGGCAATCGCATTGGCGAGTTCCTTCGCATGCCGATGATCCTCCTCCAATCTGGCTATGTGATGATCCAACGCATAGAGCGCGGCGGCTGCCAAGTAACCGCATTGCCTCATTCCTCCGCCAAACAATTTACGGGCTCGCCTCGCCTTTCGCACAAGCTCCTTGGTCCCCGCCAAGCAGGATCCGACGGGTGCGCCCAGCCCTTTGCTGAAACAGACACTCACCGATTCGAAAGGTCGTGCTAGCTCCTCTAACGTGCAGCCCAAAGCGACACTAGCGTTCCAAAGCCTTGCACCATCCAAGTGGCATGCGATGCCTTGCGCTTTCGCTTCGTTGCAAAGTCTGTCGGTCAGTTCAAGAGGATAGACCTTTCCACCACCTCGATTATGGGTGTTCTCCAAGCACAGTAACCTCGTGTTCACTAAGTGATCGTCATCATTTCGACGAACGCCGACCACTTGCGATGGGGAAAGGAGCCCTTTGGTACCTTCCAACGTCCGAGCGACCAATCCACTCAGTTGGGCAAATGCACCCTGCTCGTAATTGTAGATATGGCATTGGCTCTCACAAAGGAACTCGTCGCCAGGCGAGCAATGGCACCTGAGCGCGATCTGATTAGTCATCGTTCCACTCGGCATGAAGATGGCTGCTTCTTTCCCCAACAACGAAGCGGTCTTTTCTTGCAAGGCGATGACGGTGGGGTCGATATCGATGAGATCATCGCCGACTTCGGCGGACATCATCGCCTTTAGCATCAACGGCGTGGGACGCGTAACTGTATCGCTGCGAAGATCAATCATGGAGTAAAGCGGGGGTAACGTACTGGAATATGGCTGCTCGTAGCGGCCCTCGAAGGCGGCGACAGCTTTCTAGCAGAGCCGGTGGATCTGTTCAAGTTTCCCCGTGGCACCCAAAGCCTCCGGGTATCTCGATGGCAACGAAGCTTAAGGCAAGATAAAACGCTATACTGACGAAGGCTTTCGGTTCCCTCCGTTCATTCCCTCCCGTCCCCCCATCAAAAGGCGAGAACTCACCATGAGACTCACAATCCTTTTCAGTACGTTCCTTGCAATTTGCTTTCTCTCCAGCCCGATCGTAGCAGCTCAAGAGTCCGTCGAACGACTCCGCGAAAAGGCCATGGCCGTTCGCGAAGAAGCGAAAGCGGCGGCGGAAAGTGGGGAAAAAAGGAGAGCCGCAGAGCTTGAAAAGGAGTCGATGAAGCTGCTGGAAAATGCCGAGAGAATGGCGAGGCAAACCAAAGAAAAAGATTCTCACCACACCGATCGCATGCACGATCACGGTCCGAAGCCAGACAAGAAACAGATCCCTGACTATTTGCGCCCCCATGCAGAAAAGATGGAAATAGCCTCGCAACGTATTCACCACTTGCGAGTCGCTGCGGAGCACCTCAAGCTTGCGGAAGCACATGACTTGGCCCATCAACTCATGGAGAAAGCCGATGTCATGGAGCGAGAGGTTCAGGAAGGAAAACGTCGTTTAGCTGAAGAGATGCATAAACAACGCGGTGAACCGGAGGGGATGGGTGTAGTGCAAGATCTGCGGGTAGAAGTGGCCAAGCTCCGAGCTGAAATCAAAGAGCTGCGAGCCAAGTTGATGAATCGTGATGAGTAGCAGTCGCTGAGACTCCTTGCTCAGGCTACCGAGCCCCCTTTCGCTCCCTTTACCATAGAACATGACGTTACTCCAAAAGACTTCCTACGCGATGGCGTTGGCCTTAGGCATATTCTCGGCTAACGCCCATCTGGTTTCGCATAGCTTTGGCGAAGAGTCACCTTCCCTAAGAGCGTTTCCAACTGCCGAGGGGTGGGGGGCCGTCAGTCGTGGGGGGCGCGGTGGGCGAGTCATTCATGTGACAAATCTCAATGCTTCAGGCCCGGGCAGTTTGGCAGAAGCCTGCATGGCCGAGGGACCCCGCATTGTTGTATTCGACGTCAGCGGTGTCATTCGCGGGGATGTGCGTATTACGAACCCCTTCATTACGATCGCCGGTCAAACAGCACCTGGCGCAGGAATCACTATCGAAGGTATCGTTTCAAGCTACGATCACGGCGTACACGATGTGGTGCTCCGACATCTCCGAGTCCGTCCAAGGCGTTCGTCTGGTGCAGGTGGGGACTGCATTCAATTGGGTGGGCAAGGGCCCAGGAAAACGGGGACTTACAACATCGTGCTCGACCACCTTTCCTTGAGCTGGGGAAATGATGAGATGATCGACCTCTACCATTCGCATCACGTGACGGTTCAATGGTGCACGATCGAAGAATCTGACGATAAGGGTCACGATAAAGGAGAGCATAACTACGGAATCATCTCAGCCGCCGAAGATAGCGGGGCCGTATCGATTCACCACAATCTCTGGGCGCATCATGCTCGCCGCGTTCCTTGTATGGCACCTTATCGCGAGAATGCCGCAGGAGATTTTTGCAACAACGTGATCTACAACTGCCGGGGAGGTTACACCGACGATGGGCATGGTGATCGTGCCAAAAGTCCAGTCAACCTTCATCGAAACTACTACCGGAGAGGTCCACAAACCAAGGATCGAATCTATCCCTATGCCTTGTCGCCCAAGATGTTTTATTACGTCCGCGACAACTACTTTGAAGATTGGGGGATGCAAGGGCATCCAAAGTATTGGAAGTGGGGATCGCAGCCGGACAGTGCCCCGCGTTGGCTGCAGTTCAATAACAATGGCGGGGAGCTTGAACAGCCAGCCTCAACTCCGGTGATCGAGCTGGTTGATGCAAAAGAGGCCTACGAGCTAGTGCTTCAACAGGCGGGATGTTGGCCACGGGATCGAGTTACGCTTCGAACCATCGAGGAGGTCCGTGCCGGGACGGGCAAATGGGGACGCAATGGGCCTTTGGATCCAGCCGACGAATGGTTTCTTCAAGGCCTTTCCGCAACAGCGCCACCGAAGGATTTGGATAGGGACGGGATGCCTGATGATTGGGAGTTACAACATCGATTGAATCCCAATGACCCCAGCGATGCGAACAAAGTGGTCCCGAAAGGAGAGTCCAAAAACGATCTGCATGCCTGCTATAGCTACGTCGAGTTTTACCTCAATGAGTTGGCTACACGATGACATCCCCAGTTCCATCCGATCAGCCAACCGCGGGGTCAGCGCTTGTTATCTGGATCGATGCAGATTCCTCGCCTCGCGACGTCAAGGAGATTGTATTTCGTGCTTCCAAACGACTGAACCTCCCCGTTCGTTTGGTCGCGAATCAGACCATCTACGCACCTGCATCGAGCGGTCGTATTCAAAGCATCACCGTCTCTAGTGGAGCTAACGTCGCCGACAAATACATTGTCGATCACGTGTCTCCCGGCGATCTGGTAATCACCGCCGATATCCCGTTGGCAGCGCAATTAGTGGACAAGCAAGTATGGGTATTGGATCCGCGAGGTCTTCTCCTTGACGATAGCAATGTTCGAAGCCGGCTGGCGGCACGCGATATCATGGACGCGGCTCGCGGTGCAGGGATGGAGATTTCCGGTCCAAGCCCCTACAACATTCAAAACAAGACCGCATTCGCATCTGCGCTTGATCGCATTCTTACCAAAGCGACTCGAAAGAAATCCTAGGAAACGTTGTCAATGACCACTCTTTTTTGCCGTTTGGCGGCTGGGGCTTTGCTCCTTTGGTCTTTTGTTGTTAGCGGCGGCGCCGCGGTCGCTCAAAAATCGAACGAGCGATCCTTCCTTCCGCCGCTTCCCAAGCTTGAACGGGAATATCGAGGTGTCTGGGTAGCGACGGTGACGAACATCGACTGGCCGAGCAAACCTGGACTTTCCACCGAACAGCAACAAAGAGAAGCCATTTCCATCCTCGATAAGATTGTCGAACTAAGGATGAATGTGGTTGTGCTCCAGGTACGTACCAGTTGTGATGCACTCTACGCCAGCAAACTGGAGCCTTGGAGTTATTTCCTAACGGGCAAACAAGGTGTTGCACCGGACCCTTATTACGACCCGCTTGAATTTTGGGTCCGCGAATCGCATCGCCGCGGTTTAGAATTGCATGCTTGGTTCAATCCCTTTCGTGCGAAGACCTCGGGGCAATCGTATGCCGAAAGCGAATCGCATATCAGCCAAACCAAGCCACATTTGGTGAAGCGATATGGCAATGACAAAACAAACTACTTGTGGCTGGATCCCGGTGAAGAGGAGTCGCGAGCCCACTCTTTAGCTGTGTTTATGGACGTTGTAGAACGCTACGATATCGACGGAGTCCACATCGACGACTACTTCTATCCCTACCCAGTCGACGACATTCCCTTTCCTGACGAGCCAGCTTGGAAGACTTATCAAGCTTCGGGCGGAACATTGTCGAGGGATGACTGGCGTCGGGATTCCATGAATCGATTCATCGAGCAGCTTTACACACAGATCAAAAAGACGAAACCACACGTGAAATTCGGAATAAGTCCCTTTGGGATCTGGAAGCCCGGATACCCACAGAGCGTCGCCGGTTTCTCGCAGTACGACAAACTCTATGCCGATGCCAAACTTTGGTTAAACGAGGGTTGGTGCGATTACTACACTCCACAATTGTATTGGTCGATTTCTGCCAAGCAGCAAAGTTTCCCTGCACTGTTGAGTTGGTGGTGCAATGAGAACAAAAAAAATAGACATATCGTTCCGGGGCTTTATACGAGTCGGATTGGAAACAAAAGCCGCCCGTATTCGCCGGAACAAATCGAGGATCAAATTTTCTTGTCGCGGCATATGCCCGGTAGCCACGGCACTGTTCACTTCAGCATGAAGTCATTGATGGAAAACCGAGAGGAGATTATCGATCGACTCAAGGGCAATGCCTATTCCGATGTTGCGCTGGCTCCTGGGTGCAATTGGATTCCTGCAAAACCAATCGAAATCTCTACTGTGAAAATCGAACGTGACGCCTTGGGTGGTTTCCAGATTCGATGGAACGCCGTCAATCCGAACGAAGTTCGCCGATGGACCGTGTCCGTGTTGTATGAATCCACTTGGCAAACCAAGGTCGTGGGACACAGCGAAACGAGTTACCAAGCCCATGTGGAGAAGGGAGTCGCTCCACGTGCGGTGGTAATATCCGGAATCAATGGCGCTGGGGAGATTGGAGAACCTAGGATGCAGATGTTGGAATAGCGCCAGAGGGAAGGCTCTTTAGCTCGTGCCATGCGCCGGGCATGTCGCTTATACCAATTGAGTACCGGGGGCGAACTCTTTCTGCGATTGGAAAGCGAGCAGGTTTTGCGATGTGACTCTCGCGATTTCGGATAGGGCTTCTCGCGTTAAAAATGCTTGATGGGCCGTGAGCAAGACATTGGGAAAGGTCAGCAAAAGTGATAGCTCGTCGTCTTGAAGGATTTTGCCGGAGAGATCCTCAAAAAAGACCCCTTCTTCTTCTTCGTAAACATCGAGCGCGACGCTACCAACGTGCCCCGACTTGAGGGCTTGAATCAAGGCGCTCGTATCGATCAGCTTGCCTCGCGACGTATTCAAGATTGTGACACCCGGTTTGGTCCAACTCAATGTAGTGGCATCGAGCAAGTGATACGTCTTGTCGGTTAGTGGAACATGGAGAGAAAGGATGTCGCTGTTTCGAAACAACCATTCCCTCTCGACATACTCCACGCCGCTCCGTTCTGCCCAATCCCGGTCCGGATATTCGTCGAACGCGATCACCTTGGCGTCGAATCCGCGGAATATCTGCGCGGTTACTTTCCCGATCCGTCCGGTGCCGACAATGCCAACTGTTTTGCCTGCGATATCGAACCCGACAAGCCCTTGCAAGGAAAAATTCTGTTCGCGGACACGATTGTAGGCTCGGTGCAGCTTTCGGTTCACAGCTAAAAGGAGTCCGACCGTGTGCTCTGCGACTGCGTGTGGCGAGTAGGCAGGAACACGGATCACCGACAACCCTAATTCTTTCGCAGCGTCTAAATCAACATTGTTGAATCCGGCGCATCGAAGCGCTACGATCCGCACACCAGCCTGATGTAGGATGCGCATCACATCCCGATCGCAGCGGTCGTTCACGAATATACAGACAGCTTGGCAACCCTCGGCAGCTCGCGCCGTTTCCGTCGACAGGCGAAAATCATGAAAACGCCAATGCAAACCAGGGTTTGAGACTGCGGCGAGCAAGTGCTCTCGATCGTAAACTTTAGTATCAAATACGGCTACCTCCATGCGTCACTCCTATCGCATCGTTGAAAAACTAAGACCGCAAGCGAATCGATTTCCATTTGTCTTCGATGTTCAAGCGAATTTCGTTCCAATCCATCGCCACCTTGGAGGATTCTCCAGCAAACTCGCGGATGTAATACGACCTTTGCTGAGGTGCGACGCAATCTGGTGGATTGGACATGGCGCGCTGGATCCGTTCTGGACGAGCGATGGCTGGCGGGCTAATCATATTCTGGACTTTAAGGCCATATCCTTCGTCGGACAGTTCGTGATACCGTAAGTCCAATTTCTTGCGGGCTTCAATAGATGCTGGCTTTTCCAATTGATCGAATAACCAGAGTTTCGTGATCCAGTCGATGCGACCGACGAGTTCGTTGGATGGAGAGCTGGTGTCGTCAGAGAGATCCAAATAGTTAAGCGTTGTTTGCCAATGGTGAAGGATCTTCCAAGCTTCGCTGGGGACATCGTTGGATTGATCGAGCATGTTTCTCACTTGAGACGCATACGCATTTTGAATTTCGGAGGCTTGCCAATGGGAATCGCTGGTGTCGCTCTCTTTTGCAAGCAACATCCAGTCCTGCGCAAATCGTTGGAGGGAACGAATCGGTGTCTTGAGCCGCGGCAGAATGGTTGTAGGGTTGCGGTCGATCAAATCCAGAACCAATGCGGTGCTTCCGATCCGCACATACTGTGAAACTTGGCAGACCCCGGAGTCCCCGATCGCAATTTCGACTCTTTGCTTTTGTTTCAGCAATCGCCAGAAGCTCTTGATGGAAAAGGGGCTTCCGAAACAGAGTTGCCGAAGCCAATTGTCACACCGAAAGACGGGTCGACTTCTCCCGTACCCACCAAAACCGATCATGCAGTTGATTTGTTCCGCCCGGGCGCTGACTTTAAAATTCCCGTCACCGTCGACGCAACCGCATCCATCCAAAATGCATCGGCTCGCAAAGAACGCCCCAAGTTGTTTTCGATAGGGGCGGAGCGCAAACAACTGAATGTTGCACCAGAGCAACCAGGCGATTGGGCCATGAAAGAATCGCAAGCCTTGGGCGCAAAGCACCAGCCAACGCGAGGCAATGTAAGGGACGTCCGCTGCCGGGTGAGTTGCAGATCGGGATTCGTTCCGACGAAACCATCCACCTTGGAACATCCACCTGAGCGAGCCCTCCGTTCGGGCCAAAGCGACGATCAACAAGATCCACAATGCGGCGATCAATCGGTACGTAAGAACCCAAGGCAGTAGGAACAGGACCCCTAGCCGCCAACCAAGCAGGGATGCACCGCTGGCAACGTTTACATCGTACGACTCATGTTGTCCGTAGGTGTGCCCGTGGCCATCGTGATTGCCTTGTACCAAGCAAACATTGCCTCCCGGATAGCAGTCGGCAAGCGATGAGACGGCCAAGTTTCGGATTCCCCATTGGGATTCCAATAACTGCAAGGGACTGGTGCATTCGGGGGTAGCTGATTCCAAAAGAGCGCGACGAAAATCGGGCGAGGAGCCGTTCTCCAAGCAAAAGCTGCCACCGTTGGCTAAGAAGAATCGATAGTCGTTTCTCAGGCTTGGTGCGACCGGTACGGTCTTCTTCACCGAGCTGATGAATCGATAGAAGTCAAACGGAGCTTTGGGAGGACTGCCCAGATGGACAATCGCAAATTCGGTCTCAAGCCCGATCAATCGGTCGAGGAGCGGAGGATTATTCTCCCGATTGGCCGGTATCGCTCGCTTGGAGGTATTGGTGTGGGTCTTTCGAACAGTCTTTCCCAATCGAGTGTCCCAATGCTTTTAGAGACAATGGCTCTCCCGCCGACTCCGCTCCCGGATCGCTAGCAATCGCAATCGGCTGGTTCTCTTTGGTGTGGGGCGATGCCCCTATTGTAGCTGGCTCGCTCGCCCTCGGACCTTCTTTTTTCATTTTGCCAACTCCTGGTTTAGGCAATCCCCTTCCTGTCATCGAGTTATCGATCAAGGCTCAGACGGGCGAAAGAGGAATTTTCCGAATTCACCAAAAGTTTCCAATATCCGGAATTCACCCTCGAAATCCTTCTTGTCCGTGCCCCTCATGTCCAGTCGATTCTCGCAGGGTTGTGCGATCTACAACGGGTAGATCCGGCCCGCAGACGGCGCGATGAATGGGAGCGGCAGTGCGGTTTCACCGCCTGTTTCATCTGCGATTGGGGGAAATACCATGTTGAAGAAAATACTGATCGGATCTGCTCTCGTGGCTGGCACAGGAGCTCTCATCGGCGGAACGTCTGCGATGAGCTACGTCAGGACGGGATACCATTCGGTTCGCGACCACATCAAAGATCAAATTCCAATCGATCTTGAGATCAAACGAGTGCGCGACATGATCCAAAATCTCAAACCCGAGATTGCCGAAAACTTGCGCATCATTGCCCGCGAAGAAGTCGAAGTGGCAAAACTGCAAAAGGAAGTACAAGCCAAAGGAGCGAGCTTGGCCAAGTCGAAGGAAGCGATCCTCCGGCTCAAAGACGATCTGCAAAGCGGGGTCAAGTTTGTGTCCTACGGTGGACGTTCCTATGACATGGACCAAGTCAAAAAGGATCTGAACGATCGCTTCAAGCATTTCCAAACGCAAGAAGCAACGTTCGACAAACTGGAAAAGGTGCTGGAGGCTCGCGAAAAGAACTTGGAAGCAGCTCGCCGTAAACTGGACAGCATGCTTGCCGCGAAACGACAGCACGAAGTGGCCGTCGAAAACTTGCAAGCTCGTTGGACAATGCACCAAGTTGTCGATTCCAGCAGCCAATACTCCCTGCACGACAGCTCGCTCAACGATGTACGAGATACGCTCGACGATATCTCAACCCGGCTCGATGTCGCTGAAAAGATGATGAATCTCGATGAGACCACCACCGGTATTCCTGTTCTGGAAGAAGCAGCTCCTGAAGATTTGGTCGACCAAATCACTCAATACTTCGGAACCGACATGATCGACACCGAAGCGTTGGCGGACAAGTAGTCCAATCAGACGGCTGTTCCGGCTAGGTACAGATTGTGATCCAAATTCACGGTTCTGTCGCTAACGCCGATTGCGGCTCTTGGTTCTCCGCAGTCGAGACTTCGCGCTCTCGGCTGCGGAGAGCGATCCTTCCACTCGTGTTTCCAATCATTCTCCCACCCAGCGATGCGAGCGGGTTGTAATAAAACGGTAGATCGGCGCCTAGCACGGCATTGGTCGTTTCCGAAACAACTCCGGCTCCAATCTTGCCATAAACCATGGGGATGATTTCTTTCTCCAATTCCCAAGAATCGATTTCCTGTGCGTACCGTGTGATCTCTCGGCCGACGCGGATATCTTGAACGAGTGGTACAAACGGAAGTCTTCTCAGGGCGAGATAGGTACCTGGAAAGCGACGGGCCCGAATGAATTTGGCTTCCCCTGCTTCAAACAGCGCGCGACTCGCGCGGGCCGAATGGATGTTTAGCGTGTTGGTATACGGGTTATACATGTTGTAATGAAACACACGTCCGGGCAGGCACGTGTATTGCAGATGGGCAAGTGTGCCATTGGTGTATTTCCAAACCGGGTGCACCCGGTTGTTTTCCTTGAGACGCCGCCATTGTTCCAAAGGCGAGTAGTCGTGAACGTCGATGTAGATGTCGGTCAAATTATTCCGTTCTAAATAACGGTGCATCACCTCGACCGCCTCTTGTCGGCGTTCTTCGATCGGGCGAGTGATTTCGTCAGGTCGTCTCCACTCTCTCCACTTGGCAATCGGTGTATGTACCAGCGATTCGGCTTTATCCAGTTTCGGGCTGGGCTTTCCATAAGTGATGGGATACTGCGATCGTTCGATCGAGGAAGCTGGCTTCGCAGCAACGATTCGCGGGTTATTCAGAGACCGTACGCATCCTGTCGGTAACGCGCAGATCGCAAGGGATAATAGAAGCCGCTTGCTCATGCCAAATGAGACTGCCTTCAGCTCGGACACGCAAAAGGAACGGATAAAGATTGATTGGAGAGGAGGGACGAGGAGGTTACAGCCGGGGCCATTCTGGCACAACCTCGCTTTCCCGAGTGTCGGCTGACAGTTCCCTTTTCGACGTTTAGCTATCAATCGATTTCGTACTTGCGCATCTTCTGCCGAAGCGTGGACCGGTGCATCCCAAGTTTCGCGGCTGTAGCAGCCCGATTGAACTGCAGTCGATGAAATAGTTCGTGCAAAAGCGGGGGTTCCACCACGGAGAGAAAGTCTTCGTAAAGCATCCCAAACTCCCCTTCTCCTTGCGATGATTCATGCTGGCTCAAATACTCCGTTAACCAGTGCTTCACTGCGCTGGCGACCTCGCGCTCGGTTTGTCTATCGGCGATGGCTCGAGGTGTTTGTCGGGCACGAAGCGCGGTCGCAGCCTTCCTTAAATCTTCGGAATTCAACAAGCTGCCGTGAGAAACGACGGCTGCGTGCT
The DNA here is from genome assembly GCA_025459245.1 of Pirellula sp. Taxonomy (GTDB): domain Bacteria; phylum Planctomycetota; class Planctomycetia; order Pirellulales; family Pirellulaceae; genus JBKCUI01. The sequence goes on from JALOQZ010000034.1 coordinate 17,674, forward strand.
CGACAGTGTTGCGAAGCTCTCGAACGTCTCCTTTCCATTCCTGCTCCAAAATCCACTCTTTCCCATCGGTCGATATTGGAAGCCCGTTGGCTCTGCATCGCGCAGCCAGCGCAAGAGCGATATCGACCGCATCTTCTCGACGGCTGCCCAATGGAGGCACATCGATACGATGCACTTGCAGCCTCCTTTGCAAGTGCGGATCGAACTCCCCTTGCTCTACCAAATCGGATAATTCTCGCGTGGATGACACGAGCACGCGACCGCGGAAGGGTAATGTTTGCTGGGAATCGAAAGGGAGGTAACAGTTGTGATCGAGAACTCGCAGCAATTGCAACTGCACGCTGCGAGGTAGATCTGCGACTTCTTCAATGAAAAGCGTTCCCTCGCCGACCAGTCCTAGCAAGCCTGTTTTTAGCGGCGCAGACTTCATCGACTCACGCAAAGGATCGATCATTGCCGAACCGACGAACTCCCGTTCCAAGGCAGACAGCGAAATTGTCGTCGGCAAGATAGACAGGAAGGCTTGCGAGGAACGAGAACTATGGCGATGGATTGCGGATGCGACCGACTCGAGCGGCGCCCCTTCGGGACCAGCGATGAGAACCGGTTGCTCGCTTTGGGCTGCGATGGCGATCTGACGGTACAACTGCTGGACGCCGGGTGAATGCCCGAGAAGCAACGATTCTTGAATGGACAACGAAAAGTCGGCTGGCGTGCTGGGTGTTCCTCGCACCGCGATGGCCTTGTCGATCGCTTGCAAGGCATCTTTCAAATCGAATGGCTTCACGAGGTATTCGAACACCTTCGATCGCATCGCTTTGACCGCGGTATCCAAATCTCCAAACGCCGTCATCAAGATAATCGGTACATCCTCACGTTGCTGATAGCATGCCTCCGCAACCGAGAAGCCATCCTTTTTAGGCAATCGAATATCCGTGATCAAAACATCGCATTGCGCCGGAGAAGATTGAAGGGCCTCAATGGCATTCTCCGCATTCGAAAAGACTTGTGCTCGCAGTCCATGCGACTCAACGGCCTTTCGAAGCGACCAGCAGATAGCAGGTTCATCATCGACAATCCACACGACCGGTGTGGGTGCATTGGAATGTTCAGGATGGGTCATGACGACTTTCAAGCGGTATGGATACTTCGAAGACGGTCTGGTCGCATTCACGGAACCAACGAATCGTCCCCCCTAAGGCTTGAACGATCTGCTGGCACATCGAAAGGCCCAACCCGACCCCCTCGGGCTTCGTAGTCGCAAACGGCTCGAACATAGCGCCCGCAATCTGGCGACTCGGTCCAGGCCCATTATCGCGCACCCGCCAAAGGCCGATTGGAACCGGAGATTCGCGATACTCGAACTCCAGGCGGACGTGTCCTCCCACGCCAACAGCCTCGATGGCATTGACGAGAAGATTGAGGATGACGCTAACCATGCTTTCCCCGGAGGGGACCCGTTCTCTTGTCGAATCGCCTATGTTACCGGATGCCACCGGGGCGTCATCCAGCGGCGGAAAAACGTCCAGCGCGACATGGCGATGCGTGGCCATCGGTTTCACCAACTCAGCGACGTTTCGATTGATGTCCCGAGCGGCCATGGGTGTTGAGACATCGCCGCTAGTTTGTGATCGCACAGCCAACAGTCGCTTGATTTGGGATTCTGCGAGATCAAGTTGCTTGAGAGCGACTCCGATCGATTCTTCGTTTGGATCATCGGGTGAGATGGTTTGTTCCTCCAGTTGCGATCCCATTTGGTGAAGTGAACGGTGCAGAGACCGAATGTCATCATCTGGCCCGGAAGCGGGTGGATGTTCGAAGCGCCCTTCTGCTATTTTCGCGACTTCGATGCGCAATCGTTCGATGCGGTCGGACAATCGACTGGCGGTCCAAGCGGCGACGATCGCGATGCCTATCGAGGAGAGGAGACCTGTGACGAGTGGCAAAGTAAAAACCATCTGACCATCTCCGCGACGCGAGGCTGGTTCGATGACCAGCAATCGCGCATCCTCCGCGATAATGGAGAGAAGGCGAGCCGGCTCACCTTGAATACTCCCTTCAATGAGCGAGGATTCCAAAGACGAAGCATTCTTAGCCCCGACCGCTGCTCCTAACCTTTGCGAGGCCTGGAGCGATTGACGTACCCATCGCTCATCCCCTGGATCGATCGAGAGGGTCGATTGCTCTAACACCCAAGGCTGCGTGCCATCCACGGAGAATCGCTCGTTCGTCGACTGCTCCTTTTGAAACCAGGCAAACTCCAAACCCGTGAGGTCATGCAGTTGGTCCAACACGTTCGCTGTCTTGGGAAAGGGAGCTTGAACAACCAGCTCCCCGATGCTCTGCAGTCGCGAGGCAGAGCGTTGCCTTGAAGCTCGATCGGCGGCCCATTTCGAAACGCTGGCAACACCAACGCCTGTTAAAAGGACCGCCGACAAAATAGGAACAAGAAACTGCCTTAGAATCGATTGGGGTCGAAAAAGATTCGACCAATGGATTGCATGAGGCACCCTAATTGTCCTTTTGATTCACAAGTCATTTAACCAGGAGTTCGTCGGGCATCATGGCCCAAATCGTGGGCATCGATCTGCCGCGAGGTTGCGAGTAACGAAGCAGTGTCCGAAGCGTGTCCAATCGGAAACCGAGACCTCCGAGCGATTGCTCGATGCGAGACTCTACTTCTCGAACCATAGGCGCGTAGACTTCGGCTTCGTCATCGCTGTCGCTTAACAGATCGAGCAGACTCATCCCTGAAGGAGCGTCCGGGCGGTGCACCACTTTGTACTTGGAGACTTGAGCCTTTTTAGCGACGATCGTCAAGCAATCATCGACTCCACCGATCTCATCGATCAAACCAGCTTGCTTCGCTTGATCGCCCGACCAAACGCGTCCCCCCGCGAGCCCTTTCAGCTTGTCTACCGACAGCTTTCTTGAATCGCTGGCATAGGCTAGGAATTTGTCGTAAACCGCATCGATGAAGCGTTGCATGTTTGCGATTTCCTCGTCGGACCAAGCTCGATCGACCGCGTCGGAGGACGCCGTTGGATCGAGCGCTACGGACTCGACATGGATTCCGACCCGTCGCATCAAGGACCCAAAACTAAGCTTCAGCGAGAAGACACCGATCGACCCCGTGATCGTGCCATGCTCGGCGTAAATCGGTTCGCCGATGCAAGTGATCCAGTATCCACCGGAGGCTGCAACGCTCCCCATCGAGAACACGACAGGTTTCTTTTTTGCAAGTTCTGCCAACGCTTGTCGAATCGCTTCGCTCGCCGTTGCGCTTCCACCGGGGGAGTTCACTCGAACGACGACCCCTTTGACCTTGTCGTCTTGGGTCAGTTCTTCGATCGCTTTAACCATTGGGCCAGAAACGATATCGCCGGGCGAAGCCGACTTACCGTCGACGATGGCACCTTGCATGTGCAGAACAACGATCGAATCTTCGCGCAGTTTCGTCGTGGATTCCTTGGGGCCGGCCATCGATTTTCCAATCAGCTCAAAGAGAGACATTTCTCGCTTCGGCTTGGATTTTGGGCGAGTCCACTCGAGCTCGGCCCCGACCAATTCCGTTACGGTCTTCTTCATCGATCCGTACGGAGCCAGCTTGTCGACCAGCCCAGCGGCAAGGGCGTCAGCGGGCAGGAGCATCCGTTTCTTTTGCAGCTCTCGCACGGCAGCCGTAGTAAGTCCTCGGCCTTTTGCGATACGGGAAACTTGCGATGCGTTGATCGATTCAAGCATTTTCAAGTAATGATCTTTGAGGTGCTCGCTCATCATGGGATTCATGTAAGGCTCGACGGCACCTTTGAAATCACCCGCTCTCACGACAGAGGCTTTGACACCGACCAAATCCATCGCTTCTCTATAGAACATGGTGTTCATCGAAGAGGATGGCATATCGATGGAACCAAAGTCGGCGAGGATGACTTCGTCGCATTGCGAGGCGATGGCCAAGTGGACGTTGGCAGCGTTCTCAAGCCACGCGATCGTTTTCTTTCCCTTGGCCTTGAAGCGCTCTAAACGGCGAGTCAGTTCATCGAGCTGAGCAGTATTAAAGGAGAGGTTGGCATCCGAAAGATCGAACAGGACGTAGACGAGGTTTTCTTCCGCCGCCATCTCGTCCAAGTAATCGCAGAGCTTGAAAAAAGATTTCGGTTTGCTGAGCGAGCCGCCGAGAAGCAATTCCGTGGGATCAATTCCGCCTGGGGTTGCGATGTCTTCGTAGCTACCGCTCAAAGCCAACCAGCGGAGTTGCTTTTTCGCAGCGGGCTTTTCTCGCGGTGTGACTTTTCGCTCGACCGGCTTCTCTGCCACTTTCTCAGCAGCCTTGTCTTCTGACTTCTCAGCAGCTTTCTCTTCTGCTGTTTCTTTCGCTGGAGCGTCTTTCGCGGGCTCCTCTTTTTTCTCTTCCGTCTTCTCTTGTTTTTCTTGGCCGACTTCTTGCAGCACGAGAGGAGCAGCGTTCAATCCTCCAGGGGACGGCGCTTCTATCTCACGCATGAGAAGTGTGCCGATCGCCAATAGGCCTAAGACGGCCGTGGGGGACTTGCGCAGGGCTGATAGGATTCGCATAAGGAGCCTTAGTCCAAAATGGTTGAATAGCGGTGAGGCTAACGCAAAGGCCGAGCACGGCTGGTCCAAACAAGACCCAAACTCATTCGTTGCCCTTGGTTCTGAGAGGAGATGCTCCAGTATAGCTTGGAGGTGAAGTTTCACCCGTGACGTGGGTAAAACTTGGCCAAAATTGATGTTTTCCAAGGGCTCTGGCTGCATCACAATAGACGGATCGGTTTTCCAATGCGTCGTTTGCCAGCCAAGAAGTACCCCAAGTCGGAGTTTTCGAATGATAGTCACGATTGACGGTCCCGCAGGTGCAGGCAAGAGTTCGATCGCTAAAAGGCTTGCGGACGCCCTCGGATTTGAGTTTTTAGACACAGGCGCGATGTACCGAGCGGTGACGCTTTCCTGCTTGGAGCAAGGAGTCGACTTGGCCGATGCTTCGACCGTCGCGCGTATTGCGAGCGGCTCCGATATCCAATTCGATGGCGCACGCGTCATGCTCGATGGTCGCGATGTCACCCGAGAGATACGGGAGCCTCGGATCACCGATGCCATCAAGGAAGTCGCTGATAACCCAGCTGTTCGGGCCTGCATGGTGAGCGCCCAAGTTCGATGGTCGCAAGGAAAAAACGCCGTGACCGAGGGGCGCGATCAAGGGACAGTGGCTTTCCCTGCCGCGGAGTGCAAGATTTTTTTGACTGCTTCGCCCGAGGTTCGCGCGAAGCGACGCTTCTATCAGCTTCGTGAAAAGAATGTGGCTGCCGATCTCGATACGATTCTCCGCTCTCAAATCGAACGGGACGAACACGACCGATCCCGTCCTGTTGGTGCTTTGGTCCAAGCGGCCGACGCAATTCCATTGGACACCGATTCCCTCACCGAAGATCAAGTCTTGGAGCGGTTGATTGAGATAGTCTGCAACCGTTGCGATGCAAATCAAATCGCGAGACCTACGATCCAAAAAGCAACTCGTTCCGGTTGCTGCGATTGCGAAACAACAAACTCTCGATAACAGCGGCTTGGTAAGAGAAAGACCGTATTGGTCATAGAAAGAAAGAGGGAGACGTGCCGCAGAAACAAGGCTGGATCGAGTCAAGTCAAACGTATTGCCGTCGGCTTTTCTATCGCTGGTTGCGATTGGTGGCTCGCATGTCGGCTTCGCTCCTATTTTCCTTTCGCAGCGAAGGCCAGCACCATTTGAATTTTGACGGTGGTGCAATGATTCTCTCCACCCACCAATCGATGTTGGATCCTGTTTTGGTCGGTTTGGTGTCCAATCGCAGGCTCAATTACCTCGCCAGAAAAACGCTTTTCCATAACCCGCTCTTCGGCTTCTTGATCAAGACCTTGGATGCCATCGAGCTTGATCGGGATCGCGGCGGTTTGAGCGGCCTCAAGGAAATGCTCAGGAGACTGAAGCAAGGCGAGTTTGTATTGATGTTCCCCGAGGGGACGAGAACGTTGGACGGAAAAGTCGGCCCGCTCAAACCTGGCTTTATCCCTATTGCGAGGCGATCTGAAGTGCCGTTGGTACCTGTTGCAATCGTCGGTGCATACGATTGTCTTCCTCGCGGGTCCAAGCTACCGACCAGACGTCCGATCGCCGTTGTCTTTGGCGAGCCGATCCCGTTTTCTCTCTACAGCCAGTGGGATGATCCTCAACTGATGGAGGAGTTAAAAACGCGACTCCTCGCGTTGTATCAACGTGGATGCGAGCTGACCCATGCCCCTCAATCTTGAATTCAAACCTTGCCCCCATTGCCAAAAATCAGTTCGAAGTAACGCAACGCGATGCCATCGTTGCCATCGGCTCATCTCTCCGTCAGTACCTAACGAGATTCCGCAAAGCAACTCGGAAGGCGAAGGGAGAGACGGTACTGAACATGGGGCCGCGCATTATGGCGGTTACGATTCCGGTGCGGATGACTTTGACTACGACGAATATCTCGAAGAGGAATTCGGTACCCGTCCAAAGAAACGAGACTGGAAGCGCGATTGGAAACGCCCGGTAGCTTGGCTGGTAATCTTTTCCCTTGTCTTGCCCTTAATCGTCGCGCTAGCGTTCTTGATTCGGTCGTTCTAATCGATTCGATCTAAGCTTTGCCGATAGTACTTCAAGCCTGGCACGAAGAACGAAATGGCCGCGACAATTCCAAAGATCAGATGCGAATAGAGTGGCCAAGCAATCATGGCGAAAGTGGACGCAAAGAGCGCTCCCGCTTGAAAGTAAAAAGCTCCGCTCAAGATTCCTGCTTTGATGAGAAAAACCATTCCACTGATCACGCCGAGCAACGGAGTGAGGGTGAGCGGCTCTAGCCGGAGAGCCCATTCGATCGGGAATAGAAGCCCGATGGCGATCATGCTCGCTCCCCAAACGTGGGCGATTTGTCGTTCGACGAAGGTGACTGGGCCCATCCTTCTTCGCAGCGCCCAGAAGACAGCCGCCCAAGCTCCGAGTCCCACGGTCCAAAGCATGGGGTATGTCCACCGGCTCGCGTCGATCCAACGCATATACTCGGTCCAGACGCAAACAAGAACGAGAACGAGCGAATGCCACATCCATAGCAATCCCCAATTCTCTAGCACAGGTGCATGGTGTGTTTCTCGGAACCATCGCGCTACGACTTGTGCGAATTGCCCGGACCTGGCCGATATCGGCTCATCTCGAAGGTAAGCCATCAAATCGTCTGCGAATGCGTCGGCCGATCGGTAACGAAGATCGGGTGGCTTTTGAAGCGCTCGAACGACAATCATCTCCAAATCGCGATGCACGTTTGGATTGAGTACTCTCGGCGGTGGGGGATCTTGTTCCAGTACTTTGAGCAATAGCTCGACCGGCGACTTGGCCGCAAAGGGAGTTTGGCCCGTGATCGCATGATAGAGAACAGCTCCTAAGCTATACACATCCGAAGCTGAGCTGATGGGCCCCATGCGACCGCTCGCTTGTTCTGGGAGTCCCAAGCACAGCGCCGGTACGAGTGAGCGAGTCCATGGCGTCCGATTGCTTGGCCAATCCGAAATCGGTTAGGCGTGCATGTCCGGTTTCATCGATAAGGATGTTCGAAGGTTTGATGTCTCGATGGACCACTCCCCGTTCGTGCGCGAAATGGACCGCCCTGCATACTTGTTCGAGATACCGCACGGCGTCGATGTTCGCCAAATCTCCAGCTTGA
>JALOQZ010000272.1 GCA_025459245.1 Pirellula sp.
AAAGCGTTTGAAGAGTCGCTTCGAATGGCTTGGAATTTCGACGATTCCATCGTTCCCGCTCTTTTCAAGAGAATTGAACAATCGCCCTCGAATTCTCCCATCGCCCTACAAGCTTGGCGATTGGTTGACGACTTCACCAGTGGGCTAGGGGCTGGGGGAGATGAAGAAAAGAGTCTTTCGTCAGCGATGCGGCAAGCCATTGTTTTCTCTGCGAAAGCCTCCGAGCCTGAAGCGGAGAAAGCACACCCAGATCCTATCGGAGGTGCTGTCGCCACTGCACCAATTCCGTCCGAGGCTTGGGCGCCGGACCGAGCGGTACCAGCACCATTACCACCTCTCTCTTCGGTCGATCGGGAAGCGGGAATCTCTAGGCGAGTGGATGTATTTTATGGAACAAACCGAGCCATTAAATTGATGTCTCAGTTTGGTCACCGGATGCGATGGGGTTTGTTTGCAGTCGCTGTCTTGTGTCTTGCAATCTGCATGTTTGCGTTTGCTTGGCAACGCGCGACCCGCTTCGCCTTGACCGCGTTGATCGGTCTGGCTGGAGTGGTATTTCTCGCGCAAGACACGCTCGACGGGTCTGCTTGGTTCCTTGAATCCCCGACTCTTTACAGCGGGGATTACGCGGATGAGGTGAAGTTTGGTGTTTGCCAAGTCACCATTCCCGAGATCCATGTTCCAGGACAACTGGAATCACCTTCATTGTTCTTACGTTTCGAAGTGAAGTCGGATCCCTCCAAACACATTGTTCTTGCAAAGACGGAGCAGTTAGAGCGAGATGAATTTTTCAAAAAGCTTCATACCAATATGGATCAAACCGGTAAGAACCTATTGGTATTTATCCACGGCTACAATGTTTCATTTGAGGATGCAGCGCGACGGACGGCCCAAATGGCAGTCGATTTGGAATTTCAAGGGGCTCCCGTTTTCTATAGCTGGCCTTCCCATAATGATTGGTATCGCTACCCCGATGACGCATTGAATATTCAAGCTAGCGTTGGACAAATTCGCGCGTTCCTCGAGCAGCTTGCCCGCGACTCGGGTGCGGAAGCGATCCATCTGGTTGCACACAGCATGGGAAATGTGGGATTGACCCAAGCGTTGGCGAAGCTGGAGAGCGACGGGCCTATGTTTCATCAAGTCATCTTGGCCGCGCCAGATATCGACGCAGGAGTGTTCAAGGAGCAGATTGCACCTCGAATTACCAGCAAAGCGAAGCGAGTAACGCTATACACATCGCAGACCGATTTGGCATTGTTGGCTTCGAGATACTTTAATCAGGGCCATCGAGTGGGTGATTCGAGTCAGGGCGTGGTCGTTTTCCCAGGGATCGAAACCATCGATGCAACATCGATCGATTCGAGTCTTCTCGGGCATTCGTACTACGGGAGCAGCGTCAATGTTCTCGAAGACATTGCGAACTTGCTCAAAGATTTGCCTATCACCAATCGAAATTACTTGGAAATGCAACCGAACCAAACACCGCCTTATTGGTCGTTTGCTCCTAGGTACCGGATGGCAAATCGACCTTAGGAATCTACATTCCTTTTGAATGGAGCCGTACGTATAATCGGGTTCGAAACCCACGTTTTTGTTTACCTTGTGCAGCCGAACTAGTGTCATCCCTTCTCACACCTACGAACGACTCATCCTCCACAGAAAGTCCTGCGTTTAGCGCGGTTCTCAAGGTGGATGGCATCCGAAAGAAGTTCGGTTCAAACGAGGCCTTGCGCGGTCTTTCGTTTGAGGTTCGGCCCGGGGAACGCTTGGCGTTGCTCGGACCCAACGGTGCAGGTAAGACGACCCTGATCCGCACGATTTGCGGTCGAGTTCGTCCCGATAGCGGTTCGGTCACCTTGCTCGGAAAACCGATCCACTCCCCCGGTGCATTGCAACATTTGGGGGTCATCCCTCAAGAACTGGCCATTTATCCTGACCTTACTGCCAAAGAAAACCTGGAATGCTTTGGGCAGCTCCATGGGCTTCGTTCGAGCAAGCTTCGCGAACGAGTGTCTTGGGCATTGGATTGGATCGGATTGACCGATCGTGCCCATGACTTAACGCGAAACTTTTCCGGCGGAATGAAACGCAGAGTCAATATCGCTTGTGGGGTTCTGCATCGCCCACGCGTCTTGCTTTTGGATGAACCAACCGTAGGGGTCGACCCCCAAAGCAGACAGCGCATCTTTGACATGCTGGATGAACTGCACGTCGCTGGAACTAGTATTGTTTTGACCACGCATCATTTGGACGAAGCAGAGCAACGCAGCGATCGCATCGTCATCGTCGACCATGGCCAAGTCATCGCTGAGGGAACAATTCAATCCCTTTTGGACAATACCATCGGATCCGATCGATTGGTAAGTATGTCGATCGATGGCATTATGATGACGACACCGAAAGGACTGCGTTGGGACTCCACGACAGAACGATTTCACGCCTATGTCGGAAACGTTGCCGAGGAGTTGCCAGAGCTTCTTCAGCGCGTGCAACATTTGGGCGGTAGCGTAAAAGATCTCGATGTACATCAACCAAATCTTCACGATGTCTTTTTGCATCTGACCGGCAAGGAGCTTCGAGAATGATCTGGACTGTCGTTCAAACCAGCTGGCGTCGGTTGAAGAATAATCGCTCGGAGATGGTGCTGACCTTTATCGTCCCTATTTTGTTCTTCAGTATCTTTGCACTGATTTTTGGATCTCGGGATTCATCCTCCTCCACCCCCAAGATCAAAATCGCCATCTGCAATGAGTCCGATTCCTCGCTGACTCAAAAGGCAATCGACGAATTGCAGCAACAAAAATCGTTGCGCATCACCCAAGATACCGACACGTCCGGCGCCCTCAAAAAACTAAGTCGACTCGAGACCGAAGAGCTTGTTCGAAGAGGTATGGTCTCCGCTGCTGTAGTCTTTTCGAAGACTACCGAATCAAACGATGCACCAAAAATCGAAGTCCTCACCGACTCGTTCGACCAAGTTGCGTCGCAAGTCTTGATTGCCGTTGTTCAGAAGTCCGTTTTCTCAGCGCAGAGCAAATTGATTCCAAGTTCGGGGCCAATGGGATTGAACTCGACGCCCGCTGTTCTTCCTGCGTCCTACTCTTCGACGACATCCTCCGCACCGAATACATCGCTAAATATTTTGCCTGCTAGTGGTACGACAGCCAGTGGTACAGCTGCCAGCGCGATGGGACTGCCGACGATTGAAAGCGTCGATTTGATGGGTGGGACGAAGACGAATCCCGTGATCGCTATGTACGCAGCTGGTATTGCCGTGATGTTTTTATTATTCAGCGCGACAACGGCCAGCGGCTCTCTGTTGGAGGAACGGGAGAATTCGACGCTCGATCGATTGCTTTGCAGTCGATTGACCATGGATCAGCTTCTTTTGGGCAAGTGGGCGTATTTGACTGCTGTTGGGTGCATCCAAATGTTCTTGATGTTCCTGTGGGGATCGCTTGTCTTTCGAATCGAGCTCTGGCGACATTTCGACGGCTTCGCAGCAATGACTTTGGTGACTGCCGGCGCCGCAGCTAGCTTTGCTCTGCTTCTCGCATCGTTATGCAAATCGCGAACACAACTCGGCTGGCTCTCGACGATCGTCATTTTGAGCATGAGTGCGCTCGGCGGGAGCATGGTACCACGCTATTTGATGAGCGAGTCGATGCAGAAAGTGGGATTGGCAACCTTCAATGCTTGGGCATTGGAAGGCTTTAATAAGGTCTTTTGGAGAGAGTTGTCGCTGGAGGAGATAGGTTTGGAGCTGGGAGTGCTCACCGGTTGCGCGGCAGTCTTTATTGTGCTCGCCAGACTTTTCGCAGTTCGTTGGGAACGTTCATGAACCAAGCTCCTTCGGGGGAACGCAATCGTTCGCAGTCATTAAGCCCACTCCCTCAAGATCGATTGCTTCGCCGTCACTATATTCGTCTCAAACAGCAGCGAGATCGCATCCTTCGCATTCCGGATGGAAAGCGCAAGGAAGCGGATATTCAGCGTTGGGAACATTTACTTGCTCAATCGCTCGAAACGTTTGAACGGCGATTGCAGGTTCCTCGAAATCTCTCTTATGACCCTGAGTTGCCGATAACGGCAGCGCGAGAAAAGATTATCGATTTGTTGCAACATCGGCAGGTTGTGGTCATTTGCGGGGAGACCGGCTCGGGGAAAAGTACCCAATTACCAAAGCTTTGCCTTGAAGCTGGATTAGGCCGCTCAGGATGGATTGGCCACACGCAGCCTCGTCGTATCGCAGCTCGCTCGGTGGCCGCTCGCGTCGCGGAGGAGATGGAGTCCAAACTCGGTGAAGCGGTTGGTTATAAGGTTCGATTCAATGACCAGACAAAGCCGGAGTCGTGGATCAAACTGATGACCGATGGGGTCTTGCTCGCCGAGATCCAACGGGATCGGTTTCTGGACGCGTATGATTGCATCATTATCGACGAAGCGCACGAGCGTTCGTTGAATATCGATCTGCTCATGGCTTACCTGCAGAGGCTTCTACCCAAACGCCCTGAGCTGCGCATCGTGATCACAAGCGCGACGATCGACGCGGAACGATTCTCAGAGCACTTCGTCGATGCGTTAGGCCCGGCTCCGGTCGTCATGGTGGAGGGTCGAAGCTATCCAGTTGAAGTTCGATACCGTGGAGCGAATGACAAGCGCGCTCTGTCCCGTGAAGCAGGCGACTGGAGCGAAGACGAAAGTCAGCTGACTCGTTTCTGCGACGCCATCGATGAACTGTTCGCGGAAGGAAGAGGCGATATCCTCGCATTCTTTCCTACGGAGCGAGACATTCGGGACGCTGCGAAGCTGCTCCGCGGCCACTTAACTCAACGTGGCCTGGTACAGCAGGTCGAGGTATTGCCGCTCTACGCTCGGTTAACAGAAGCCGAACAGCAGCGAGTCTTTCAGCCTCATCATAAAACGCGAATCGTGCTAGCGACGAACGTGGCTGAAAGTTCACTCACGGTACCCGGAATCCGATACGTGATCGATACAGGCACAGCTCGCGTCTCACGGTTTGCTGCCAAGAGCAAAGTCCAACGACTCCCTATCGAACCGATTCCACAAGCCTCCGCGAATCAGCGATCAGGGCGTTGCGGACGATTGGGCCCCGGGATCGCGATTCGACTTTATGACGAGCAAGACTTCTTAAGCCGCCCTGCATTCGCCACCCCAGAAATCCGTCGCAGCGACTTGGCGGCCACGATCGTTCATACCAAGTCACTCGGGATCGACGAAATCGAGGGATTGCCCTGGCTGGACCCTCCAAGACCGGAAGCGGTTCGAGAAGGGATGAACGTTCTACGCGAGTTAGGCGCTCTCGATGCTGCAGATCGACTATCCGATGTAGGTAGAAAGCTAGCGCGATGGCCCGTCGATCCTCGCGTCGGACGAATGATCATTGCCGCGGAAGCCAATGGTTGTTTGCATGAAATGCTCATCATCGCCGCAGCACTTGAGACTCAAGACCCCCGCATCCGCCCACCAGAAAAGAGTGCAGCAGCGGACGAAGCTCACCTTCGCTTTAAAGATCCGATCAGCGATTTTCTGGCCTATCTTCGAATTTGGGACTTCTACCAAGGCCTT
>JALOQZ010000273.1 GCA_025459245.1 Pirellula sp.
CGAAGCTTAAAGAGCTCAAGTTCGAGGGGTTTTGTATTTCACCAACTGAGCTCGTTGCTTTACGAAAGGCACTTCCTAATTGCAGCGTGCTTGGCTCGGAGTGATTTGCTTCCGCATTGCTTGTGGGTGTCTTAACGAGTTGTGGTTTGGCGGAGCGATCTGCAATGTGAGCAATCGATCGCAGCTTCACAATCAGCGGCTATACCCCGGGGGATGCTGGAGGGCTATGGGTACAGGTTGTGGCTCAAGCCTCTGGTGGCACAGGCAATAACGATAGTCGGCATACTTTCGCCATCGATGACTTGCGAATCACGGCTGTTCCAGAGCCGAGTTCGGTTGCCTTGCTCGGGATTGCGGGGCTCGGTTTCGGGCTTGCGCGACATTTTCGTCGCGGTCGAAGTAACGCGAAGAGTATCTCGTAAGGTTCGCTTCTCTACCGGTCGTTTATAGTTGCAAATTGGATTAGGAATGCAGATGGTGCGCTCCTAAGCTTGATCCCCATCGATCAATTTGCTTTCCCATTTCGCGAGTGTTTCTTGAGCGTGGAATCCGAACTCGGTAAGTCCGAGGACATCGACACATTGTTGGTTGGGAGCCCAAAGTGTTTCGATCATCTTGGCTTCTTGGTTGACGTTTTCACCGACCAACTCGCTTCTGGCTTTTCCATCGCTGCCGCAGTCCCAGTGGGCGAACGCACCCATATCCAGCTGCGCAATCGCTTGGGCGCTCATCCAGATGCGATGTTCCGGATGCTTTCTACCAAGGGCTTGGATAATCTGAGGCCGACCACCTGTGAACCACTCTGTGGCCAAGGCGCAGTACCAGCCGAGATCGAGCAAGCAGCCACCACCGGCAGCGGAATCCGTTCGGTAGTCTCGTCCTCGCTCGAGCACGTGCGAAAAACTACATGAGAACGTAACGCGTGTCACCTCACCGATTTCGCCGCTCAAGATAATGTTCCGCATCGCTTGGCTGCGGGGATGAAAGGGAAACGCGGAAGCATGTCGAAACTGATTTTGGAACTTTGCTGCGACACTTCTCAAACGCAGCGAGTCTTCTGTCGAAGCGGTTAGAGGCTTTTCGCAGAGGACCTTTTTGCCACATTCCAATGCGTAGCTAGCGAGATCTGCATGGAGATGGGGAGGAAGCGCAACGTAGATAACGTCGATATCCTCCGCTTCACATAAGCTTCGAAAGTCGGGAGTCGATCTCGAAACCTGATGGGTCTCGCACCATGCTCTCAGCGCATCCTGGTTTCGACCGGCTACAGCAGATACCTCGTGGCCAGCAAGCCGGACTGCTTCCACCATGCGAGGAGTAACGCGCCCGATTCCTAAAAAGGCCCAACGCATACTACGCTCTTTCTGAAAGAGATTCCCATCGCTCGTAAGACTTTGCGAGCGCCTCTTCGATCTTGGCTAACTTCGCTTGATCGGCAGCGAGTAGATTGGCTGGTTGCTTAAAGTAATCCACAGCTGCCATTTGCTCATGAATCGCGGCTTGCTCTGCTTCCAGGGATTCAATCTTCTTGGGCAATCCATCCAGCTCTTGCTTCTCCTTGAAAGAGAGCTTCTTTTCGCTGTTCCCTTTCGGAGCGGATGCCGCAATCTCTTTGCTTTCGGTTGGTTGGGACGCGGTTCGAGATTGTGTCTTTATTCCATTGCTTCCTGTAAGCTCGGCTTTTCGTTGACGTATCCAGTCGTCGTATCCACCGACGTACTCTTTGATGGCACCCTCTTCAAAAACCAAGAGGCTGGTGACGCAATTATTTAGGAAAGCGCGATCGTGACTGACGACGAGCAATGTCCCTTCATACTCGACAAGTCTCTCTTCGAGCAGTTCTAAGGTTTCGGAGTCGAGATCGTTGGTCGGTTCGTCCATGACCAACATATTGGCTGGCTGAGCAAGTAACTTTGCCAACAGAAGCCGATTTCTTTGACCACCGGAAAAGTATCGAATTGGTGAGCGAGCTTGTTCCGGCGTGAAGAGAAAGTCTTGTAGATATCCGATTATGTGCTTTGACTTGCCACCGATTTGAATCGTCGTCTTTCCTTGTCCGACATTCTCCACGGCTGTTTTTTCTGGATCCAGGACATCCCGCGTTTGATCGAAGTAAGCGATTTCTAGCTTGGTCCCTAAACGGACGCTACCGGTCATCGGCGATAGTTTGCCTAAGATCCCCTTGAGAAGCGTCGATTTTCCAACACCGTTTCGCCCCAAGATCCCGACTTTGTCACCTCGCATGATCGTCAAGTCGAACGGTGCAACAATTTGCTTATCACCGTACCCAAAGGAAGCTTGTTCGAGATGACAAACGAGATTTCCGCTGCGCTCGCCTGTTTCAAACTGCATTCGCACGCTGCCAACCGCTTTTGGTCGCTGGGATCTTGTCGACCGCATTTGTTCAAGGCGTCGGACTCGGCCTTCGTTTCGGGTTCTTCTCGCTTTGATGCCTGTTCGAATCCATACCTCTTCTTCGGCGAGTTTCTTATCGAAGAGAGCTTGCTGCTTCTCTTCGGCCAACAAGGCTTGTTCTTTGCGTTTGAGAAACGTTTCATAGTCGCAGGACCAATCAAACAGCTTGCCTCGATCGATTTCTAGAATTCGGGTCGCTAGTCGGGTCAAAAACGCGCGGTCGTGCGTTACGAATAGAAGCGTCGACTCCAGCGATGCCAAGAAGCCTTCCAGCCAGCGTATTGCGTCGATGTCCAAATGGTTAGTTGGTTCGTCGAGCAGCAGCACGTGGGGCTTGCTGACAATCGAGCGTCCCAGGAGCGTTCTTCGTTTCAAACCCGTTGAGAGGGAATTGAAATCGAGATGAGGTTCCAGTTCGAGTTGTTGCAATGTGTTGGAAAGGTATTGATCCCGTTTCCAGTGGTTCTCGTCCAACTGAAACTCGTCCGGGAGTCCTTGCGAGACGATCTCCTCGACCGTTCCCGTGATTCCGTCGGGAACGTCCTGTGGAAGGACGGCGACGCGTGTCCCGGGTGCGAATTCGATCGAACCCGATTCAGGCCTCTCTTGGCCAGACAAAAGCTTGAGCAGCGTTGATTTTCCCGCTCCATTTCTGCCGAGAAGACCAATCTTTTCTCCAGCTTCGATTCGGCACCCCACTTCGGAAAGAAGCTGGGGGCCTCGATAGCTCATGCTAAGCTGGTGCAACGTTATCTGGGGCATACGAATTCAATTCAGCTTCGGCAAAAAAGGTCAGTTCGATGGTCTCAACGCAATTTTCCATGCGAAGTTAACCGGTTTCCTTAATCCTGCAAGCCGAATCGATGCCACCATAGTGGTGAGAAACGGGGCCTGACGATGGGGCCGATCAGGTGCAGCCGAGGCCGCACCTTTCCGAAAATCCACTCGCTCAAGCTAGGTGATTGAGAACTCGCCTTGAACAAAATCGATCGCGAGCGGTCTTGTATCGTCCGGCTCACGCTTGAGCAACACGCTTGCGATCTTGTTTTGAAGACGGCGCTGAATCACTCGCTTTAGAGGTCTCGCTCCATAAATTGGATCGTAACCCTCGTCGGCGATCGCATCCAGCGCTCGCTCGGTTACCGAAAGCGTTATATGCTTGTCCGCTAATTGCTTCTCTAATCGCTTGATCTGCAAGCTAACGATGCGACGGATCTGCTCTTTCTTGAGTGGCTCGAAGATGATCGTTTCGTCGATTCGATTCAAGAATTCGGGTAGGAACCGAGCCTTGAGCGAATCTTGCACCGCTTGGTGCATGTCCTCTTCCGAGCCACCCTCTTCGGCAACGCGTTGGATCATTTGACTTCCGATATTGCTGGTCATCACGATCACCGTGTTGGTGAAGTCGACGGTGCGGTTCTGGCCATCGGTCAAACGGCCGTCATCGAGGACTTGAAGCAAGATGTTGAACACATCGTTGTGGGCCTTCTCGATTTCATCCAAAAGCACAACGCTATAGGGTCGTCGACGAACAGCCTCGGTGAGTTGTCCGCCTTCTTCGTAACCGACATAGCCAGGAGGTGCACCGACAAGTCTGCTTACTGTATGCTTCTCCATGAACTCGCTCATATCGATACGGACCATCGCCCCTTCGTCATCGAACATCACCTCGGCGAGCGCTTTGCAGAGTTCCGTTTTACCAACGCCCGTTGGTCCTAGGAATAGGAACGATCCGATAGGACGATTTGGATCCTGCAATCCGCTGCGGCTTCGGCGCACTGCATTGCTAACGGCTTCGACCGCCTTGGCTTGCCCAACGACTCGCTGATGCAAACGCTCTTCCATGACGAGAAGCTTTGCTCTTTCCGTCTCCATCATGCGAGTGACAGGAATTCCAGTCCACGAACTGACCACAGCCGCGATCTCGTCCGGTGTAACCTCGGTACGGAGCAGTTTGCGTTCGTCGGTCCCAGTCGATGGTTGGGCGACGCTTTCGTCGCGTTGAAGTTCCTCGGTTAATTTGCGACGCTTCTGATCCAATTCGTATAGTCGTTGGTATTCCGCTTCATCAACAGACAACCCTACCGATTGCTTTTCTTTGATTTTGGATTCCAGCTGCTTGAATTCCCCTTCGACTTGATCGAGAGATTTGCGAATGGAGCCAACCCCTGAAAGACCCAATTTTTCAGCTTCCCATTTCTCCCGAAGGGTTGCCAACTCTTTTTGAACCCGACTGATTTCTTCTTCGATATCCGATAAAGACTCTTCGGTGCTTTCATCCGACTCATCGTTCAATTGACGTTGAGCTATTTCCAGCTGCCGGAGACGTCGTTGTAAGGAATCGATTTCGGCAGGTACGCTGTCTCGCTCCATCGCGATGCGAGCGGAAGCTTCGTCGACCAGATCGATCGCTTTATCGGGTAGAAACCGATCTGCGATGTAACGATGCGAAAGCTTCGCGGCTTCGACTAAAGCAGCATCTCGAATTTTGATTCCGTGGTGAGCCTCATACCGAGGTTTCAGTCCACGGAGAATGGTGATCGTATCCTCTACGGAAGGTTCACCGACGTAGACAGGTTGGAAGCGTCGTTCGAGAGCGGCATCTTTCTCTATGTGTTTGCGATATTCATCCAGCGTGGTTGCGCCAACGCATCGCAGCTGACCACGAGCCAACTCTGGCTTGAGAAGGTTTGCAGCATCGCTCGAGCCTTCCGCTGCGCCAGCGCCGATCACAGTGTGCAGCTCGTCGATAAAGAGGATGATATCGCCACCTGAATCTTTGACTTCACGCAAAACTGCTTTGAGACGTTCTTCGAATTCACCGCGGAACTTGGTGCCCGCGATCAACGCACCCATGTCCAGCGCGATCACGCGCCGGTTTTTGAGACTTTGTGGCACATCCCCGGCGACAATTCGCTGCGCAAGCCCTTCTGCGATGGCTGTTTTTCCCACTCCTGGTTCACCGATCAGAACGGGGTTGTTCTTGGTGCGCCTCGAAAGTACTTGAATGACGCGCCGAATCTCCGAATCACGGCCAATCACCGGATCCAGTTTGTTCTTGGTCGCCATATCGACGAGATCGATACCGTATTTCTCAAGGGCTTGGAATTTACCTTCTGGGTTTTGATCGGTCACGCGTGCACTGCCACGAACCGATTGGAGTGCCCCGAGGATGTCGTTTTCGTCAATTCCTAGCAGCTTGAGAACCTCGGATGCTTTGTTGCTCGTTCGGCAAAGGCCGAGTAGCAAGTGTTCCGTGCTAACGAATTCGTCTTTCATCGCGGTGGCGGCCGTCGCAGATGATTCAAACACCTTTTGAAGCGCTGGCCCTACCCCCGGCTGTCGCCCCCCTGAGCTGCGAGGGAGCCGCCCCATTTCGCTTTCGGTGACCGATTGAAGCTTTTCGATCGACGCACCGATCTTTTTGAGAAGTGGTACAACAACTCCTTCACGATCGCGAAGCAATGCGTACAAGAGGTGCAAGGGATCGAGTTCCGGGTTCCCCAGCTCTGATGCCTTGGACTGCGATTCTACGATCGCTTCCTGAGCCTTGATGGTCAACTTGTCCATTCGAAACGACATAAAAACCTCGAGCGAGTACAACGAGCGAACT
>JALOQZ010000274.1 GCA_025459245.1 Pirellula sp.
CGGTGGTAACTGCGCCACATCTTGAGCAAACCGATTTGCTGTTGATGAAGCACTCGCAAACCGGATGCTCGCAAGTTCATCATGCGCTGAACGTTCGGTCTTCGCTGCGCTAAGGGGCCGCCATAAATGGCTTCTACCATTCGACTGGTCAGTGCTAACTCGGACTCGATCAGTCCCATGCATCGATTGCGCAAATCGATATCGTCTACCATTCCCGCATACGAGCGCATGATATCGAGATCGGTTGCAGCTAAACTGGTCGCCACATTGCTGATGAGATAATGCACCGGCGCCCACTGCGACATGGTCTTTGATAGCTCATCAAACAGCTTGGGCTCTTTTTGTTGCAACTGACTCAGCGCGGTCCCGACTCCATACCAGCCCGAAAGAAAGAATCTCGCTTGCCCCCAGCTAAACACCCAAGGAATCGCGCGCAAATCCGCAAGCGTCTGCTGGCCCGTTCGGCGCGCGGGACGAGAGCCGATTCGACTCTGCTCAATGGCGTCGATCGGAGTCGCTTGCCGAAAGAAGGTGACAAAGCCATCGGAGTGAAGCAACGACGTATAACACTCGCGCGCCCATTGTGCCAACTGAGTCAATGTACCTTCCAATGGATGCTCAGCTTCATCATGCCCCAAATCCCAAAGCGTTTTGCGAGTCACTCCTGCTAAAAACAATTCCAAGTTATAGATCGCAGTCGATTGATGCGCATACTTTTGCGGAATCGTTTCCCCCTGCTCGGTCACTCGCAGATCGCCTCCGAGCGTATCGTCCGGCAGCGACTTGATAAATCGATGGGTTGGTCCAGCACCGCGACTGATTGTCCCTCCCCGACCATGAAAGAATCGGACTCGCACGCCATTCTTTTTGCCCACTTCAAAGAGCTCCTTTTGAGCGCAACGAAGGTGAACCAAACTGGCCAAAATCCCACCATCCTTGTTGCTATCGCTGTAGCCAATCATGATCTGGCCGACAGGACTCGATTCTTCATGATGCTTTTGAATCGCGACCAGACTCCGCTGCGTTATTGGGTGCTTCAAAAATTGATCGTAAATCGCAGGGCTATGTTGAAGATCGTCGACGGTTTCAAAAAGGGGAACGACAGGGAGCGGACATAACAACCCCTCGGGTGTCTCTTCCATCAAGCCGACTTCTCGGGCTAACAAATACACCACCAATAGATCGGAAGCGTTGCGAGTCATGCTCACGATCAATGCACCAAGCCCATCTTCGCCATAAGCAGCGCGATATTCTTTCAAAACTCGGAGCGAGGAGAGGACCGCATCGGCTTCCGCACCAAGGGATACATCGGGCCGAGCAAACGGACGCTTGGAGGCCAACTCTTTGGTGAGCAAGTCGAGTCGCTCTTGCTCGCTCCACTGCGAGAAGTTCGTTCGCTCAAATCCGGCTGCCACCAATAGCTGCTCGACAGCGCGATCGTGGAAGGCACTATTTTGACGAACATCCAACACGGCCAAATGAAAACCAAACGTCTGCACAATTCGCATCAACGGCTGCACCGAATACTCGGCTGCATGGCGTTGTCCGCACGCGATCAAACTGTCGTACAGAATTCGCAGATCGCCCAGCAACTCAATCGATCGTTGGTAAGTCGGCGTTTCTTCGCGAACAATTGCGCCGTTGATTGTGTCTTGCTTCGGAAGCCTCGCGATGATGGTGTTGATAAACTGTCGCCAAGGCTCATTCGGATTGCGATCCAAGGCTTTCTTCCCCTCAGCCCCTAAACGATTGGCCGCTGACGCGAGCGCTTGTAGGAATTCTGGATTCGGCTTTTGCCAATACGCGGAAAGGCTGAGTAAGCGTGCTAACTGCAATAGATGCCGTTGGATCAAACCGATCGCACTCTTTCGCATCTCGAGCAAACTCTGACGCGTTACGTCTGCAGTGACAAGCGGGTGACCATCGCGGTCGCCACCCACCCAAGTGCCAAACGTGAGCTTGGGGAACACCAAAGGGTTCTCGAAAACTTTCGGATCCAAACCGACATCGCTCCACGCACGACGCAGCCGTTGGTCCAAGGGACGCAAGACGGAAGGAAACACGTGCGTTAGGTAATCGAGAACGTTGCGTCTCTCGGATTGAATATCCGGTTTGTCCAAGTAAATCTCGCCGGTCCGCCAAAGGATCGACAGGATCGCTCGGACCGCATAATCGATTTCCTCCCGCACCGGATCGATGCGATCGGAGTGTGGTTGTGTTTGCGCACTACGCTGCTGAAAACGTTCGAAGAGGCGTCGATGGTGTGCGAGAACGGTCGCTCGCTTCGCTTCCGTCGGGTGCGCGGTGAGAACAAGCTCGATGCGCATCTTGGGTAGCTCGCGCGCAATCTGCTCTGAGGTTAGGCCGCTCTCTTTCAATTGGCGAAGAGAATCCCCCCAGAGAGCAGGCAACGCATCCGCTCCAGATCTTCGTTCGACCCCTTTGCGGAACTGATCTGCCGCATTCTGTTCGGCCATGCCCAGCAGTTGAAAAGCAATGGAATACGCTTGGGTCAAATGGACCGAATCGTTGCTGATTTGACGCGGTACGGAGCCATCGCCAAGAAGCGGCAGGGATTGTGCCAAGTCGCCATCGCCGGACTCTTGGAGCACCTCGCGGAGACAGCCGAGAATCCAATTCCATTGGTCGAGGAGATTCTCTTCATTCAAAGCCAAAATGCTTTCGACAACCATGACGTTGCAAACTCTGACGTAGTGCTATACGAGATGAACGCGGAATGAACCGTTCGAGAGGAACGCATAGACTAAACGGGAACGCGCCGATTATCTACTCGCAATTTGGGCTGCAGGTGGCACACTCGCCTAGCTAAAGATCGATTGAATCGGTTTGCCCGTTGCAATCGGCATAGGCCGCTTTTGATGGTTGTAGACTTCCCCCTTAGGATCGATCCCGAGCGCCCAATAAAGAGTCGCCGTGATATCCTCGGGCCCCACCGGATTCTCGGCGGGGTAGGCTCCTTGCGAATCGCTCTTTCCAAACACCGCTCCTCCTTGAACACCCCCGCCAGCCATCATGACGGTGTAGCAATCGGGCCAATGGTTTCTCCCCTTGCCATCCCGATCTCCAATCTTGGGTCCTCTCCCAAATTCCCCCATCCAGAGTACCAAGGTATCCTTCAAGAGACCTCGCTCGTGAAGATCCTCGATCAGCGTCGGAACCGTTTGGTCGGTCATCGGTAGCAATCGATCTTTGAGTTCGGTGAAGTTCTTTTGATGGGTATCCCAGCCTTCAGACCCATTTCCTCCGATACCGCGTGAAAAGTAAACGGTCACAAAGCGGACACCGGTTTCGATCAGCCTCCGCGCTAGCAAGCAAGATTGTCCGTACTTGGTCCGGCCATAGCGATCGCGCAGTGCATCGGACTCCTGCGATAGATCGAACGCCTTTTGAAAGCGAGGAGACGAGAGGATCGAGAAGGCTTGATCCTGAAACTCCTGCACCCCTTTGGCTTCCGCAAATCGCTCCGCTAACCTAGCTTGCGAGTCCACCATGCGCAGCATCTCGCGCCGACTCTCCAGTCGATCCAAGCTGATGTCACCTGGAAGTGTCAATTCGGGAAGCGAGAAACCGGGCTCGTTGGGATCCCCTTGAAAGAAAAAAGGATCGTGCCTTTTACCGAGAAAGCTCGCATGCTGTCCGGGTGTTACCGAACCATCGGAGACGATATGGGGAAACGAGACAAAGGGTGGCACTCCTTGCTCCGTAGGCCCCAACAGTTTCGACACGACGCTCCCGTAGGCGGGATAGAGCTCCATCGTATCCCGAAGCCGAATGTCATCGGTAGGGGGAGCATGGCCGGTCAAGCAGTAGTAACCGGCAGGGTTATGGTTCTTCATGCGATGCCGAACACTTCGCACTTGGGCCCAATGATGCATAGTCTGCGACCATCGAGGCAGATGCTCGCAAGCCATCGTGCCTGGAACGGAAGTTGAAATCGGTTTAAACTCCCCGCGAATCGAATCTGGCGCATCGGGCTTCATGTCGAATGTATCGATGTGGCTTGGCCCACCGCACTGATGCAGAAAGAGGACATGCTTGGCTCGCGGTATCAGCGAACCGGCAATTCCGTCTGTCCGCAGCCGCTCGCTCGCACTGGCTAGGGAAGGAAGCAGCCCCGATCCCCAAAGACCACTGATCCCGAGGGAACCGAATTGCAGGAGAGCCCGGCGGTGAAGTTGAGATCGACGGAAATCAGAGCATGACATGGTGGGTGGGGGATTCGAAAGGAGGCGGGGGCGAGCAAGACTCGCAGGGAGGGTGTCGAGCGAGAATGCGTTCGCATCATTGTAGTGGCTCCGCCCCTCCACCGCATCAATCGCCTACTAAAGGCTAGCATTCGCCCGTTTTCGCCCCCTCGTCCAGCCGGTTGTCAATCGGATCAAGCTTTGGTAGTTTGCTCCGTTGTTTTGGGATGTTACTCAGATTAGGAAACGGATTGATTAACATGCGACTGGTTTTAGCAACTCTTTTGATGGTATTGGTAACAATGAGCAGTGCATCGGCAGAATCCCCGTCCAAGGGAAAGATCACCACGAGCGTCTTCTTTGACATCGCAATCGATGGCAAGGATGCGGGTCGAATCGTCATGGGCCTTTTCGGCGAAGATGTTCCTCGTACGGCCGAAAACTTCCGCGCTTTGTGCACCGGCGAAAAAGGAAAAGGAAAGAATCGCGAAGGAAAGGATCTTCACTTCAAAGGTAGCTTCTTCCACCGGGTCATCCCTCAGTTCATGCTCCAAGGTGGCGACTTCACCCGCGGCGATGGTACCGGCGGTGAAAGCATTTACGGCGAGAAGTTCAAGGATGAGTCGTTTAAGTTCATGCATGATGGACCAGGCTTGTTGAGCATGGCCAACGCAGGGCCTAACACAAACGGATCTCAGTTCTTCATCACGACCGTCAAAACCGAATGGCTCGATGGAAAGCACGTCGTGTTCGGTCGCGTGACGGAAGGCATGGATGTGGTCAAGGCCATTGAAGCGTTGGGCAGCGGTAGCGGCCGCCCCCGAGCCAAGGTCGAAATCAAGAATTGCGGCGAGATCAAAGCTGAGAAGTAAGCCGTAGCATTGCGATCGTGTCATCGCTTGCGGTTTAAACGGATTGATACCGAGGGCTGCTCCACCGAGCAGCCCTCTTTTTTTAGGTGCATCGCATAGTTTCGTGTTGTGCATTCTGGGATACCCAGAGGATCTGTCCCTCGATCCCTTTGCAAGCTTTGCGCCTTGGCGTGCGAAATAATTGGCTCACGCAAAGGCGCTAGGGCGCAAAGAAGAGGGAGTTGATTTCCTATATTCTTGTCCCTGATGTTTTTGCCCGTGTTCTTGTCCATCGACTTGTGGAAATGGTGGGCAAAAAATGGTGGGCAAAAGGATGAAGGCTAAGACGTTGCTGGGATTAGCGATCCCAGCCGAGGACGGCGAAGGCGGCGATACCTGCGTAATGCGTCGCGCTGGCGATGATCACCATGACATGCCATAGCGGATGGAAGTACCAGGACTTGTGATCGTTCTGCAAAAAGAGCACTCCTAGCGTATACAAGACTCCG
>JALOQZ010000275.1 GCA_025459245.1 Pirellula sp.
TTATTGGGTTGGGCGAGCACCTTCGTGCCGTGCTTGACCGGTCTTTACGTCGAACCGCAATGGCGGAACCAAGGTGTTGGAGGGGCTTTATGCGACTACGTAGCGGGCGAAGCCTTGCGTTTTGGCTTTGAGGAAATTCACCTTTACACCGTTGACGCGATCGCATTTTACCAAGCCCGAGGCTGGTGTTGCCTCTCCTACGATTGTCCCGCGTTTATGCGACGCAGGCTTGTTTCAAATTCGAACTCGATATGATTGCCGAGCCCAAGGTTATCGTTCAGGCTACCGAGGATAAACAATCACCTCCGCGGGCCGGTCTGCCTTGCAGGAGCAAATAGCGACAACAGGAGAAAACGCGACCGCTGGCAACAAATCCAGTCACCTAGGGAGCGATTTTTGACTTCGGCCCACGCATAGCATGCTGCAGTCCCTGGCAAATCCTTAGTTCCATCTTCGATTTTCCGCGTACATCTAGGAAAAAAGCTAGCCCAAGAACTATACTAGTCCCGTTCGCGTGTGGCTTCGCCTGGATCGGCACTCTCTAATTCTCTCCCCCGTTCCAAATGCTTCCCTCGGGAATCGCGTCCTTGCTTTAGTCTCCTTGATATTCCTCCTTGATCGAATCCTCATGAATATTTGCTCCAAGGTTGTTGGTTGGTTCGTCTTTGGTTTGTGCGTTGCCAGTGGCAGCCTCTCGTGGGCCCAGCCGTTTGCCAATAAGAAGTACGGGCAGGAAGATAAATTCCGCCAATTGGAAGAGATCCTTCCGACTCCCAACTCGTATCGTGCAGCGACCGGAGAGCCTGGGCCTGATTATTGGCAGCAAAAGGTCGACTACAACATCGACGTCACGCTGGACGACGAGAAGCAAATGATCTTTGGTTTGGAAACCATTCGTTACCACAACCGATCGCCCCATGTTTTGAAATACCTATGGCTGCAGCTTGATCCCAACATCTTCAAACCCGATAGCGATGCCAACAAAACGCGACCTGGCCGATTTGGAGGCTCGCAAGGCCGTGTGTCGACTGGCGAAATGGAAGCGATGAAGGCGCGGCAGAGTTTTGAGGGAGGTTGCAACATCGAATCGGTCACTGACATGCAAGGCAACGCGCTGGCGCACAAGGTGGTCGACACCATGATGCGAATCGATCTCAAGTCTCCATTGGCTTCAGGTGAGGAGTTCCAGTTCAAGGTAAAGTGGAATTACAAGATCAACAACGCTCGGCTCCTTGGCGGAAGAGCTGGCTACGAGTACTTCGAGAAGGATGGAAACTACCTCTACGAAATCGCGCAATGGTTTCCTCGCTTGGCAGCATTCACCGATGTCAACGGCTGGCAGCACAAACAATACCTTGGGCAAGGCGAGTTTACCCTTGAGTTCGGCGACTACATCGTTCGAATCACGGCTCCTGCTGACCACATCGTCGCTTCGACGGGCGTCCTTCAAAATGCCAATGAAGTACTGACACCGGAACAAAGGAGCCGACTCGAGGAAGCGAAGAAAGCGAAGAAGCCGGTCTTTATTGTGACACCGGAAGAAGCGAAAGAGAACGAGAAAGAGAAAACGAAAGAAACGAAGACTTGGGTCTATCATGCCGAGAATGTACGCGACTTTGCATTCGCTTCGAGTCGCAAATTTATTTGGGATGCTCAAGGCCACGATGTGAATGGCAATGAGACCCTCGCCATGAGCTACTACCCCAACGAAGGGGAACCGCTGTGGAGCAAGTACAGTACGCACGCAATCATCCACACGCTCAATGTCTACAGCCGTTACAGCTTCGATTATCCCTACCCGATTGCCATTAGCGTCAATGGTCCCATCGGTGGCATGGAATATCCGATGATTTGCTTTAATGGTCCTCGTCCTCGCGAAGATGGAACCTATTCATCCGCCACGAAGTACGGATTGATCTCGGTTGTTATTCACGAAGTCGGCCACAACTATTTCCCGATGATCGTTAACAGCGACGAGCGACAATGGTCTTGGATGGACGAAGGGATCAACACGTTCTTGCAATATTTGGCTGAGCAAGAATGGGAAGACAAGTATCCCTCGCAGCGCGGGGAGCCAGAGTTTATCGTTCCCTATATGTTGAGCACTGAGCAAGTGCCGATCATGACCAACAGCGACTCGATCATGCAGTTTGGTCCTAATGCCTACACCAAGCCCGCGACTGCCTTGAACGTTTTGCGCGAGACGGTGCTTGGACGCGAGTTGTTCGACTTCGCCTTTCGCGAGTATGCGTTGCGTTGGAAGTTCAAGCGTCCGATGCCCGCCGATTTCTTCCGAACGATGGAAGATGCGTCGGGGGTCGATTTGGATTGGTTCTGGCGAGGTTGGTTCTACACGACTGAGCATTGCGACATCGCGATGGACAAGGTTGAGATTTTCGAACTCGATACCAAGTCGCCGGATGAGAATGCTGAGTTAGCAAAGAAGAAGCGTGAAAGCCGCCGCAAATCGCTGTCCGAACAACGCAACGAAGGGATGAAGCGAAGGGTGGATGAGTTTCCGGAACTCAAAGATTTTTACAACACCTACAACCCCAACGAAGTCACGGACGAACAACGCAAGGCGTTTGAGAAGTTTAAGTCAGAGTTGACTGAGAAAGAGCGAGCCATTTTCGAGAGCACCGATCGCTATTGCCGAGTCGTTTTGAAGAACGAAGGTGGTTTGATCATGCCCGTGATCCTGCTGGTAACGTACACCGATGACACGACCAAGGAGATTCGAATCCCTGCAGAAATTTGGCGAGTGGACAATACCGAGTGCGATACTTTTTTTGTTGCAGAAAAGGCAATCAAGGAAATCGAATTGGATCCCTACCGAGAAACGGCGGATGTCAATCGGAACAATAACTACTTCCCGGCACGTTTTGAGCCAACTCGCTTCCAACTCTTCAAGGGTGGACGCGTAGGACGCGGTGGCGCTGCACCAGGGGGCGAAGAGAACCCAATGCAGAGGGCCAAGCGATTAGAGGAGGCCAAGGCCAAGGCGGAGCAAGCCAAAGCCGATGCCAAAAAGACCGAGGACTCTGAAAAGAAGCCCGAGGGGGCACCGACACCGGCGGCCGATGACAAGCAAAAAGATGCGTCGAAGCCAGAGGCATCTGAGAAGAAGCTAGATGACGCAGCGAAGAAGAAAAAGGAAATGAAGGAAGAGCGTAAGAAGAAAAAGAAGGAAGCGGCAGCGGCAGGAGCAGGCGAGTGATCTCTCAAATGCCTAGTCGAACGCATCGAATGTCGGTCTTGCTTCGCGCGGTCTGGATAGCGACATTCCTCTCGGTCGGTGCGTGGTTAGGTAGCGCGAGGGCTATAGCGCATCCTTATCATATCTGCGTTGGACAGATGGCTTGGAATGCCCAATCGAAAGTTTGGGAGGTGTCGCTAAGGCTGCATCCGCAAGATCTGGAACGAGCTATGAAACAGTGGCGTATATCCGGAGTTGAAAAGACGCTCACCGATAAAGAGCTAGTGGCGTTGCAAAAGGGTTGCAGCGTCGAGGATGCGGAGTTTGAAAAAGTTGTCGTTGAATTTTTGCAGGGGGAATTCTTTATGCTCTCCATGCCGAAAGGGGCGACGCCAGGGCAAGTCAGGGAGCGTCTGGGGGGGAAAGATTTTAAGGCATCGGCATCGCGTGTAGAGTGGGTTGGGAAGGAGACGGAGAAAGGGTGGCTTTGGCTTCATTTCGAGCTTGTGCCTCCGAAGCTGGAGGCAGAAAATGCCGAGTATTGGCTCGTTCATAAGCTCTTGATCGACATCATTGAGAAGCAAGAGAATTCGCTTTCGGTACAGCGAAATGGGAAAGACAAGACCGCTCTCTTATTCAAGAAGGGCGAAACCGCCCACCGACTCCCTCCCCCGTAGTCGTACAGTCGTCCTCGACCATACTTTTTGACAGGCGACGTCACAGGTAATTTCTCTTGGTGGTATAAATACCTTCTTAGCTTTGTTGTCAACGCGAGCCCTGGGTGAAGCAGTCTATCTTGTACATGGCCTCCAGGGGTCCAGTCCCGATTGATCTGTAAGGAGTAGTCTTACCATGCCAGTACCTGATTTCTCGGAGAAAGAGTGGAAGAAGGTCCGTCCCGACTCACTAAAGGATTCGGGAATTGCCAAGGCGATAGATCGATTCGCTAAGACATGCAAACGCGATCCTTCACATCTTGAGCAAGCCGAGGACTTTATCGCTTACTCCGACGCCACGAGAGAATTTCTGGAAGCGATCAAGACGGCACAAAGTAAGACAAAAGGCAAAGAGTCCCACGACGCAGTTAAGGAGCTGTTGGATGACTGGAAAAGTAAGCTGACTCAATTCCAAAGTGAGATTGATCGCACCAATAAGGTTGTTCTCGAGACAGCGGCCTTTGCTCTGTACAATGAAAACAGAAGGAAAGCAAACCATGAATATCATGTCCAGACCGAAACAAATGTGAAGCATGGTTTTGAGAAAACGGACAAGGCGCTAAAAGATTTTGCAGCGGCGGTGCGAGAGAAGAATCTTCGTATGGCCTCGATTCATTACGACAAAGCGCTTTCTGGTGTAGATGATATCCGTCAAGCTATATCAAAGAAGATGTTCAAAGAAATGCAAAAATTCTTTGGCAAAAAGTTTAATGTCCCACCAAAAGACATTCAGCCGCACCCGGATATAAATGCTTGGCAACGTGACGTTGGAAAATACGATACCATGTCCGATAAAATGGACTTGGCATTTAGTACGCTCGAAAACGAGGTTTTTCAGGCGGAGGTGCAGCCGAGTGGAGGCACAGAAGAATACCAACGTGTGATGAAAGAGGTCCGACAGCGATATAAAGACATTGCGTCTGAGATTGCCGAGAAGGTTGGCCAAAGCAAGGGGCTGGTACAAGATTGCGAGACTCTTGAAAAGTTGTGCTCACATCCAGGACTTACCAAAGAAGCAATTCCGCAGCTTACCCGCATTGTCGACAAGTCGAAGGCTCTAAACCAAGAAATACTCAAAGTTGAACAGAGCATCATCGATCTACTGGAGGAGACTCGAAACACCTCTTCACCCACGCGCAAGAGAGCCGTGGATGCAGGCGTTACCAAAGAAGATCAAGAAGCAATGCTCGAGCCGCTAATGAATGTCGCTTACAAAAACAACAAAGCCAACATCAAGAACTTCAAGCTGGCTCGTGAAGCAATTGAGAATGGCCTCGATTTGCTAGTTGAAAGGTTTGCGTTTCAAGCAGCGCAAGATGAGATCGACCGGATCGAGAGCAAAGCTTACCGCGCGAAATCATCTCTTGGCTAAGCATCGAAGTAGACGACTTCATTGCAACCAACGGCGCCGACGGAGAGGAGTTAGTTGCGGTAAGTGATGCTTTGGAGGCTCTCAACGCAATCGCCCGAAACGGCTGAGCTTGTAAAGATACGATTGTTTGCAGGTCTATCGGTGACGGAGGCTGGAGAGCCTCTCGGGTTATCGCGCACCAGATCTTACGAAATTGGAAGTTTGCAAAGGCTTGGTTTCTGATTATTACTCATCGCAAAAGACTCCATTTTCCGGACGGTAGCCTCGCAAGTTCCGCATGAAGGGATGATGCGTCTTCCCTCGCGAGGAGAGTATTCCATCAGCCCGTTTTTTAAGCATTCCACTCATGGTCGGTCCTCAGAACCAGCAGCTGATCAAGTCTATTTTTCTCCAAGCCAGTGAGATCGACGACCTTGAACGCCGTCGGCAGTTCTTAGCTCAGGCTTGCACGGGAGATGAAGAGCTATTGAACCTTTTGGAAAAGATGCTGCACTCCGAAGGCTCGACTCGTGCGGGACAGCTAGACAATTTATTGATTGCTGACGAGGATGCGGCTAAGGTCGAGGCATTGCTGACCGCGGGCTACGAAGGCATCGAGAATAACCTTCGGATTCTCTCGACATCGAAGCGCAATCGAGACTTTCAGTTGAATGCAGCGGCAGAGCGACTGGCCCGCTTCTACGCCGCTCGAGGGGACCTCGAAAAGAGTACTGCATGGCAAGTCATCGCGGACCGCTGGTCAGGTGGAATGTCTTCGGGTGAAGAGTAGTGATTCCTGATTTCGGCATGATTCTTGGCAATTGAGGAAAAATATTCTGCCTATTTTCGGGACAGATTGCCACAAGAATTCGCATGTACCAGGTGAGCAGATCCTTCTACAGGTTCCGCAACGCTCTCACCCCCATCGAACATGCTGCACGAATCCCCTGCCCCAGCCTTGTTGTACCCATCACAGGATGACTCCTTCCGAAGCCTCTCCGTGGAATCGCTCCGTTTCGGAGATGAGGACGCGTGGGGAGTTCTTCTCTTAAGGGTGGAGGGACCCTTGTTGAAACTAGCCTCGCGGAGGATCTATCGCTCTTTGCGTCCCAAGGTTGAGGCATCCGATATTGTTCAAGAGACATTCCTTTTGGCTCATCGTTCGAGGGCTAGTTTTCGGGGGTCTAAGCCGGATGAATTCGTCGCCTGGATACATCGGATATTTTCCAATCGACTTAAGAGAGCTGTTCGCGATCACAGATATGTCCAAAAGCGATCGCTGTGCCGCGAAGTACGGTTGGACAATCAGGAACTGCGAGACTCACTGCTCGATCATTCCTCTCCTCCTTGTGAGATTGTTCAATTGCGTGAAGAGAGAGAGCTGCTTGAAGAGTCGCTGCGGCAGCTCTCCTGGGAAGACCAATCTGTCATCTCGGACCATTTCGTTCATGGGTTCAGTTTTGCAGAAATGGCAGTGCGATGCGACCGGCCAGAATCAACTGTTCGAAAGCGATGGTCTAGGGCAATGGGACGTTGGAGACGTTGTGATCAACGCCTGCGCATGCGAATACGCCCCTCACCTTCCCATGTGTAAGGAATTGGCTCATTTGAGAACAGACGGAAAGGACCGGTCCTTGCAATCATAATCCACGAGCCTGTCGCGCCGGCGAATCGACCGGTTGATTCATTGGGTTGTACGACAAACTCGGCAATGAAGACGGCGGAAACAAGCGGCGACTCTGGTGTCCCCCCGAGCAAAGTAAGGGAATAGGTTCCGGGTGATTCTGCACCAAAATCTTTGTTCCCATAGTGAGTAGCCAATTTATCTCCGTTGGCAGCGGTGAAGATGAAGGGTTCGGTGCTGCCAAATTCACCCGAGAATCCAATCGAATCTAGCTTCAACATGCCACCGCCCGAATACCTGCCGAGGTGCGTGGCCACTCCGGTCGCAAAGTGAGGTTTTGCATTTTCGTCACCGATTGCGCGGGGAAGTCCGACGGGGGCGATTCCTCCTCCTGATATCCGGAAGGGAATCTCTACCTGAGCATGAGCGAGGGAATTCGACAATAGTAATCCAATCGTCAGGATCGCTATCCAACCGCGATTCAACACGTGCCATTTCATTCGATTTCGCATGAGTACGCCTCGACTGTGAGTTTGGTTTTGCAACGTCGAATTCGTTACAGCTAGGCTACACGCGAATGTTTCCGCGCCGCTGTTGAATTGTCCGACCAAAGAGAGATCCTGCCCGCCCATTCTTGGGACTTGGATCTCGTTCAAAATCCAAAAGAAATCTTTTCAAAGAATCTCGGTCACACCTAACGAGTTCTCGGCTCCTAACATCGCGGATGGATTTCCTCTCCCAACCGAAGTTTGACGAAGTGACGCCTACTTTCGTCGTTTTAAGCATCTTGTACGTAGAGCACGGAATATCCGGATGGTTGATTACATACAGGCAAAACAAGAGTCGAATTCCACGAAACGCCCTGCCGATCATGTTCCGGCATATCGATCTGCAAAAGGCTTTACTTTGGTAGAACTATTGGTCGTTATCGCCATTATCGGTGTGCTGGTGGGGTTGCTCCTACCTGCGGTCCAAGCAGCGCGAGAAGCGGCGAGGCGGATGTCTTGCTCTAACAACTCGAAGCAAATCGGCCTCTCGCTTTTGAATTATGAAAGTACCTTTAATCGATTTCCAGCGGGAATGCAGTACATCAACGGTGCATCCCCAATCGATGCGGTGGGAACCGCTTGGGTAGCAATACTCCCATATCTAGAGCAAAGCACCGTTGCGGATCGCATTAGTACTTCCATACCTTGGTACATGCAGCCTGCCGCGAATGTGCAGATTGTGGAAGGGATATTTCTATGTCCTTCTGACAACGCGGAATCGGTGCACACTTATCCATTCATTGGAGCGTTGGGGATTCCTGCAGGAGCTCGTTTTGCGACTTGCTCCTACGGTATGAGTATCGGTCGAAATGATGCGTTCTCGTTCTCTGCTGGCTATCAACCTCGCCCTGTGACCGCGGACTCAGGATTGTTCAGTGGAAATTCGAAAATACGAATCGGATCGATTTCAGATGGCTTGAGTAATACCTTTGGCGTCGGAGAGGCTGCTTCGGGAAAGGAGATGTGTGAAGGGATCGGTTGTACTGC
Source organism: Pirellula sp. (assembly GCA_025459245.1). Taxonomy (GTDB): domain Bacteria; phylum Planctomycetota; class Planctomycetia; order Pirellulales; family Pirellulaceae; genus JBKCUI01. Next base: position 8,423 of record JALOQZ010000275.1, read on the forward strand.
GAAGATCGTTAATAATCCCGCCGGAGAGCAGAAGGCGACTCACGGTTGGCTGGTAGGAGGTGTCAATCCTTCTCTCTTCTACGCGGGCGGGTTTCGATACGCGGGCGGATTTGGCAGTACTGTTGAAAAGCTCAATAAATGGCCTGTTACCGATTCCTACTACGACGTGACTCAGATTTTTAATTCGACTCCCAGTTGGCGAGGTGGTCCCCACCGCATTCCCAATTTTCGTAGTTTCCATACCAGTGGTGCAAATTTCGTGTTTTGCGATGGCAGTATTCAATACTTGAGCGACGGAATCGACCTCCCAATTTTTCAGGCTCTTTCGACGATTCAAGGCTCTGAGGTTGCAACGCTGCCGAATTGATGTAGCGAACGAGAACAAACGACATAGACGGCAACAGCGCAGTTGTGAGACGGCA
>JALOQZ010000276.1 GCA_025459245.1 Pirellula sp.
ATATTGAGCTCGGGGACTACGGTATCGTCGTAGCCGACAATGCCGGGATACAAAGGTTCCCCGGAGGAGAGCATTCGTAAAAAATTGCTGCGAATCTCCTCCTTGACGCTTCGGCTCTTCCAGCCGCTGGCGCGGAGTTCAGCAAGATTCTTCGGCAAAGTCGTGATTTCCATGGATATCGCAGTTGAAGGTGTTGCAGTCAGCGGAAAAGCTCCCGCGGTCTGCCTGATTATAGCGCATGGACAAGAAGGCTGGATCCGACCGAGGAATGCCGGATAATAAACCCGAGTTGGATTCGATGCTTCCACGCCGTTCACGACCCGGCACCATCCATCCGACGCTTCTCTCGTGTCTGAGTAAGGGATTGCAACGCATGGCTCTCACCACTTCGCAAATCATCGATCCGCTCAACGAGCCCCAACGGACGGCGGTGACTCATATCGATGGCCCTCTCCTGACACTGGCCGGCCCCGGCAGCGGAAAGACGCGAGTGGTCACGCATCGGATTGCCTACATGCTCGATCAAGGTGTGTCACCCTACTCCATCCTCGCCCTGACGTTTACTAACAAAGCCGCTCGAGAGATGAAGGCTCGCATCGATCGCATGGTCGACGATTGCCCCGTTTGGATGGGAACATTCCACGGCTACTGCGCTCGATTCTTAAGACGCTTTGGCGAGATGGTAGGTATCGCTCCCAACTTCACGATCTTCGATACCGACGATGCCAAAAATGCCCTCAAGAAGGCGATCGAACAAGCCAACGTGTCCCTGACTCACTTGAATCAAGGTGACATTGGACGTCGAATCGGTGCATTAAAAAACAAAGCCATCTCGCCAGAAATATTCGAAGGGACTGTGCGAGGGGACCACGACCGGATTATCAGCAAGGTGTATCCGATCTATCAAAAGTTGCTTCGCCAATTCAATGCAGTCGATTTCGATGACTTGCTGATGCACACCGCGAATATCCTGCGATCGAATCCCGATCTTCGCGCGGATTTGGACGCAAAGCATCGCTACATCTTGGTCGATGAATACCAAGACACAAACCTTGCTCAGTATCTCATCGTTCGAGGTCTTTCGATCGACCACCCCAATCTAAACGTGACAGGCGACCCCGACCAATCGATCTACAGCTGGCGAGGTGCGGATATTTCGAACATCTTGAATTTCGAAAAAGATTATCCGCAGTCGGTGACCATTCGTCTGGAGCACAATTATCGCAGCACGCCTCAAATCCTTTCTGTCGCCGACAGCTTGATCTCGTGCAATACACGTCGTAAAGCCAAGGTTCTGCGCCCGACTTGCGACTCGGGTGCATCCGTGCGTTTCTGCACTTATCGAAGCGACCGAGAAGAGGCGGACGATATCGCGCAACACATCGCAATGGAGATCCTCGAGAATGGAGCGAAGGCCAAAGATTTCGCAGTTCTTTACCGAACGAATGCGCAGTCGCGACTGATGGAGCAAGCTCTCTTGCGACGCAAACTCAACTACCAACTCATCGGTGGCTTTCGGTTTTATCATCGCGAGGAGATCAAAGATATCCTTGCCTACCTTCGACTGGTCCACAACCCGACTGACGATGTCGCCTTTGACAGGATTGTCAATGTTCCAACGAGAGGTTTAGGTGACAAGTCGCTTCAAAAGGTTCGCGAATTGGCGCGACAGCGGGAAATCCCCTTAATCGTGGCGCTGCGAGCCACCATCGAATTGGGACTCTTGAGTAAGAAAGCTTCGTCCGGTGCAGAAAAATTCCTAAATGCATATAACAAAATGGTGCACCTATCGACAGGGCCGCTTCTGCCGGTGATCGATTGCATGCTAAAAGAGACCGACTACATCGAGTATTTAACGGCGAGAAAATCGGAAACCCCCGATGAAAGCATCGTTGGCAATATCAACGAACTGCGAGCAGATGCCGCTCAAGCTGATAGCGAGTCGGAGGATGGTAACACCATGGAGCGATTCTTGGAGCAAGTCACGTTGATTGCAGATGCGGATGGCATCGAAGACGCTGACAATAAAGTCACACTGATGACACTGCATTCAGCGAAGGGGCTAGAGTTCGAGAATGTTTTTGTTATCGCGGTTGAGCATGGTGTCTTGCCGCATATTCGGGCCATGGATGACCCCTCCCAACTGGAGGAAGAACGCAGGCTCTTGTTCGTGGGTATCACGCGAGCTAAAAAGTGGTTGCAGCTCAGCATGGCGAAGCAGCGAGGATTTAGCAATGCGAGGATGGGCTCTGCGAGCCAGTTCGCTATGGAGCTACCTCGTGCAGAGTTGGAGATGATCGATCGCACCGATGTGGATGCGTTCAATGTTTCCTTTATGGACGAAATCGACCAACGTTTTGAAGAGGAACCTTGGATCGAGGAGTTCGAAACTTCGTCAAAGCCGGCCAAGAAGCCGAGCAAAGCGATTGGAAAGAAGACAGTACTCCTTTCCAATGACGAATGGAATCAAGAGGACGCTAGCAGCGATTTTATACCCGATGTTTTGGACTCGGACGATGGCCACGCGGAGCCTGTTCAGAGCGATAGCGCAGTCTTACAAAAACTGCGAGGCAAACTGGGGTTGCCGCAGCTAAAATCAGGTTCTCACTTTCAAACCATTACGACCAAAGAAGGGGTCGAAGTGGAATTGTTCGAGCAAGGTTCCATTGTTCGGCATCCAGAGTACGGTATCGGACAGGTTGCGTCGATCGATGGACATGGCCCCAAACGCATCGCCCGTATTTCTTTTGAGAATGGTGAGCAACGAACCTTCCAACTTAACAAATCACATCTGCAATTGATCGAAGCTTGAAAACGCTGGAGCATTTAGCCATGCCACAAGAGACCGTTGGAGAGGATCAAGCTCACTACCATCCGTTAGGTGTGCTGCCCATTACGCTACGAGTGAATGACTCATTTGAAGAGTTCGTACGTCTTAACCCCGATTTGATAGTGGAACAGAATTCGAATGGAGAGATTGTCATCATGTCGCCGACGGGAGGAGAGTCCGCAGATCTCAATTCGGAATTGAACTTTCAACTTCGCGCCTGGTCCAAGCAATTCGGCGGTGCGACGTTTGACTCGTCGGTGATCTTCTGTTTACCTGATGGTTCGAAACGCTCTCCCGATGCAACTTGGATTTCCGCTGAAAGATGGCAGGCTCTCTCTCCCGAGGATCGAAAGAAGTATCCGCCGATCACTCCAGATTTTGTCATGGAGCTTCGATCCGAGAGCGATCGACTCGTATCGCTTCAAAAGAAAATGCAATTCTACATGGACAACGGAGTTCAACTGGCGTGGTTGATCGATCCGCTCCAGCATCAAGTGCATATCTATCAACAGGGAAAGCCAATTGAAATTCTCGACGAGCCAGATTCGGTCTCGAACGAAGCGATCTTGCCCGGTTTCGTACTGGACCTGAAGCCGATTTGGAAAAAACCGGCTTGAATGTTCCAATTCCCAGAGCCCACCAGAAATTCATAAGTCGCTCTAACGCTAGCCGCGGATTCCGATGGCTATCTCAGAGGCATTAAGTCGGCTTGCGACTGATGGCTAAGAGCCCCAAGAAGGTGAACAAACCGTTAATCGGTAGCGTCTCGAACCCGATCTCATATCCCCCAAACAGAGTCTTGCTAAAGACGCTGAGCAGATAAGCGCTAATCGCAGCCGCGATACAAATGCCTGGAACAAGCGGTTCGTAGACCATGCGACGGGTGAAGAGGCCGAAGGCGAACAGACCGAGAAGCGGGCCGTACGTGATCGCAGCGAGCCGATAAAGCAACGTGATGATAGAGTCGCTTTGTTGAGAGTAAAACCACATCACCAAGGCAAAGAACAAAACTGCGATCGAAGCGTGAACCCATTTGCGAATCCTTATCTGCTTTTCCTCGCTCCAACCTCGCTCGCGAATACCGATAAGGTCGATACAAGTGCTCGCGGTGAGCGCGGTTAACGCGCCATCGGCGCTGGGAAAGAGAGCGCTGATCAATCCGATGATAAACACAAGCCCCAACCAGGCTGGGAAGTGTTGCAAAGCGAGGGTTGGATACAAATCATCGCTCTTCGCCGGCAACTGAATGCCCATTTGCTCGACCTTGAGGTATAGAAGCGCTCCTAAAAATAGAAAGAGAAGATTGGTAATGACCAACACAATACTAAAGACTCGCATGTTCTTTTGCGCATCGGCCAGTGTTCGAACACTTAGATTCTTCTGCATCATCTCTTGATCGAGACCTGTCATCACGATCGTCACGAATATCCCACTGATGACTTGTTTGAAAAAGAACAATCGATCCTTGTAATCCCAGTTGAAGATCGTAGCCATACCGCTCTCGCGAAGCTTGGTGGACCAATCGCTCATCTGAGGATCAAAAAGGATATAAAGAATGGTTCCGACCAACGCACCGAGCATGAACAAGGTCTGGAGCGTATCGGTCCAAACAATCGTCTTCACGCCACCCTGCAATGTGTACAAGAAAATCATGAGCAGAACGGCGAAGGCTGTTACCATGAAGGGAACGCCCATCGACTCTAGCACAAAGACATGAATCACGTTGAGGACAACATAGATTCGAACCGTTGCTCCCAAAAGACGGCTCAAGATAAAAATCGCGCTGCCTGTGCGGTAGCTTACGATGCCAAGCCGTTCGCGTAGATAACCATAGATACTGGTTAGCTCCAATCGATAATAAAGTGGCAGGAGAACACCAGCGATGATCCAATATCCGATGACGAATCCAAGGATCATCTGCAGATAATTCCAACTCTCTTTCGCGACGCTGCCTGGCACGCTGACAAAAGTCACTCCGCTCAGCGAAGTACCGACCATGCCAAAGGCAACAACCCACCAAAGACTTTTGCGCTCGCCGCTATAGAATGCGTGCTCGCCCGCCCCCCGCGATGTGTACCAAGCGATCGCCAAAAGAACAGCGAAGTATCCGAAGACGACCACTAACAGTAACGTGGAACTCATGTAAGAACTCGCGAGGATCAACCGCAACAAAGCTTCTAGCCCAATCGAAGACTGGGCTCAGCGACAAGCTCGAGCATTATGCAGCATGGGAGGCGCAGCGCCCATTCTCGTTCTTACTATTCGATTTCCCAACGAGACTCGATGATGGCCTTAGAGCCTATCCGAAATTTTGGCCTATCCGGCATTGCTGTGGGTAGGGATCGAGTCCACTACGGTAGAAAAATCCGGCTTTTTGAAGTTCTCGAAGCTTTGATAAACACCCGTTCTCCGTTGGATGGACCTGTTCTTACTGTTGATCCCTTCGGCGACAGAATTCGTGATTCCATGCGTAAAGTAGGACACAATGTTGTTCCAAGTCGCATCCCAGAAAAATTGATGGCTGCTCTTGCTTTTCATCTTTCTGCCCCCCATTTTTCTGCCCTCGCTCGCCACTGCAGGAACAAGAAGACGGATTGGCAAAAAAATGAGGGGCAAAAAGATAGAAGACGTCTTTGGATGTCCCCACCTTCGACTCCCTATCTCTTCTATTTTTTGTCCTTTGGAGGCCGTCCAGGGAGAAGTCAGGCCAATGGGGTCCTTTCCCCTGAAATCATACAATTACCCACGGTAAAGCCGGATGGACCAAAATTTTCGAATAGGCTCCTATTTAAATTCGACAGAGCCAATTCCGCTGGTTTCTGTCTTTCGGTCCGCGGGCTCTCCCGTGACGACAACCCCACCCATTCCTGATGTTTTGGCTTCAACGGACTGGGTGGCATGCACTTTAGCCCCCCCAACGCCAGACACCGATACAGTGACAGAATCCGCGATTAGCTCTTGAAGATCGGCTCCACCGACCCCCGAAAGGTTCGCGGTCAGTTGTTTCACTTTTCCCGATGCTTTCAAACTTCCCACACCGGACAAATCAACGGTTAGGGATTCGGCGTCGAGCCCCTCCGCTTGCAGTGAACCGACTCCCTTCACAGTCAATGATGTGAGCTTTGGAGCGGTTACTTCCACGCGGATACCCAGCGAAGTACTAAAATTCTCTTTCGTCTTGATCACCAGCACCCCTTCGTCCACCGAAGTCTCGACAACAGATAATAGATTGTCATCCGCTGTGACCACAACGGAGCTCTCCTCACCTTGGCGAACAAGGACTTCACCGACAAAGTCATGGGATACGGATTCGAAGCTCCCCACTTCACGTGTTTCCGTTTTGGAAACACCCGAACCTTTGATTCCGACCGAACAGCCGCTAAGGAACAAAGCAAGGGAAACGAACGAGCACAATGTCCATCTGACCATGAGCAAATCTCCGGGATGAAGGGGTGAATGAGTGACATTCGCTCCCCGCCGCACAATCTTGGAAGATGCGATGATGCAAGGCTGCTGACCTTGCTAGGAAGATCCTATCGAAAACCAATGGCTGATGTGTGGTTTGTCGCGGCTTTCTTCGGATTTCGAATTCCTTTGCTAGACGTGAGCCACTTCCGTGCGAAAGAACTGATTTGCGGCTTCGATAGTTTGCTCGATATCGCTCATGGTATGGGTCGCGCTGACAAAGAGCGCTTCGAACTGACTGCAAGGCATATAGATGCCTTGATCGATCAAACTCCAGAAG
>JALOQZ010000277.1 GCA_025459245.1 Pirellula sp.
CAGGGCGCTAGCCCCCGGTTGAAGCAGCCACCAATTAGCCGTAGGGCGCTAGCCCCCGGTTGAAGGAGGGTAACCGGACGCTAGCGCGTTCCGGCTGATACCGTCGAAAGACTTTTACGCGCTTTCTTTGCGTTGGGGAATGCTCTTGAAGTGGCGTACTTTTCCATCCGAGGAGTCGACGTCGATGGTGTAAGTTGTTCCCGGCTCTTGATCAGGCAACTCAAACATCACGTCCAGCATGATCTCTTCGACAATCCCTCGCAGGCCTCGAGCACCTACGTTTTTCACCTGTGCCTTTTGAGCAATCGACTTGAGGGCCGCTTCGGTGAAATGCAGTTCGCAATCTTCCATACCAAAGAGAGCTTGGTATTGTTTAACCAAGGCATTCTTCGGTTCGGTGAGGACCTTGATCAATCCAGGGACGTCGAGCGGAGCCAGAGCTGTAACAACGGGGAGCCGACCGATCAGTTCGGGGATCATTCCGAATTCCAAGATATCGTCGGAATGGACTTGGCCGAGCAAGGTGGCGACATCCGCTTCTTCTTTCACAGTCGAGCCTGGGCTAAATCCGAAGGACTTTTTCCCAAGTCGTTTGCGGATGATCTCGTCGACTCCGACGAACGTTCCGCCGCAGATGAAGAGAATATTCGTGGTGTCGATCTGGATGTACTGTTGTTCAGGATGCTTTCTGCCTCCTTGGGGAGGAACATTCGCAACAGTTCCTTCCAACATTTTCAAGAGAGCTTGCTGAACGCCCTCACCAGACACATCGCGGGTGATCGACACGTTTTGGCTTGTCTTGCCGATTTTGTCGATTTCGTCGATGTAGAGAATACCTCGCTGGGCTGCCTCGATATCGAAATCAGCGGCATGCAGCAATTTCAGTAGAAGATTCTCGACATCTTCGCCAACGTAGCCCGCTTCGGTGAGCGTGGTCGCGTCGCCGATAGCGAACGGGACGTTCAACATCTTCGCCAAGCTTCTAGCAAGGAGTGTTTTTCCACTGCCGGTCGGTCCGACGAGCAGGATATTCGACTTCTCAATTTCGACGTCGTTACCACCTTCCCAGGAGGCGCTCAGTCGTTTGACCGCGACCGCGAGGGCTCGTTTTGTTCCCGTTTGACCGATGACGTATTCGTCCAGATGGGTGACGATATCGCGTGGGCTGGGGATCTCGTTGAAGAGCTTCTTTTGCGGCTTGCGCTTCTGCTCTTGATCGAGAATCGATTGGCAAAGTTCGATGCACTCTCCACAAATGTAAACATCACCTGGCCCCTCGACCAACGGTCCTACGTCGCGATAACTTTTGCGACAAAAGGAGCAGAAGGCGTTACGGCGGGTTGTGTTTCCACTTCCGCTACCACCCACGCTGCGACGACCGGGCACGACATCCTTACCTTGGGGCATTATCGACTCCTTGCTGTTCACCTGGACCGTTGATGGCGGCCTAGGAATTGAATTGGGACACTGGATATTTAGAAGCTCGAGCCATCGCACAGTCTTCGCAACTTGGATTGCGTCGGAAATACGACAAGGGCATCCGTGTCCACCATTCGAGCCGAGTTCATCACGTAGACCGAACGTTCCGCGTTGCCACCGATTCACGGTTTTGACGCTGACCGATCGCAGCCTCCCAGGCTGATCAGTTGTTCCGTCTTGTTAAGTCTAACACACGAGGTATCGAAGAGAATCTTTTTTCTCAAACGCCTGACCGACGAAGAGCTTGGAGCGGATCTCTACCACCACCTGCGGTTAACTCTCTCGTCGATCGATGCGTGAGGACGCAACGACATTGAGAGACGCACTAATCTTTCGGAATTCTGCTTCGCTGATGTCACCCTCACTCCGCATTTCTTCGAAATTCTTTTGGAGCAAGTCAGCCAATTGGCCGTCTTCCTTGGTGGAACCGCGCAACTTTGCCAACGCTTGGTACGCGATAAAGGAAACGGCCATTAAAACCAGAACACCCAGAATGGCTTGGAGGGCCGGATGGGACAACAGGTCCCAAACCCCCGTTTGGATCGGTGCTGAGCTCGTCGTGTTCATCACAGTGAAGAAACAAGTAGGAAAGAAATTCCGCCGCCCTGACGACGAGCATACTTTGTTCAACCAGGAGCTCCTTCTCCCCTGAGTCGCCCAATACTACGCATGTCCTGTTCGCCGGGAATAGACCCACCCATTTTATTTTGCTGGAAAACCAGATGGGATGATAGAAACGGTTGCGTAAACTCTCAGAAGCGGTTTCTCCCACCATGGGCAAAACATGACAAAATGACTCATTTGCAAGAATCTCCATCAACGCGAATGCGGGGCGCCGAATACGATTTACACACGTGATTCAACGGAAATTCACAAGTTTTCCACGCCCCGTCCAATTGAAGATCCTATAGGAATGAGCCGCAAATAGTAGGTTTCAAGCTCCTTTACGTTCCGGTAAGGGTACCGAAATAACCAGCAAAGGCGACCAATACGCCTTTCTGTATCCAATTCCCGACTTTTCTGTCTGGTGGGATAAAAGATCTTAGAATCTGTACGCGTCATCTCATGGCAACCAGCCTTAGAGGGGCCTAATCTAGCGTGGAAAACTTGTTGCTTAGTTGTCACTACATTGTTTCATTTGGTTGATTACCTGTGCATAAATGCAGCTCCTCGTCGCGCCGCCAAGTTGTATTGCTGATTGAAACGTCGAGTGCCTACGGCCGCGGCTTGTTAGCGGGGATTGTTCGGTTTATGCGGATGCACGATGAATGGTCTGTTTTTCTCGAGCAACGGGATCTGACGGCGGAACCTCCAGCTTGGTTAGAGAGTTGGCAGGGGGATGGTATCGTTTCGCGAGTGACGACTCCTAGGCTCCTGGAGATCGTGCGACGTACTCAAGTGCCGACGGTCGAGTTAACCGATCGATACGCCGACTCCGGTCTACCTCTGGTACGAACCGATGATTTGCAAGTGGGGCGGATCGCAGCGGACCATTTGTTGGAGAGAGGATTCCGCAATTTCGCATTTTGCGGGTATCGCAATGAAGCTTGGTCGGACAGACGGTTGATAGGGTTTCGAGGACGGCTTCGCGAAAAGAATTTCGACTGCACGGCGCACCATGTTGCTTGGCTCGATTCTTCCACGAGGACTTGGGATGAGGAGCAAAATGATCTCGCGGCATGGCTTCGTACCTTAGGACGACCCTGTGGCATTTTGGCCTGCAACGATGCTTGTGGGCAATCGATCTTGTCGGCATGTATTCGGGAGCGGATCGCCGTTCCCGAGCATATCGCAGTGTTGGGGGTCGATAACGACGATCTTCTGTGCAGCGTCTGCGACCCTGCTTTGTCCAGTGTTGTGGTCAATGCAGAAGGGGTGGGATTTCGAGCCGCCGAAGTCCTCTCGGCGCTGATGGCGGGTCAAAAGATGGAACAAGTCGAGACGACAATTCCACCGCTTGGGATCGCGGTAAGGCAGTCCACCGATGTGGTCGCCATCGATGACCCCGCGATTGTAACTGCGTTGCAATACATTCGGCAGAATGCCAGCCGGGGAATAACGGTGCAGGATGTTGTTCGACACACCGGTATCTCACGCAGTTCTCTGGAACGAAAGATCCGCAAGCATCTTGGGAGGACCCCACAAGAAGAAATCCGCAATGTTCAGATCAAGAGAGTGAAAGAATTGCTCGCAACCACAGAACTATCCGCGGAGCGTATTGCACCCCTTTGCGGATTCGAACACCCCGAATACATGTACGTCGTATTCAAACGGCACGAGAACCTAACTCCAGGTGAATTTCGCATTCAAGCGAAACGGGGCTAACGTCCCCTTCACCGCACCCTTCCTTTCCATTTTCGACCTTCACGCCTTGCAAGGAAAATGAAACGATGATGAAACGATTGACCTACCTACTCGGGATGCTATGCCTGAGTTGGTTCTGCCTCGATGAGGCGATTCCAAAATGCTCTGCTGAGAATCCGATTGAGGATCGTTGGCATTATCTATTGCGAAAGCCCGCTCCAAATTGGATGGCAACCGATTTTGATGACGCCAAATGGAGACGAGGTTTCGGAGGCTTTGGTACCCGTAACACTCCCGGTGCCCGAATCGGTACCCAGTGGAATACGCCCAACATCTGGTTGCGAAAAGATTTCGTGTTGGAATCGATTCCTGCTAAACCAGCTCTGTTTTTGCACCATGACGAAGATGTCGAAGTCTATTTGAACGGTTCAAAGATCTTAACCAAACGCGGGTATACCACCGAGTACATCGTCGTACCTATCGATGCGTCACAGCATTCGCTGTTGAAAAAGGGTTCCAATTTGCTGGCTGTTCACTGCAAGCAGACGGGAGGTGGTCAATTCATCGATGTGCATGTGATCGATGCGAATGCGGTGCCGAAGCTTCCTGTTCCGCAAGTTCCAGAAACACCGTTTCAGACCGAACTGATGACGACTTGGGGGGCAGAAGTAACTCCAGAAAATGCCTGGAGAGAATACCCTAGACCTCAATTGAAGAGGGATTCCTGGACCAATCTCAACGGTATGTGGAACTATACAATCACCTCCGCCGATGAGCAGATGAAACCAAAGGATTGGAAGGGCCAGATCTTGGTTCCCTTCTGTTTGGAATCGAAGCTTGGTAAAGTCGGGCGGCTCTTGTTCGACAACGAAGCGCTTTGGTACCACCGTACCTTTGATGCATCTCCAATAGCGAACCAACGAACGCTGCTTCATTTTGAAGCGGTCGATTACCGCTGCGAAGCGTTCGTAAACGGGACTTCTGTTGGTAAACATGTTGGCGGCAGCACACCCTTCTCCTTCGATATCACCGAAGTTGTTAAGTCGGGTACCAACGAGCTCGTTCTGCGTGTCGAAGATGACACGATGGGTTTTCAATTGCAAGGGAAGCAGCGACCTGACCCACATGGTATTTGGTACACGCAGGTTTCCGGTATATGGCAGACCGTTTGGATGGAGCAAGTCGCAGAGACTTATATCGAAGACCTCACAATCTCAACCGATGCGCGGGCCGGTTCGATTTCTGTTCGAGTCGATAGGATCGGCAAGGCGAAGGATGTTTCGCTCAAGCTGACAGTTCGCGATGGTGAAAAGATAGTTGCCGAGAAGGCGGTCGGAGGTCGCGAAATCACCGTTACGATTCCGAATGCTAAGCGATGGAGCCCATCGTCGCCGCACTTGTACGACTTAGAGGTGCAATTGATCGATGGCAATGGTAAGACCATCGATCGCGTAGGCTCTTATGCGGGTATTCGAACTGTCGGTAAGAAGGTTGATTCGGATGGCCATCTTCGAATGACCCTCAACGATGAATTTCTGTTTCATTGGGGGCCGCTCGATCAAGGTTGGTGGCCAGACGGATTGCTTACACCTCCCTCCGAAAAGGGGATGCTCTTTGATATCGAATATCTCAAAGAAGCCGGTTTCAACATGATTCGCAAGCATATCAAAGTTGAGCCACGACTCTATTACTATCACTGCGATCGCTTGGGAATGATGGTGTGGCAGGACCAAGTCAGCGGTGCGGTCAATCCACCTTGGACACGTCTCGCTCCCAATCCCGTCGATGCGACCTGGCCGGATGAAGCCCATCAGCAATACATGCTCGAGTTGGAACGAATGATCGACCACTTGGAAAGCCACCCATCGATTGTGTCTTGGGTCCCTTTCAACGAGGCTTGGGGGCAGCACCGAACGATGGAGGTTGGGAAGTGGGTCTCAGAACGAGATCCCTCGCGGCTGAATAACATCGCTAGCGGTGGGAATTTCTGGCCGGTGGGAGACATTGTTGATGAGCATAGTTACCCAGATCCTGCTTTCCCATTTGGAGATAAGCGTTGGGATGGTTTCATCAAGGTCGTCGGCGAGTTCGGCGGTCATGGATTCCCAGTGATGGGGCATCTTTGGGACAATGAAGCCAACAACTGGGGTTACGGAACGCTTCCGAAGACAGAAGCAGAGTATCGGGAACGCTATAACAAATCCCTCAACAAGCTCATCGAGATGAAGAAGCAAGGCATCGCAGCCGGTGTCTACACTCAGACGACTGACGTCGAGGGGGAGGTGAATGGATTGATGACCTACGATCGAAAGGTGATCAAGATCCCCGCAAAAGAGTTAGCTCCGATGCACAAAGTACTTATCGAGAAGTAGTGGATTGTTAGTGACAAAACTCTGCAACTAAAAAGCACGGTTGGTATTCGTCTCGGGTACCAACCGTGTTGTTTTTGTAGATGTCTCGATCGAAGCGGCAATGGCTTGAGCAACCGACTCGTATTGAGGTTTGTTTCTGAGCGCGTACTCGTATACCTTCAAGAGCATTTGATAGCTGACTTCTGGACTGAAACGCTGGCAGTATGTTTCTCTGGCTGCGAGTCTCATTTGCATGCTCTGTTGTTCATCGAGCGCTAGAAAGTAGCCTCCGCCAGCTCATTGGCGTTTCCCGGTTCGAAGAGAAAACCATTGCGTCCGTTGTCTACCAATTCGATCATGGTTCCCAGACGGCTGGCAATCACCGGGATTCCTTGAGCAAAGGCCTCCGCCATCGTCCGTCCAAACGTTTCAAAACAAATCGAAGGCATGATTAAGACACGAGCATTCACGAGGTGTTGGGTTACGTTTTGAGTGGATAGGCGACCCGTAAAGACGATGTTGGGATTGCCAACAGCTTCAGCTTCAAGGGCGGCTCGATCCGGACCATCGCCAATGATGATCAGAGGGATATCAATTCGTCTCTTTTGCCATGCTTCGAGGACGGTCGACACTCCCTTTTCGCCGGAGAGTCGTCCGATGAAAACGGCGTTTTCGCCAGGTTGAGAATTCATACCGACGTCGGTAGCGACGAAATTGCTACGCACTAAGAGCGACTCGCTAGGAAAGCCACCTCG
>JALOQZ010000035.1 GCA_025459245.1 Pirellula sp.
TGTGTCGCTTCTCGAGCCTAGAAAATGGACACAATGTTGCAATCCCATCGTAGCCCGCTGTACTCGCAGCGACGCTCGCTCAGGGCCGTCTCCTACGATGACAAAATGAGTTTTGGTATTGCGCTCCTGAAGCCGTTTTGCGAGCTGGAGGAAGAGGGCGTGATTCTTTTCTGGTCGCAACGCAGCAACAATGCCAACGATCTTCGCGTCCTCGGGTAGACCAAGTTCCTTACGCACTTCTTTGTAGGCGATTGCGGATGGAACGAAGCGCTTCGTGTCGATCCCATTCGGTATCACAAACACTTTTGACTTAGGCAATCGCTCCGCTTGTACCAAAAAATCACCATGGGATTTTGCTACCCCGATGAAACCATCTGTAATGGATGTTAACAAACGGTTGAGCCGACCGATTCCATCTGGCCAACCTGTCGAATGGAGTGCTGAGCAAATAACAGGAACCCCAGCTCGTTTGGCTGCGAGCCGCCCCCAAAACATCTTGTCCCCAGCTCCGACAGTTACTACAGCGTCAGTCTTCTCGCGTCTGAAGTGCTGCGTGAGACGGTTAAGCACGCCTACGTCATACTTGTGCTTTAGCAACTTGTCGAACACCGGAAAGTCTTGTGCGATCTCTTCGCCCAATGGCCCTTTCTCTTTCAAGCAGACGACACTCGGTATTATCTGAGCTTCGTCGAATCCACGTACCAAATTGACGAGCAAGGTTTCCGCGCCACCGACCGGCATACTGGTAATGACGAAAGTCGTTCGCAATGCGCGACCTGTTCGAAATGGAACCGAATCAGTGACATTGGGACCGATCGATCGTGTAACGGAAGATGCGACAGCGCTCATACGAACCTATACAGTGAACAGGAGACGAGGAAAGGGAACAGGAATCAAACTCAGCCTTGCGAAGAACGATCCGAATCGCTCGGAGCGTCCATTCGCTGACGGTAAACGGAGGGATCGATCACTACTGGTGACTTCAGCTTGAGTTTTCGTGGATCGAGCGTCAGCCAATTTGTCAGTGCAGCCATCCCCGGATCGCCATGAATCCGCTGGAGATGGACGGGATCCTCTCCTGGCCAATTGAGCCCGCCAGCTGCAGTGAGAAAGCACTCATAGCCAGCTTCCAAGACGGCATCGATCGATTGCTGCGATACGTTTTCCTTCAACCCATAAGGGAAGGCGAAGTAATGTACAGGTTGTTGGCTCCAGTCTTGAAGCTTTTTGCGAGAGTCGCTTATCTCGCGTTTAATCTGTTCAGCGGAAAGCGGCTTGCCAAGGTCCAAGTGGGTGTGCGTGTGACCGCCGATCGTAATTCCCTGCGATGCCATTCGTTGAATCTCTTCAATCGTATTCGGCTTGAGTGGAATCCCCGCTGCGCGATCGTGGGGAAAGGGTTCTCCCGTTTCAACGAAATGGGTCGAGACGAAATAAGTGCAAGGGATCTTTCGCTCAAGAATGGTTGGAATCGCTTTTTCGCAGTTTTCCGAATAACCGTCATCGAATGTCAGCGAGACCATTGCGACGGTTCGATGTCCGTTGCGTTGCGATTTGCGAATATCACTCAACGATGCGAAACGCGCATTTTGTTGTACCCAGTCCAAATGCTGTGCAAAGTTGGAATTGGAAATCGTCCAGCCATTCGGGTGCGAATCTGCGACTCGGTGGTAGAACAAAATGGCTGCGGGGTAGGTTCCTGAAGCCTCGAATTGCTTCGCAAGATGCATACGGGTACGCGTGGTCGACCATCGATAGAGCGACAGCGCGATTTCTCGAGACAACGTTGGCATGATTTTGAACTCCGTCGGTAAGTGACCTTCAAAAATTCGACGAAATTCAGGTTGTGCCAACTAGGTTAAAGGATTTGATCGGAGAAGAACCTCAACTCGTTCTGTCTGTAACGGATGGAACGGATTTGCCATTGCGAATGCCTTTCCGCTACAAGCAAATCGCGCTCTGATCCCCTTGGAATCCCAATTGCATGAGAGAACCGGTACCTCTTCGCGAGATTCCAAACGAAATGGTTAAATTCCAGCATTTTCATCTCCGAATTTGGTCGACCTAATGATCCGATCGAATTGTGAGTCGAACCCGAGCGAGGTCATTCGGTGGAATTTGCGGGAGCGCTGTTAGGATTATCACTTCTGGCTTGGAGTGTCGTATTCCTGCGCGTTCACAATGTATTTGCAGGAAGCATTATCTTCCTTATCGCCACCACAATCTTCCCTCCCGAGTATCTCAAACTGGACGTCGCCGGTCTTTCTCTTACGATCGACCGAGCCTGGCTTCTCATCGTCGCTGGTCAATTCACCTGGGATATCTACTGCGGTAAAACGAATTGGAGAAACTTGACAGGCAGTGATGCGGTCCTCTTCTTGTTTCTGGCTTGGCTGATCGTTCGAACGTTAACTACCCCGATCGGCAAGGAGATTCAGGGCCAGCCCTCTACCGTGATGCACCTGATCAACGGGTACCTCGCTCCTGTCTTTCTCTATTTTCTGATGCGTCATTCGCGTCTCAAGCCGATTGATGCTTGGCCAGCCATCGGATTGGTATTGATCTTTGGCGTTTATCTAAGCGTCACCGCTGTGTTGGAAATCACCAAGCAATGGAGCTTGGTATGGCCACCCTTCATCGCGGATCCCACGCTCGGCATTCACTTCGGTCGAGCAAGAGGACCGATGCTGCAATCCGTTCGATTGGGGATGTGCCTTTGCTTGTGCCTCGCCATCCTTTGGGCGTTTGTGCTTCGGCTCAATCCAAATGCCAAATGGGCTTGGTTGACTACGTTTTCATTGACGCCACTCTTCTTGCTGGGAATTCTTTTGACCTACACTCGCAGTATCTGGATGGGGACGATTGCCGTCGTCGTGATCCTGATGTCGACACTTTTAGTTGGCAAAGCACGTGCAATCGCTCTGGGGTCTCTTGTGATCTCAGGTGCAATGGGTGGCTTAATCCTAGGGCCAAGCTTAGTTGCGTTCAAAAGGGAGTATAGCGAGGCGGAAACTCTTGAGAGCACGAAGATGCGAGGCGCATTCGCCTACGTTTCGGTGGAGATGTTTAAGGACCGACCCATCACAGGTTTTGGGTTCAATCAATTCCAAGTCCACAATCGCCCCTATTTGGATGACCGCCGAACTTCCATACGCCTTGAGTCGATTCGAGGCTACGTGCATCACAACTCCTACCTCAGCCTGTTGGTCGACTTGGGGTTGATCGGTGTGATTCTTTTCGCCTTTGTCGCTTGGAGCCAAATCCGAAACGGTTGGACTTTGTTTCATCACCCGCTATCGGACCCATTTGGAAAAAGCGCGGCTATTCTCGGATTTTGTATGCTTGCCGTTCATGCCATTCAGATGGCGTTTCACGAAGTGTCTTTTTCCAGTATCGAGTACACCATCCTCGCCTTTTCCCTAGGAATGGTCCAAGTCTACCGGGACGAACTCATTCGAAAGACGGAGTTACTCCGAGAGGCGTCTACCCAAAGCGCATCGACCTCGATTGCAATTACGCCGACTGCATCAACAGAGTGATTTAGGCGTCTTCCCGGGACTCGGGGGATTCACCCACAAACTGGGTTTCTAACGTCCGTGCATCGACCCCTTGTTCTGAAAGATAGCGCACGACGATGTTGCTAAATCCATGGGTAACCCAGACGGATTCCGCTTCTGTTTCGCGGATGGTTTGCAGAAGTCCCGCCCAATCGACGTGATCCGATAAAACAAATCCACGATCGACCGCCCGTCTGCGGCGGGTTCCTCGTATCGCCATCCATCCGGAAGCAACCGCCGAGGACGTTTCACCGAACCTTCGTATCCACGGACTTCCCTGAGCGCTGGGAGGGGCGAAAATGATTCCCTCGTTCCAGCGAGTTCCCACCGGTGCGTCTCGAACAGGAAGGCTCGGTGGCAGGGAGCGGCCCGCGACCCGATACGCATCGGTAGTCGCTTCCATAGCTCCATGCAAATAGATTGGTCCGCATCGATCGCCGAGCAATCCCATCAGCCTTTGTGCTTTTCCCAGCGAGTACGCGAACAACAGGCTGGACCGTCCTAATGCCTCGTTTCGCTTCTTCCACTCGACGATCTCGTCTGCGACGCTCTCACTCGGGCTCCAATGAAAAATAGGAAGCCCGAAAGTGGACTCGGTTACAAATAGATTGCACCGGATCGGCTCAAAAGCATCGCAGGTCGTGTCGGGCTGCCGTTTATAATCCCCGCTGACGACCGCTGTATAACCTTCCTTTTCGATCTTTATTTGTGCGGAGCCCAGTACATGGCCGGCCGGATGTAAAGACACTCGTACGCCGCCTAGCGTGATTTCCTTTCCGTAAGGCAATGTCTCCAAACAAATAGATGCCCCGAGACGCAATCGAAGCAATTGCTCGCTGTCGGACGCGCAGAGATACCGGTTCGATCCAAAGCGAGCATGATCACTATGGGCATGCGTAATAACCGCCCGTTCCACGGGGCGCCATGGATCGATAAAAAAACCGCCCGGCTCGCAGTAGAGGCCGGACGGTGTCCATTTCAAAAGATCTGTAGGCAATTCGATTCATCCATCAGGCGAACGAAACTACCCGATGTCGATCGGGTTGTGCTTAGTCACGTCCCATTGTAACGCCCGGCCAATCGTCCGTTCGGAAAGGAGTAACGGGCAAACCGTTCTTGCTAAACAGATTGCAAACCGGGTTGGTAGCCCAAGCATAGCGAACAGCTACAGGAGCCTTGACTTCTGGCGAAGAAACTTCAATTCGTCCATCCTTCAAGATCTTGGCGGTGGCGTTGTAGAACTTTTTGTCTGCACCCGCGACGGTGAAGCCAATGACTTCGTTCACATCGAAAGGACGCCAGCCCGCACCGACATGCTTAAAGGATACGATTGCTTTGTCTCCTTCGATGGACATCGAATCAAAGCGAGGGCTTTGGTAGTCGATCTGGATACCGTATTGCTTTGCCAGCGCCCAGCGAGCCAGTCTCTTACCAACGTCTTCTTTGTTGGTAGGGTGGATGTCTTTGCCTTCGCCGATATCGATAATGACCGCTTGTCCCGAGTTGGGAACTTTATCCATGGCCATCGTTTGAGCTTCGCGCAATTCAGCCCATTCGCTGTCGCCGGGCTCTTTGACTTCCGCTTGGAAATCCGCCAGCTGGACCCAGTAGAACGGGAAATCTCCCTGTCCCCACTCGTCACGCCAGTTTTGGATCATCCGAGGGAAAAGATCCCTGTACTGGTAAGCGCGCCCCGCATTCGATTCGCCTTGATACCAAATCGCGCCTTTAATTCCGTAGCCGAGGTGGGATTTGAGAACGCCGTTGTAGATATTGCCAGGGCGAGCATTACCATCCATTTGACGCTTGAGATCAGCCAATCGTTTGTTCTCTTGTTCATTGCGGTCTGCCTTGCTGTTGAGCTTAGCGAACTCATCCTCCATACCCTTCCATCGATCTACCAGCTTGGGGAACTCCGAGCTGAGAATGCTTCGGTTGACCCACGCTTCGCAAGCAGAGCCTCCCCAAGCGTTGTTGATCATGCCGATTGGAACATCGGTCGTTTGGTGAAGCTGGCGAGCAAAGAAGTAGCCGACAGCCGAAAACCCACCGACTGTTTCCGGAGTCGTGACCATCCATTTGCGATCGTCATGGCTCCAAATCGATTCTTGTGAGCCTTTCTGAGGAAAGTTGATCATGCGAATCTTTGGAAACTTTGCGGCGAGCTTTTCCAGATCGGGATCGTTCGAGGCATTGATCGACCATTGCATATTGGATTGTCCGGAACAAATCCAAACTTCGCCGATGAGAACATCTTTGATCTCGATCGTGCTGGACCCAGATACCTTCAAAACGAGCGGTTCCCCAAGCCCCATCGAAGGTAGCATGGCGCTCCAGTCCCCTTTGCCGTCTGCCTTGCAAGTTACCTTTTTGTCACCCAAGGTAATGGTGACCGTTTCGCCCGGTTCTCCCTTACCCCAAATTTTGTTTTCTTGCCCCTGTTGGAGCACCATGTGATCAGAAAAGATGTTCGGTAGCTTGATCTCAGCCTGCACCGTGGAAGCAAACGAGGAAAGGGTGGCTAACGCTGCGGTCAGCAAAAATCGAACTTTCATTGCGATTTCCTTGAGGAGATTGGGAGGGAATACATCCAAGGCCGCTCGATGCAGCCGGTGGGGGCAGCTCAGAGGAAAACGATTTCGTCCGAGCTAGAGCCCTATCATACTAACGATTTCACGCCAAAACATATGGTGCACGACACCTACCACCAGCAAAGTTGCTAAAGCGACGATCGAAAACGCTCGAACATGCCGGCGAAATGGGAGCCACATCAAGTAAGTGAGCAACCATGCGGATACCGAAATAGCAACCACTGCTTGCCATCCCAGCACCGCTCCCAGCATCCAGGCTGCTTGACACCAATGTGTTCGCGAATGGCTCTCAACACGAGGCGGCAAGAGTTTTGCCGTTACTGTACCGACCAAACCCCCGATCAATAAGCCTGCAAGCACCGTGGAGGCCGCCGAGAAGTGGGGAATAGGAAACGACTGTTGAATCGGCAACCCATCGGTCCATCGCACGAACTCTATTCGAAGCTCAATCAGCTTTGGGCAACTGATGCAGATAACGAAAATGAACCAACCTGACCAAGGAAATCGGAGTCCGCTTGTACTAGATGAAATCAACATCACCAAAGTCGCGAAGAGAACGGAGTGCTGTAGATAGGCAGTGATCAATACCCACTTGGGGGAAAAGACGATGTTCTCAAAGCCGACGAAAGAATCCAATCGCCAGTGAGGTAGGTTCGCACCTCCTGTGATCAACTCTCGAAACATGAGCAATGTGAAAATCGACCCAATGGCAACCTCCATCCAAAGATAGCGAGTCGCAATGGGAAGATGACAAAATGCGCATCGTCCCTTGCACCACAGCCAACCGATGATGGGAGTGTTGTGAATAAACCGCAATCGGTTTGCGCAATATGGACACTTCGATCCACCAAACACAATGCCTTTGCCGACCGGCCAGCGACCAGCGACGACATTAAAGAAACTACCGATGCTAGCCCCCAAGTAGAAGAACCAGAAGGTCGTTAAGTATTGGATCGTACGGATGAGCTCGCGCTGCGGGGAGCTCCAAGAATATCCGAACGACTGCGGCTTGGGATTCCACCAACGGCGAAAACTCTCCTCCCACGCTACCCCAGGGTAGGTGTAGAGATACCAGCCGATAATCCAAAGTATGGTTGGCAACAATAACATCCAGTTGATGCGAAGCCACCATTTTCGCTTCCGACGTACCGCGGGTACACCAGTGCTATCCTCCAATTGACTCGAATGTGTGAACGCATTGATGGTGGCCGACTGCTTTGTAGTCGCAGCATCCGAGGTAAGCCTGTCATCGCTCACCAGCTCCTCGAATTCCGCAGTGCCAGTGTTCACCTTTTCAATATTCGAGGATGAGGGAAGTTCTGTCAAAACGCAGCTCGTTGCTTCTGGACTTGGTTGAGGATCTCTTTCAAAGGATCCTTCGTATTGGAATTGCTCCCCTCTTTCAAGTCCCTTTCGGAAAGTCTGCGAACCGCTCCCGGATTCTCTTGCTCCTGAGCGGCACGATACGTATCCAATTCAACCCCCTCCACCAACTCCTCGCCCGGTGGGAGCAAAAAGAAACCGATGCTGCGTGGCTGAAAGTTGACGTCCTCGATTACGTTTGGACTTGTGCCGGTTCGGTCGATGGCAATGGATTGTAGGAAAATTTCATACACGCTCACGTCATACAAAACTGCAGGTGGTACCGGAGTTGTGTATTGCTCATCTACCCAATTGCCAAACGCATCAACGACAGAGACACTTTCCACAATAGTCCCTCCTGCGTCCCGTTCGATTCGGACCGGTTTGCTCCCACCCGCAGGGATGCGAATCTTGACGGGATTGTCGGGGATCCGCCTGTCAGCAAACAACACCAACAGCTCATCGCTATGCCGATTCATCAAGCGGATATCGATCGGCGGCAAGGGGGGATTTGGGATGAACTGTTGCTGCGTGGTTTTAAATTGAGGTACAGGGAGAGAGACCACGGGGGGCATGGGATACCAAATCTGCCACGGATCGTAAGTCCAAGGTCTTATCCAGAGGCCTCCGGACATCGGAAAGGTTAAACACATACCCGGGTACATCACGCTTTCGAAGTAATACCCCCCACCCGAATAACTTTGTACTCGCCAAAGCTGATCGATCCCCCCATGGATGGGAGCAAGCAGCGCCGGAAATCCGCCGCTACCAAACGAGCCTCCCCCTCCAAAGGAACCGCCTGGTGGGAATATCCCGCCGCCAAAACTTGGCCCCGAGGGGAATCCTCTCGTTCCGCGTCGAGATCTAGTGGTGTCGCGAGGTTGAGGGCCCCCAACACCAATCGCCATCCATCGGGAATCGACTCGCTGCTGTACGCGAACCAGATCGTCTCTCACCGGCTGAATAAACCAGGCAGCGCGAGGATCGTCCGGCGCGTTAAGTAATTGAAATCGGTCCGGACCCTCAAGCGACAAGTATCTCCTTGTTCCACTCCCGACGGCAAAATGCATCGGGGACATCGCAGGGATCGCTCCGCCAACAACCCCTAATTCGGTTCGCCGAGTTTCTCCTGGAACTTGGCTCGGTGTCGGTAACTGCCTCGGCATAGAAGGTGGCAGTTCCTTCAAGTTGGGTAAGACCCCTCCTGACCCTGGGAGCGAACGGGAAGTGTCGTCGCTCGTCCTTTCACCCTGCAGTGGATGAACGGTCATGCGACTGGGGGAAAACTGTATCTTGCCCTGCTGCAATGTACCTATCTGCATCCCACCGCTATTGCTGACCGGCCAACGCAGGATCTGCTGCAACTCTCTGGAACTGTAACTAACATAAGCGCCGTCGTTGGTGTCGTAGCGAGTGAGTCTCTTGTAAACCGACACGGCCCCATCCGGCGAGCGAATCGACAACTCCTCCCCCGTAAGTGTGGCAATCGAAGGCCTGTCTAGCCCAGGAGCCTTAAGTTCGAATCTTTTCGCCTGTCTGACTTCTTCGCCAAAAGGATCGTTTTCCTGAGGATGCGATCGTGCCGTCGACGGACTAATCCATCCTAACAAACTCAGTAGAATGAGTACGATCCGAACACTGCCAAATAGATTGCCGTCCATGAGTGAGACGCCTTGAGTGCAGACCTTAGAACTGCCAGAACCAATCTACAGCATATCGCTTTCCCATATGCTTTCCAAGCAGTGGGTCAGAGGGCGAAGGCGTCTTCCTCTTCTTGCTCGGCGTAAATGGGTAGGTATCGGTAGTAGACTTCGAGAATCATGGTCGCCATACAAGTCGTGTAGAAACGTCCCGCCGAATCGGTGCTATGGCCATCGTCCCAATACCAGCTCCCAGCGGAATGCCCCGTTTGCGATTGCGTTGAAACCAACTGATCGCGCATCTTCGCGTTCCACTTTTCCCAAGCCTCCCCGCCATATTGCTTCATGACTTGTGTGGCATAGTAGTTGTAGTAGGTCGAGCTCTTGCTAGGGCCCGCTTTGCTAAACTTTTCGACCATCCCTTGCAAAGCTTCGTTGTCTTTCTTCATGCCGGAGTACATGCGACATAGGCAAGCCGCTGCAGTACAGCTCGCGTTATAGCCTGCTCTGCTCGCAAGTTTTTTGAAGTCGTAGTGATACGAGGTACCATTGTCCCAGGCCATGGCATCGAGAAAAAGATTTGCCTTGCGTACGACGTTGATGTCGACGGCCAAGCCGCTCATCGAGGCACTTTTGAGGGCCATCATTTGCCAACCAACAACCGAGGTGTCGCCCAGTCCGCCTGGAGCATAGTGCCAACCTCCCGTGTTCGCATTCTGAGCGAACGCGAGAAAGTTCACGCCGGCTTGTGCGGGCTCTAACAGCTTCGGATCGCGGGTCATGCCAAAGGCTTCGCAAAGCGCAGTGGTCGCAATCCCGTGGGCATACATGTCGTCCATCCCCTTGCTGCCGGACCCGACCCACCACGATCCCATTCCCTTCTGATACTTCACATTGCGAATAAGGAAACTCAACCCCTTGAAAACAACCTCTTTGTATTCACCCTCCATGTGCGTTTGCCCTGCTCCCAGAAAACAAAGCAATGCTAAACCTGTCGCTGCGTTGTAGCTCTGTTGACGCCTCCCTGAGTGGTCGCATTGGTTATTGCAAACGACTCCGTGCGCCAAAGTCCACGCGCCGGTGTTTTTGTCCTGATGCTCGGCCAACCATTTCAATGCCATGGAAACCGCGCGTTCGGTTTCGCTTGTCCCCCCGAACTTTTTAAGCAATTCGCGTTTTGCCTCCTTCGACCGACCGGTCAGAGATGCTTTTAGCGCAGCATTGCTTTGGGCGGACATCGCACTTTGAGGGGCGAGACTTGCCGAACTCGGCATGCTCAAATCTGGTCCGCTGGGCAAGACAACATCTGAAAAATCCGATTCAGCAATCGTCGACGTATCCACCGCAGGAGATTCGGAGGGGATGTTCTCGGATTCGGCAACTTCAAGACTGGATGCTTCGGCTGCAGCAAGCTCGACTTGCTCCAAGTCCTCTCCTTCGTCGAGCGCCTCTCCTGCCGTCAACATGAGCTTGATTTCTTTTTGAATCGGCTCGATGTTCCAAGCTGCTAGGGCGAGAATGGCACCCACGTGAACGACTGTGCTGATCAGCCAACTCGGCATCGATTTCCATACGACCCCAAGCCACGAACCCTTTGAACGGGGGAGCTTTCCCGGCACGCCCTCCTCACTAACCGGAGTCGGCGATTGGGTAACCGAATCAACCAGTACGGCTTCTACGAGATTATCCTGCTGATCTGACATGCGGCCCACCGTCGAGTTACCATCCACCAGCGATTTCATCGATCTGCTAAGGTCACACCCACAGCAGATGCAGTATTCCTAACCATCTTAGCATTAACGGGGCGGAAAAGTACTCAAGCGGCTTGGAGTGCGGGCAGGAACTACGTTCAAGGTGTCGATGAGAAGAGTCGCGGTAGTTCTTCCGACAGCTTTTCCCAAGCTTCCGAGGCCAATTCAAAATCAACTTCAGACCATCGAACCGGCTCTTTGGGGGCAGCCCTCGACTTTTCTTTTGCCTCAGGCCAAACCGGAAAATGGGCTCCATTGCCCATAACAAGCCGAGCTTCGACAGTCTCGGTGACCAAGTGATCCGCAAGGAGGCCCGCGGCAACCGGATGGGGAGCTCGCTTGAGTACCGCTATTGTATTCGGGATGAACAAAGTCCCGAAACCTCCCGTTCCCTGATCCGGGAATACGATCTCTACAGGCTTTCCTGATTCCACCTCTGCGATTGCATCGTCGGTGTCGGTTAAGCACCAATCCAGATCACCCCGCCCGACCGCCAGCGCAACCTGTTTGTTGCCGGCGAGAACAACGGCATTTTCGCGTACCGCCGAAATCCATTGCTCCCAATTCAGCGAAGCCCCGCCCGCTGTCCAGTCACCCTCGACCCCCGCAGGCGGAACAACCTTGCCCGCATGGCTCGCCAACACCGCCATATGTGTTGCTGTCGTGCCATACATCGGATAGGCCATCCCACATCGCTGCTTCCACTTTGCATCCCCCAATGCAAGCACGGAATTGGGCCAAGTCCCTGCATCGGGTAGTTTGCTCTTATTGACCAATAACACTCGGCCACGCGCTGCAAACCCTACCCAGCTGCCATCGGCGGCTCGAAAGGACTTCGGCCAAGCATCCGGGATCTTCCACTTTCGTCCCTGCAATAGACCTTGCTTTTGCAGCCTCAGCGTGTGCAAGATCTCATTGTTCCAGAAGCAATCGCACTTGGGCTGATTCGATTCCCCCTCGATCCGTGTCACCAATCCTAGCGTTTTACTCGCTTCGACATCGAATTGACGAAGTACCTCGACGCCCGCATTCTGCCTTTCAAAGCCATCGAGGATCGGAGCTGCAAATTCTCGGTCGGCGGCCGCGTAGATGGTTACCTGATTCTCGGCTCTTCGCACACAGCCTACGGTGCCTAGAGCGATCCAAACGAGGACACACATCGATGCGATGCAGTACGAACGAGGGGCGCTGGCGAAGGTGTCGACCTTACACAGGCGCGGCTTTTCGATGATCAACTTGGTTTTGCTTTCTTTTCCTGTTTGTATCACGAGATCTTGGTCAGCTTGCTGACCCGTCCCGTCTGGACCCATTCTGCCACATAGATGTTTCCTGCTAAATCAAAACAGGCGTCATGGGGATGCACGAATTTTCCATCCAGCCACTTCGACTCGTCGCGTCGAATCGTGTTTCCTTTGTCGTTTCCAATGCGATCGACGTCGCTACCCAAGGTGGCGACGGTTTTGTAGTCCCTGTCAAGCAACGAGACACGGGCTTTAAGTTCCGGAACCAAGAGCAAATCACCTTGACGATCTACGTTCGCTGGTAGACCAAAGCCGGTGATCGTCCTCTCGTACTTGCCGTCCAAATTGAAAATCTGAAGTGTGTGGTGCGCGCGATCGGTGACCACAAGCTTCGGCGATTGTGGATCGCGATCATCGATCCAGAGACCGTGCGGTGTGTTGAACTTACCCTCTCCTTCTCCTGCTCCACCAAACGCCGAAAGCCATTTTCCATCTTTGTCAAACCGATGGATCTGAAATGCTCCATAACCGTCAGCTAAGAAAAAGCCTCCGTCGGGGAGAAACGCGAAGTTGGTCGGCAAAAAGCGATCGCGTCCCCAAGTTTTCGTTGGCTTTACCGCTTCATCCGCGTGATAGATCTTCGACTCTGTCGGTGCATACTTTTTCCAAACGGTCTCCCCTTTCAACGTCAACTTGGCAAATGCCTTTACTTGTTGATAAGCAGCTACGTAAAGGAATTGCTCGCTTCCCTCGGTGCGGACTTCGATGCCGTGTCCACCACCTTGGAATTCGCTGCCGAAGGCGCGAATGAATTTCCCATTGTCATCGAAAACAAAAATAGAGGGATGGTCCTTTTGATTCTCGCGCCCTTCGTGAATCACATACAAATTGTTTTCGGCATCCACGGCAACATTGTGGGTGGTCTGCCATGTGTACTGGCTTGGTAGCTGAACACAATGATGCACCAATCGGTAGCGATGATTTCCCTCTCCGACAACCGTCTCGCTCGATACAGATGATGGGCTTCCTTTTGCTGACAGTCCGTGATAGCCGACGATTCCGATAGCGCCGGCAAATGCGGATTGCTGCAGTAATGCTCTTCGATTCCAAGAAGCAGGTCGTGATGCGTTGTTCGATGTCATGATGGGTCAGTAGAACCTAATGAGAGGGGATGGGGGGAGAGTGGACCCGAAGTAATCCACGGGCAAAGTATACAGGCTGGTTCCAAGCGGAAGCAATCGGGGGCCCATTTACGGATGGGCCGTCGCAAGCTTTCTGCTGGAGTCCATTCCGAGGCCCACTCCAGCCGCAGTAAGGAAGCATGCGGAAAACAGCCAAAAGCAAGCGTCCCAGCCATACTCGCGTTGAATCATCGAGATGGCGACCGGACTGATTCCTGCCCCAATATTCCCGAACATGTTCACCCATCCAAGCACTTTTCCTGCGTTCCTGCCGCCGATGTCTTGGGAAAATGCCCATACGGAGGGATTGGAAATATCCGCCGCAATCGCCATCAAGCTCAGCAAGATGACAAATCCCAATGGATTCGAAAACCAAGGGCAAACGAACGACGCTACGCTGCAAATAAACATGCTGCTCGCGATTGGTATCGCTCTTCCCCATCGCATCCCGAATGCACGCGCAGTCCAGTCGGTGATAATCCCTCCAGCAACCATTCCTAGGCAGCTAACCCAAGCGGGAATCGAAGACAAAAATCCTGACTCGACTTTGCCTACCCCTAGTTCCCCCGTTAAGTAGCTTGGAAGATCGCTCAACAAGAACACCCACCCAAAGTTGAGAAAGAATTGAACCAGACTAGCGCGAATCAAATTGGGTTCGGTTAGCATTCGCCACAACGTCAATTCAACAACGGGTTTCGAATCGCGAGTATCGCTCGTTGGATGCCCTGGATCCTCTGTCCCTGATGCCAAGTCATCCGAAGGCTTGTCCTTTGCCAACAAGTAGAAAGGGACTGCCAATAGAATTCCAACAGCGCCATACGAAATCAAAACCATTCGCCAGCTCGAGAATGCGACTTCCAAGATCGGTGTTAGGAATTGCGAAATGGCCCATCCTAACCGGCCTCCTAAAGTGACGGCACTGCAAGCCCTGCCTCGCAAACGCTCAGGGAACCAACCGCGTATCAACGCGTTCGCATTCGGGTATGCACCAGCTTCCGCCAACCCTAACGCGACTCGGGATGCGATCAAGACCGCGAACGTTGTCGACAGTCCTGTAAGAATGGTTGCTCCTGACCACAGAACGAGAAAGACGGTCAGTACGGTTTTAAATCCGAACCGCAGCCCGAGTGCTGCTGCAGGGACCTGCCCCAGCGCATAGGCCCAAAAGAACGCACCGATAAAGTAAGCCGCCTCATCGCGTTCCCAACCAAACTCATTTGATATCGACCCTCTCAATTGCCCGACGGCAGCTCGATCGACGTACATATTGACCGCCAGTAGGACCGTGCCGATCAGCACGATAGCACTCGTTCGATTCGGCAGCTTTTCAACCATCGAGGACCTTCGATCACAAAAATATATGTCTCATTGCAGTGCTCATCAGCCTGAGAGAGCCTTTAGCAAGGTTAAAGAGTGTACCCAATCCAGATCAAAAGTGGACTCGAGTGCGCGACTTACCACCCTGTACCGTACGCGAACAATAGGAGGTAAAATGCGGGGGAGATGATTGATGAAAACATGCAATCGCATTCGCTTTCTTCTCTACGTCAATTTGCCATTCCTCCCAATTCGCGAACGTCATCGAATGCCTTTCCAACCTCTCTCCCGCAAAAACCTGGAGCATCTCTTCGGGTTCTGGATTCTGATTGTTTTGTTTCCGACAACTCTGTTCGCGCAAAGTAAAGACACTTTGCGACCGAATATCCTCTGGATTACTTCCGAGGACAACGGACCGCAACTCGGTTGCTATGGCGATGCCTTCGCTACCAGCCCCAACATCGACGCGCTCGCTGCCAAAGGACTGAGATTCAATCGCTGTTGGTCTAATGCGCCGGTCTGCGCCCCCGCCCGTACCACGATCATCTCCGGAATGTACGCAACTTCATTCGGGGCCTCGAATATGCGCAGCCGCGGTACGCGAAAGCCGAAAACACTCCTGCTACCCGAACTGCTGCGCGAGCAAGGTTACTATTGCAGCAACAACGTCAAAGAAGATTACAACTTCAATGCGACGTCGAAGCCTTGGAACGAATCCAGCAATAAAGCACACTGGCGCAACCGGCCTTCGAATGCCCCCTTCTTCTCTGTTTTCAATTTCACCACCACCCACGAAAGCCAAATCCGAAAGCGCCCCCACGATGCAAAAAAGGATCCTCGACAAGTGCCCATTCCACCGTATCACCCGGATCTTCCCGAAGTGAGACAAGACTGGGCTCAGTACTACGACAAGATCGAAGAAATGGACCGCCAAGTTGGGAAAGTGCTCGAAGAGCTCGAGGCTGACGGTCTTTCGGATTCGACAATCGTCTTCTACTTCGGCGACCATGGCAGTGGAATGCCGCGAGGAAAGCGATGGCTTTATCAAAGCGGATTGCATGTTCCTATGATTGTTCACGTGCCCGAAAGGCTGCTGCAAACCGCAGGTGAATCTTACCGTTCCAGCGGTACCTCCGATCGCTTGATTTCGTTCGTGGATCTCGCTCCAACAGTGCTTGCACTGGCAGGCGTTTCCATCCCAGACTATCTCGAAGGGAAACCATTTCTAGGGAATAACATTCCAGATGCACCGAAGTACGCGTTTGGCTTTCGAGACCGAATGGACGAACGCATCGATATGTCCCGTGCGGTTCGGAGTGATCGCTACCTTTACATCAAGAACTTTATGCCGTTCCGCGCTCAAGGAACGTATCTGACGTACATGTTCCAAACTCCCACCACCCAAGTTTGGAAGAAAGCATTCGATGAAGGCAAATTGAATGAAGCTCAAAGCTTTTTTTGGAAACGGAAGCCATCGGATGAACTCTACGATTTGCAATCGGATCCTTATCAAATAAAGAACTTAGCGGGATCCAGCGAGCTGAAAGAGATTCAGTCGGAACTCCGAGCCCAATTGCGCGAGCACATGATCGGCACGCAAGATAAAGGCGTTATTCCGGAGGCGATGGTGAAGGGAAATCAAATCGATCTGAATTGGAAATGGAGTGACTTGGTCGATGCAGCCATGCAAGGTTCTACTCTCTCCGAACCAGCCCCCTCCCCAACATCGGACAATCCTGTCGTTCGGTTTTGGGCCGCACAACGCATCCTCTACGCAAGCATCGTCGATGCGCACGAGACTCTCGATGAAAAGAATTGCCTAGTACTGCTCGCCGATGAACATCCGAGCGTTCGAATTCCAGCCGCCGAAGCAGCTTGCAGGTCCAAGAATCCTGATTTGCAGAGACAAGGCCGAAATGTTTTGGCGGACTGTTGCGACGTTAAGAAATGGGGAGGCATGCAAGCGATCGCGGCGATGAATGGATTGGTCAACCTGAATGCCAGCCTAGAGACTTCGACCCAAGCGAAGATTGTGGACGATCCCAATTTGGAGCCGGTATACCGTGAGTATGTTTCCAGACTCCTCGAAACACTTGGATCGCCACAAAAGTGATCTTGGTGTAAGCTACCCAACCGATTCGTACGCCGAATCGAGTTTCGCGATTCTTCTTCCCCAAATCCAAACCATCATCTTATGAGCGGCGATATTGTCTTGGCGGTCGACTTAGGAGCATCCAGCGGCCGAGTTTTGGCTGCTGAGATTTTGCAAGATCGAATCCAGCTTCACGATGTCCATCGGTTTGAAAATGTTCCCGTTCATGTCGGGCGACGATTGCATTGGGATATCGTTGGTTTGTGGAGGGACGTCGAAGAAGGGCTTCGCAAGGCGGCGCACCGCTTTGGCGACCGAATCGCAAGCGTCGGGGTTGATACTTGGGGTGTGGACTATGTCCTCTTGGATCGCAATGATGACTTGGTTGGCCCCGCGTTCTGCTATCGGGACTCCCGAACAAGTGGGCTGATGAACCAAGCCTTCGATAGGCTGCCCCGTAAAGAGATCTTCGCCAACAGCGGTCTTCAATTCATGGAGATCAATACCCTCTACCAAATGTGGAGTATGCGGGTCGAGAATTCTCCCCAACTCGACATCGCTGAAAACTTTTTGATGATTCCGGATTTCTTCCACTGGCAACTTTCGGGGCACAAGGTCAACGAGACAACCAATGCGAGCACCACTCAGATGCTCGACCCAAATACTCGCGATTGGTCGAACCGAATCCTCGACGCTTTCAACTTGCCCCGCCATCTCTTTTTGCCGCTTGTTCAACCTGGTACCAATTTGGGGCCCGTTGTTCCCAAGCTTCGCGCTCGAACTGGCTTGCCTGAAAGCTGCAAAGTCATCGTGCCTGCCACACATGACACCGGCTCGGCCGTTATTGCGGTTCCCGCGGATGGCTTTGCGGAGTCTGCACCGAAATGGTGCTACATCAGCTCCGGTACTTGGTCCCTGATGGGAGTGGAGCTCGCTTCACCGGTGTTAACCGAGACCTGCCACGACTTGAACTTCACCAACGAGGGAGGTGCGAACGGGAGCGTTCGACTCCTTAAGAACATCGCGGGGCTCTGGCCTTTCCAACAACTGAGAGCGTCTTGGCTGCGAAAAGGTACAGAGTACAGCTGGTCCGAATTGACGACCATGGCTTCGCAAGCGAAACCCCTCAGCACATTCATCGATATTGAGCATCCGATGTTTGTCGCTCCAGAAGATATGTTGACCGACGTGGAAAAGTATCTGCGAGGGACCGAGCAGGCGATCCCCGATGCTGGTGGTCTCGCAAGAGCTCTCCTCGAAAGCCTTGCAATGCGATATCGGACTTGCCTCGAATGGCTTGAATCGATCCTCGGTTACAAGCTGGATACGATCCACATCGTAGGAGGTGGGGTCCAAAATCAATTGCTTTGCCAAATGACATCGGACGCTTGCAATCGTCGCGTGGTCGCTGGCCCAGTGGAAGCCACTGCGCTTGGGAATGTTGCGGCCCAGTGCATTGCGCTAGGGCGATTCTCCAGCATCAGCGAAGTGCGTAAATGGATGCGCGCGATGCCCGACATTCAAACGTACGAACCAAAATCACCCGATGCATGGGCCGAGGCTGCAGCCCGTTTTCAGCAGGTCACGACTAGGTTTCGCTAGCAGTCGCAAGGTTCACTTGCAGCCGCACGCGTATGCCTCCTCCCCGAGCGCAAACCTCTTCGTAACAATTCTCTCTTTGCAAGAGCTGCAAGCTGCATGCGGGGAAGGGCTTAAGTGGGTTCGAGCCCCGTTCGGTCCAATGTTGTCGGTAGGAATGAGCTCGAACCTGTTCTTCAAATTCGGTTCACAACCGGACTCATATTGAATCTCGAACTACCTGTTGAACAGAGAGTTCTGGAATGAACAAGACCGTAACGAACTTCTTTAGTTCAAAAGCGTCAGCCGCCACGCCGGTGGATGCGATCCTGGATGGACTCTGTGATCTTTTGCAGTTCCTCAAGGCTCTTACCTGAAAGGTCCGTCGCC
Source organism: Pirellula sp. (assembly GCA_025459245.1). Lineage (GTDB taxonomy): Bacteria > Planctomycetota > Planctomycetia > Pirellulales > Pirellulaceae > JBKCUI01. The sequence continues at coordinate 18,701 of JALOQZ010000035.1, forward strand.
TCTGATTCCACACCTAGAATGGACTCGAGCGTACGGATCAATTTGATCTCACCCTTGATTTCGCCCTCCTGACGTCCTTCCTGACGTCCCTCCTGTCGTCCTTTCGTGAGCAATTGGTCAGCGACGGAGCCTGGCTCGGGTTTTACGGGCCAGAATTCCGCAAATATCCCTTGGACT
>JALOQZ010000278.1 GCA_025459245.1 Pirellula sp.
ATTGTGTTGCCAGAGACCTTCGGAGCCGTCCCGGTCCTTGCTCAGATGGGCATGGGAGGGATGGGAGGTATGGGCATGGGAGGAATGGGCGGCATGGGTATGGGTGGAATGGGCGGCGGCATGGGAGGCATGGGCGGCATGGGTATGGGTGGTGGTCAAGGCATGGGAGGTGGCTTTGGCGGCATGGGCGGAGGTATGGGAGGCATGGGTGGAATGGGTGGAATGGGCGGCGGCATGGGTGGAATGGGCATGGGGGGCATGGGTGGCATGTTCCGCGTTGAGCCAGACAAAGCCCGGAAGGTGGTTGTGCCGACCGTTTGCCTGGAGCATGGTAAGCATGATCCGAACCCTCGAATGAAGTACAAGATTGTGCGGTTGAGCGAAGTCAACGACTCCCCTGTCGTCAACGAGCTCTGCAAGGCGTTGGCGAATCGCAAAGTGACGCAAAACATCGCACAAGCTGCGGCTTGGCACGTTGCAAATGGACTGACTTGGCAGGAACTGGTTAATAAACCAAAGGTCATCTCGCAGTACACTGGAAACCAGATGTATTTCTCGCGCTTCGAAGTGGAGAATGCGATCCGTCTAGTGAGCATTGCGAGTCAGCAAGCGGAAGCAGCAGAAGGATACCCAGGAAACGAGCCTGCGACTGGAGCAGAATCGGAATCGATCGGTGAGCAACTCTCCCGACAGCCGGGTAACTAATTCACTCCGTACAGAATGACTTGAATCCGTCGTGTACAATACAAGGCCGCTGTTTTTCAGCGGCCTTGTTGCATTTGAACACCTTGAGTTGCATCACGTTGAATACGGATCGTCGCGATCCGTGAAGAGGTCTCAGCGATGTCTTTCGAACAGCAGATCCTATTGCAAAGGGTCGCCCTACCTGCCATTGCGTCCCTCATTGGATGCTGGCTCATGATCGCGTCGCGAAGTGAATCTGGTCGGGACGCCGATCAACCCCATCCACATACGCGATGGATGACGATCCTCGGCTCCCTCCTGATCGCAGGGTCCCTCGTGGTCTCTGATTTCTGGCAGAGGGATCTCTTGTTGGATCCCGTTCGCTGGAGCGACTGGGACGCGAGTTACCGCTGGCAGTGGCTGGTCTGGCTCGTACCCGGCGCAATGCTTTTGCTCGGATTGCTCCGGGCATTCGCATTGAACGAACGCGAGCAAACGTCCCAAATGTGGCCCGTCCTGTCCCTAGCAACACTGGGAATTCATTACGTCGCTTTGTTCGAAATGGAAACTTGGCCGAATTGGCTCATCCCCATGTTTCATGCCATTTTGATCGGAACAGCTGCAAGCATTTTGAACATTTCGTCGCTTCACGCATTAGCCACCTCCGGCGCCTCGAGGTGGACTCCGCTCGTCTTGCTGGGGCAACTCGGATGCATCGCCGCGATCGCTTTGCAGTCTTATGCCAGTCTGGGTGAGTGGGTCTTGACCGGAATCGGAGTTACTCTGGGTGCGACGGTGGTGTCGTTTGGCTATTCAGCCAAGTCTCGCCTTTTCGGCGTTTGGCCGATTGCGATTGCAATCTATCCCGTCGCGATCAGTGGTGCGGTATGCCTCCTCCTTACAGGCTATTTTCGATCGCGTCCTCTACCCGTCTGGTTGATAGGTATTGTGCTTGTGCTGCCAACCATCGTTTGGTTCCTGGATTTTGTCTACGGACGCTATGGTCGCACTTGGTACCGAATTGCATGGGCCGCCGCCGCTTGTGTTGCAGTCCTAGTTGCGGTTATCCTCGTTACGGAGCCCTTTAAATCCGAGTGGTAGGAACGAGATTGCCATGCTTAGCACAGAGTGGATGGATAGCCCGATCGGTCCCATCGCCATCACCGCGGATTCCGATGCGATCATCGGTATCCACTTTCACGACCAACGCGATTTCCCTTCCAATGGGAGCGATGCAGACCAAACTCGCCGCTCGCTATTGAACAAGGGATTGCACCGATCCGCCGTGGAGCAATTGCGAGAGTATTTCGAAGGAATTCGGACCGAGTTTGATCTTCCTATTCGCTTCAACGGGACTGAATTCCAGATCAAGGTTTGGGAGCAGTTACTTCAAATTCCCTACGGTGAGATTTGCTCGTATCAGTTCATCGCGGACCAGATCGGTGCAACGAAGGCTGTTCGGGCTGTTGGGGGCGCCATCGGCAAAAACCCGATCTCCATCGTCGCACCTTGCCACCGTGTTTTAGGAAAAGACAAATCGTTGACAGGCTATGCCGGCGGATTGGATCGCAAGCGATTCCTGCTTGCTCGCGAGTCGCAAAATGGCGAAATGCCTTGGAGTGATGCGAGTGGATTGGCCCCCGACACGGGGGTGCTTGCGTGCCGTTAAACGCCCGATCTCCGCTCCGCTTCTGGGGCTTGGCTGGTTTATTGCTCGTTTCTGGCTATTTGGCGATCGGCTTTTCGGGGATCGTTCTTTCGTTTTGGGTTTTGCTCTTTTGGTATTCCCTTTGGCGAAAGCCTTGTCGCTACGAGATGCTTTTGTTGAGCATCGTCGGTATCGCTGGTGGAATGCTGTTCATTCCCGTTTCCCTATGGTCGACCTCGCGTCCTCTGTTGCTGATCGGATTTGGCTTGCTGAGCCTTTCCCCTTGGCTCAGTTCTTTTGCCAATCGCTCCTCGTCTTAACTAAGAGCCTGTCCGAGAAACAATGGAAACCGCGGCTAGCGCCAAAGCGGCTAATGGCTTTGGATAGGCTCTAAGCGCGCCGCAAGTCCGCTCGCCACTCTGTGCCCTCCACCACCAGTCATATGCGCTCGCTGAGAGTTCCCCAGATGAAGAAACGGTTAATGATCTTCACTTTTGTTAGGGACTGATGAAGCTTGTGTGAATTTACAATATCAAGCGTAGCAGCTTCACACCACCTCGATACAGTTTCCGCTCGCTGACGAAATGAGCCTCGTGATTGGCTTGGGTCAGCCGGTTTCGAGTCTTATCATTGAGGTTAGTACAAGGTTATGAAACGCAGTATTTTTGCTCAGCGCAAAGCGCGTGGGTTCACGCTGGTTGAGCTCTTGGTTGTGATTGCCATCATCGGCATCTTGGTTGGGTTGTTGCTCCCAGCCGTTCAAGCAGCACGTGAAGCAGCGCGTCGCATGCAATGCTCGAACAACTTGAAGCAAATCGGTCTGGCTGTTCACAACTTTGAGTCGGCGGCTCGCAAACTGCCACACAGCGGTCAGTGCGACTCCACCGGATCGAACAGCACCACTTACATGATCCACTCGACTGCAACCCTGCTCCTCCCTTACATTGAACAGAACAACGTATATCAGTTGTTCAACCACGATGCAGACCCACGATTGTCCTCGACCTATGCAGCGACCCAAAGCGGCAACATCCTGGTCGCGAACGGTTCTGCACAGCTTCACCGCGACGCAAAAGGTTATTCATACGACGACACGGCGTTTCCTACAGGCCAGCAAGCGGCTAAAGCAAAGATCCCGACTTTCGTTTGCCCATCCGCGCCGATCTCGAACGATGCGCGTGATCCGGTTCACAGCTTCGGTGGATTTGACTACATGTTCGTCGCAGTATCGGATATCGATTCACGACCAACTTCGCCAACGTACCTCGCGAGAACGTCCACCGGTGATTCCGCATACGTCTCGCAACTCGTTTTCGGTATGTTGAATTGTGATGGTGGCGGGATCGGTCGCGTGACCGACGGTACTTCCAATACAATTCTGTGTATTGAAGACGCTTCGCGGGCCCACCCAGCCGTTGCTTCGTTCGGAGGCAATTCGGCACGACGCTCCCCCACCCCTACGTCACGGGCCGTTGTAGAAGTCGCTCCATTCCCTGTGGGAAATCGTCGAGTTCACACTTGGGCCGATCCGGATGCTTGTACCAATGGTTTTTCGGGGCCAAGCAACTCCACCGGAAATAGAACCGCGAAGATCAACAACAACAAGCAACCCATGGGCGGCCCCGCGGAGTGCCGTTGGTCGATCAATAACTGTGGTCCCAACGACGAGCCATTCGCGTTTCACACAGGCGGAGCCAATACGGTTATGGGAGATGGATCGGTCCGATTCACTTCGGAAAACACCGACACTCTCATTCTGAAGTGGCTGGTCGGCGCTTCTGACGGCAACGTTGTGAACAGCCAAGACTAATCGATCTATAAACGAATCAAAATCACTCGTCGCTGGGCAAGGTGCATCGCTTTGTCCGGCGATTCTCATTAAGGAACACACAAAATGCGATTTATCAACTGCTTTACGTTGCTCACCCTACTGGTCGTGTTGGCAACGGGGTGCGGACCAAGCATCCAATCGGTAGGAACGGTCGAGAAGATTCAAGGCAAGGTTATCGGAGCCGATGGTGCACCGATTGGTAATGTTCTCGTCGTCTTGCAGCCGACCGAAAACGGTTACGTCACCGAGATGGAAGCCGATGCAAAGGGAATGTTTAGCGGTGAACTGATTCCGGGCAAGTATGTGTATTACTTCGCGCCATCGAAAAAGAGCAAGGCCGCCATGCCAAAGAACATCAGCGCTACGTACACCGAACCGAAAATGGAGCACTTGGTAGAAGTAAAGCCTGGCGCCGAGGTTGTCTGCAAAGCGGAGTAAGCGTTAGCCTTTTTTGACGAATCGTGAACGATAAACGGGGAGCCCGTTGCGACGGGTTCTCCGCTCGAAGTGGGTTCGATAATCCATGTCATGCGTCGAGGCAGGCTCGCTGACAAACAGGGGCCCCTCCAGCTTGGTGACTTGATCGATCGCTTCCAGTGTTAGTTCGTAGTAATCGAGCACATCGGTCCAAAAGTGGAGCTCCCCCCCGCACTTCAAAATACGCTCGATATTGCGGAGAGAGTCATCGTTAAGAACACGACGCTTTTTGTGTTTGGCTTTCCACCATGGGTCGGGAAAGTAAACATGAACTGCGTCAAGCGATTCCGATGCGGCGTCTTGATCGATAACCGCCACGGCATCGCACGCGAAAAACCGAAGATTCTTTAGTTCGGCCTTCTCCACTTTCGATTGGCATTCCCAAGCGTATTTGGCGGCTAATTCGAGCCCTACAAAGCGAGTCTCGGGATGGAGTGGCGCTTGATTGAGCAAAAACAGCCCCTTGCCCGAGCCGATCTCCAGCTCCAATCTCCCGGCGGTGGTCAGCCAATCTCGCAGGATTTGTTCGTCTTCGGAGCGATAGAATCGCCCTCGCATCGCCGGCTCATCTTGTTGCATAGGAATTTTGATGGGTTATAACCGTACTTCCTGCGTTGAGGGTTCCAGCCAAGCTGGAGTGGAATTCCTCCCAGGATAAGCGTTTTCGGCGCATTCGAAAGCCGAATCCATGATTACGATCCCTTCGATACCCACCTCCTTTGACTTGGGCGACCGAGATTCGCGTGCCCATCTCTCTGCAACTCGCTTTCAGGAACGATCTCCATGTCGACAGAA
>JALOQZ010000279.1 GCA_025459245.1 Pirellula sp.
GGCAGGATCAGGTATTTGCCCCCCTCGCCCTTGTCGGGGCCACTAAGCCCCATGTCGGTGATCGACCGCTGCCACATGTCGAGAATACCGCCGGCCGTCGCTCCCTTCGGGTAGTCGATCACCATCGGGCCGGTTCGTTCCAGATTCCAGAAGCCGAGCAAATAGGTTGTGGTGTCGTTCGGGGTAAGCATGCCTAGCTTGTCGCGTGTACTCGACATCTGCACGAGGTCGCCATCCTGCTGGCCAAACACGGCCTCGTGCTGCTCCTGCCACTTCGCGAAAGAGACGATCGGGATCGCCCACATGTAGCACTGCACGGCACGCTGGAAGTCCATCTCATCGTACAGCTTCACGACGGTGTCATCGGTCGGATACCCGCCCTCGAACGTCAATGGTCCGATGCGAGATTCAATGTTGCCCGAAATCGGCAATGGCTGCGAAGGATTTGAAATGGGATTCGCGATAACCGCTCTGTCTTGCGTCTGGCAAAGTGATGAGACCTGCGATGCGAGCATTAGACTGACGGCGCCCGTTATTGTTAGAAGTTTGCGTTTCATATGTGTGCTCCCGATTCAAGATGGATTTCATCGCGCGCGTTCAATCGCCAATAACTCATCGCGATCCGCGCATTATCCCACACAATTGGGTGGCGTTTCCTTGAAAAAGGAGTAGCATCCAAAATTGGCCAATTGGTTTGTTACAGGAGCCCAACGATATGCCAACCGACCCGGGGAAATCGACATCCCTTGCAACGAATCCGAGGGCGTTTCAAGCTGGAGTTATTTCTCTACAAGACTTCAGCGAAGTCAGGTCGATGTTCGGTGACTGGCAAGGCAGAATGGAACAGGTTTCTAGCGGACGGTTCGAGGGATCGCTACAAGTGTTCGGCGGTCAGCTCGTTCGACTTATCCGTATTGCGGCTAACCAAAGGGTGACGTTTCGCGGTTATGACTCGTCACGCGTATTTATGGCGTTTCCTGTAACAGAGAAAAATGGGGAAAGTTTGTGGTACGGACAACGCTTCCCGCCGGGCCATCTCGTTTTTCAGGGTGAGGAGCAAGAGGCTGAGCACCATTCCGCAAGGCGCTCCGATTACCAAGGCGCTTTTGTCTTAGGTGACGTCCTGGCGAAAGCAGCCAGATCGCTAGTATCGGATTCGGTGAGCCTTCCGAAAAATTGGGGGGCGATCGCACCGCCCCCCGAAGTTTTCGCTGAGCTAAATCGCCGCTACTCTCAACTCCTATCTCGAGGGATTGCAGAAGATTCCCTCCTCAGTACGCCAGAGGGCTATCGTCTCGAGCAGGAGTGCGTTCGTGCAATCGTTGCCGCGATCATCCCAGCCTCTGCTGGCCCCAGCACCCCTTCACTGGCCTCTCGATCTCAACTGTTCTGCCGTGCAGAGGAGTTCATGCGTGCCCATCTTGGGGCACCCGTCGGGGCAATCGATATCTGCAGGGAACTCAGGGTTAGCGACAGAAACCTCCGGCGGATATTTCACGAGAGAGTCGGGGTAGGACCGATGGTTTACTTTAAGTATCTGCGTTTAAATGCCGTCAGACGTCGACTAACGACGAGCCCTTATCTCGCAATTGCGGACGTAGCCAAGGAATTCGGCTTTCACCACGCAGGGAATTTCGCCGCCGACTATCGCCGACTATTCGGCGAGCGACCATCGGAAACGTTCACTCAACAGGAAACTCTCGATAACACGACATCCGATTTGTTAACTAAGAGCCTATTCGGAAAACGCGGCTAGCGCCAGAGCGGCTAATGGTTATCGGATAGGCTCTAAGCCGATGGGTGGGTGTAACGCGGCGACGACTAGAGAATCACGTTCATGCGCAGCCCATACACGAATGCTTCATCTGCCAACGCTCCGGCATCCGCTTTGATGTACTGAACATCCGGCGTGATATTCATCCAAGGACGGACTTGGAAGTTGTAGAACATCTCAACGCCAGTTCCATCTCGAGGTCCAAAGAGCTGCCTTGGAAGCGGGCCAAACTCAGTGCTTGAGCCCACGTAGTACCATCCCACTCCCCACTTATCTCTTCGTTCTGCGCGAAGATTACTGTCTCCGCCGAGCCCGGCACTCAAGAAGTATCGCAGAGGCGTTGGATTCCCATCGCTAATGGATGCTCGACCAAAGAGGCCCCATCCCTTTCTCTCGCCCGCTTCGAACTGCTTCAAGTAATGATCGAATCCAGAATAGAGTGTCCAAGAATCCGATTTGGTTTGGAAACCTGGCACAACGGGTAGCGGATACACTCCTGGTGGTGGCTCATTGAACTGCAGGTCAGTGAGGTCAACTTTCTTCCACATTCCACCAACGTGAACGTCTCCTGGTCGACCAAACGTCTCCGTGTTTGCCTTCACTTCCGTGCCCAGAATCACTCCTTGAGCATAGAGATCATCAATATCAAAAAAGTCTTTGGTTCGATCTTTGGGGTCGTAAGCGAAGACGTTCACCATCCCCCACGATTGCGGCAGGGCAGCTCCCACTACAAATCCGGTATAGGGTAATCCTAGAAGAAATGCTGGGTTCGCGACGAGCGCTTGATTGACAAACTGCTCGGTCCCATCTCCCCCTGCGAACTCATCTTGGTCTGCCGCTCCCAATACATCCTTCTTGCCACCGTATAAGACAAAGCTCTCCGACAGCGGCTGTGTGAAGACAAAGTTGGTAAGGAACAAATCTCCTTGATCATTAGGAGCGGTTGGTAGCAATGCAGGAAAGACAGCAGGTGGAAGCGATCCCGTGTTCAAGGAAACATTGCCGTACTCTCCATACCAGTGCTCAGCACGAACGAGGAGTGATCCGTACGGAAGCCCACCAAACTTTTCCAGATCGAATGTCAGGTCATACTCGCCGCGACCTGTGTACTCGAAGGTATCACCAAGCTCGAGCGGCAACGGAATCGGTGGTAATCTTTCAATCCCACCTTCGACCCCAAACGCCAGATGAGTCGATCTTCCGGAAAAGGTCACTCCTCGTTCCTTCATCGCTGACCGGTATCCAAACCAATCACCAGTGAGGTATTGACGCTCCGCTCCACAGGGAGGCATGGAGGTAGTGCATGTTTCGGACGAACTCGCTGGGATGGCCTGCGCATCACATGGCTCCATCGCAGACTCGCAAGCAACTTGAGCGTCGCCGTTGGACGCTAAAGCGGTACCCGATATAGCAAGAGCAATCGCAAACGCTCTACAGAATTCGGAACGAGATCTTCTCAACACGATAAACAATCCCTTGTTTTCAATTCTTCGAGAGCTGCATGCTACAGCGAATTGCGCTAATCAATACTCATCATCAACTTTTAAGTCGTGTAAGCTAAGCTAGCAGGTCCCTCAGGGCGTTATTGCCCCTCTTGGGTTATTCGGCAATCCGCACACAAAAGCGAAGAATAACTCATTCAAGCTGGCTTTCCGGCCCCGGTGCTCATCACCGAATCCGCACATCCCGCAAAGTCGAACTCCTGTATTCAGCCCCCTCCGTTTTGCCAGAACTTGAGAAAAGTAGACGCAAGCCGTTAACCAACACACCGGATTCGATGAAAAACCGGCCACGAAATCGGACAAATCTCAAGCGACTAGATAAGATGATGGGTCTGGCGGTCTTCAAGATCGCAAAGAGCCTATCCGAAAACCATTAGCCGCTCTGGCGCTAGCCGCGGTTTCCGATGGTTTTCGGATAGGCTCTAATTACGTGATGTGTGATTCTTATCAAAAAATGCAGAGATAGTTTGAGCATGAACCCAAAGAAGATCGCCACCTGGAATTCGGGTAAGGCATTCGTCATCGGTACGCTATTGGCCACCCTACCAGGGGTAGCGATAGCCGCACCCCCTTCGATGAAGCAGGTAATTCAATCCAGCCAAAGCCACCCCAATGCGACGGTCTATATTGACGCAGACTTGCTCAGGTCAACCGCGGGGGATTCCGCAATCGCCGCCGAATTGTCTCCCCAAGTGAAGGAAGTTCGGATTGCGAGCGCCCTAGATTTTTCAACGTTCCAAGCCAAATGGGAAATTGGATACGCGACGTTAAAGACGACTCCTCCGAATGAGACAATCGCATCCCTCTACAACGGATACATTGACGAAGTTGCAGGCAAGAAAATCGTTTGGACCCCTAAGCAGACTTACTTGATCCCGTTGCCGGATGATGTCATGGCGATTGTTCGTCCAACCGATCGAAAGTTGGTCGGTCAATGGCTTCGCAAGGACCGGCCAGTCAACCCGACTGGGGTGCTACTCGATTTTGCGGAACAGCCGACCGTAGATCGCGCTCTGATTATCAGTATCGACGTTGCCGATGTGCTCTCACCATCGGCTCTCGAAAACCGACTCTTCACTTTTGAATCCGTTAGCGAAAAGGACCGCACGTCAATCTCCAAAGAAATCGCCAAGTTGGTTGGCATCCAATTGGTGTTTGATGGTGACGCGAAGTTCACAGCCAAATTCCGCTTCGAAGATAGTCCAGTCAAGCTCTTTTCGGCCGCGAAACCTATCCTCAAGGAGATACTCGTTCGCAGTGGGATCTTCTTCAAAGAGTTCGACCAGTGGGAGATCTCGGTCGAAGGAAAGGATCTAATCGCCTCAGGCAAAATTGCGATGTCAGCACTCGACGATCTTGTCAGCCTATTTTCGGTGCATCGCATGGTTTCGAATGCCTCGGACAAGACTGTCGATGTGAAAGAAACCAGTAATAGCAACGTCGCGGAAACATCAAAGGCATACCTCACGAAAGTTACCAACATTGTGGCACGCGTACGCGATCACTCCGCGTCGAACACCGGCGAGCGTGCTCAGTGGAATGGTAATATGGCGAGAAAGATCGACGATCTTCCCACGCTCAATGTTGACCCCGAGCTGGTTGCATTCAGCACCGAAGTATCCAAGAGTCTTCGAAACAACATGGTCACCATGCAGATGGCAAATATCAAGACCGGCGCAGCCTCGGTGGTAAATAACGCAGCAGGCGGTGCTCAAGTTTATGGATACGAAAACAGTTATGGTTACGGATACGGGTACTACTATGATCCGAATGCGTATGCCAAGTATGCCACTGTCGGTCAATCCGCGGGAAATGCGAGCTTCAAGCAAACGATCGCCGCGATCGAACAGAGCCTTGCGGAAATGCGAAAGAAAATGACCGACAAGTACAAGATCCAGTTCTAGGAATGGATCGACGATCAGCTGACGATATCGAGACGGTAGTGGAGCTCGTCCACTCCGTCTTCGTAGTAATCGATCAACCGACCTGCCAATCGAAAGCGGGCTGCGGACATCAATGGAGCGACTCCGCTCAAATCGGATGGAAAAGCCATATAAATGGCGCGTCCTCCCCACGATCGAACTTCGCGAACGACTTTCTCTAAATCGGCAGGCTTA
>JALOQZ010000280.1 GCA_025459245.1 Pirellula sp.
TCGATCTACGAACTGGGGCGAATTTTCCGTGAAGCGACCGGCCGGTTCGTCTTACCCCTAAGAATGCCTGCCGCACTTGCTTGGGGACTCGGGGCTTTAGGGGAAAGTACGGCAAGATTGACTCGAATGTCCTCTACCCTTACGCGCGACAAAATCCGAGAGGCTACCGCTTCCGGCTGGTGGGTAAGCCCTGAAAAAGCCAACCAGCAACTCCAATGGCAACCGGCTCAACCACTTCGAGAAACCATGAAGGCCTGGATTGTCGACTGCATGCATCAAGGCCTTCTGTAGCAAGCGTCGACATGGCGTAGTGGATGCACGATCGATCGCGAAAGCAATGACTACTTGGTCTCTTCCATAGACCGAATGTATTCTCGCAACCGCTCCAACTCGTCTTCGGTCCCTTTCAGCCGAAGCATGTTGTTGACCCGCTTTTGTAACTCGAGGGAATTGACCGGCTTCGACAAGAAATCATCTGTCCCCGCCTCCACAGCCCGTTCGATATCACCGAGCTCGCTCAGTGCGGTCACCATGAGAATCATGATTCGCGAGGTCTTTTTGTCGGACTTCAGCTTTCGACATACCTCAAAGCCATTGAGCTTCGGCATCATGACATCGAGCAGAATCAAGTCGGGCTCAAAGCTAGCAACCTTGTCTAGCGTGTCTTGACCGTCGATAGCGAAAGCGGTCTCGCAATCGATCTTGGCCAAAAAGGCTTCTAGCAATTCACGATTTTGAGCGTTATCGTCTGCGATGAGGATCTTTGGGGTGCTCATATCGATTTCTATACTGCGACAGCCAATCCGGCTGCTGGGACAGGGAACTGATTCGCGAGCAGTTTCACCTCTTCTCGAATACCGGCCAAGGCATCCGCGTCATCGTGCTTCTTCAATGCGGTCGCGATCCAGCCAGCAATCGTTCGGAACTCGTCCGTTCCCATGCCGCGCGTCGTCAAGGCTGGAGCTCCGATACGAATTCCACTCGGGTCCATGGGCTTTCGCGTGTCGAACGGAATCATGTTCATGTTGACAGTGATTCCGCAAGCATCGAGCGCCTTCTCTGCGATCTTACCACCGATACCAAAGCTGGTTACGTCAACGAGGACCAAATGGTTGTCGGTACCACCGCTGATCAATCGCAGGCCATGACTGAGCAAGGACTCTGCAAGGGCCTTTGCATTCGCGACGACGTTTTTGCCATACTCTTTGAATGAAGGTTGAAGCGCTTCGCCGAAGCAAACCGCTTTGCCAGCGATAACGTGCATCAAGGGGCCACCTTGAATGCCCGGAAAAACAGCGCTGTTGATGGCTTTTGCATATTCGTTCTTGCAAAGAATCAAACCAGCGCGAGGACCTCGCAGTGTCTTGTGCGTCGTGGTGGTGACATAGTCTGCATAGGGGACAGGCGAGTTATGGATCCCTGCTGCAACGAGGCCAGCATAGTGCGCCATATCCACCAACAGCTTGGCGCCGACTTCCTTTGCAATCTCGGCGAATTTGTCATGGAAAATTTCACGCGGATAGGCGCTCGCGCCGGCGACGATTAGCTTGGGCTTTTGCTCACGTGCCAACTTCGCAACTTGATCGAAATCGATCCGATGATGGACTGGATCGACCCCGTAAGCAAAGAACTTGTACAGTTTACCGCTGATGTTCAGATGCATGCCGTGGGTCAAGTGTCCGCCTTGTGCCAAATCCAGCCCCAAAACGACATCGCCCGGTTGCAGAGCGGACAAATAAACGGCCGTGTTGGCTTGCGAGCCCGAGTGCGGTTGCACATTCGCATGCTCGGCACCAAAAAGCTCCTTGGCTCGATCGATGGCGATGGTCTCGACGACATCGACATACTCGCAACCGCCGTAGTAACGACGTCCAGGATAGCCTTCTGCGTATTTGTTGGTCAGGATGCTGCCGACCGCTTGCATCACGGCAGGACTCGTGTAGTTCTCGCTGGCGATCATCTCCAGCCCCTCTTGCTGGCGTACTGCCTCGTTTTCGATGGCAGACCAAATGGCGGGATCCTGATTTTGAAGTATGGACATCGGATTCGTCGGTCAAGAAAAGTTGCAAAGGACAGATGGGAGAGAGATTGTCGCGAGGCGCCGTCGAACCGTCAACCTCGGCCGGTTAACCGCCAACGGGCACGAAAGAGCAACACATTGACCGCCAGTAGAATTGCAGATCCCCCGAGCGTCAACGCAATATACGCAGCAATAAGCCCCCAGGAACCCGCTTTTGCAATCCCACGCCCTGCCATCGGGCCAGCCTGCATAGCCGCCAAAGGCGCACTATCGACCGCCATAAAAGGACTGGTCACCCCTATAAATCTCAAACTCCGCAGATCCAAATCCTGGGTCGCAAACGACCAAATCAGGAAGTAGATCGCCACAGGAAGGCAATAAAGTCCCAGCAACGTCGCATACGATAGCATCATGGCCGTACTGGTCTTGCGGACCACCGTCGACAAAAACATCGCCAAAATCGCATTGAATAACGAAGCCGAGATGATGATGGCGAAATACGCGAGCATCGCCAGCCAATTATCGGACAGTTCTGTCAATGGCAATAAAGCGAGCACCATCGGGAACATCAGAAACGATGTGAGCACAAACGAAACGCGATAACCGGCCAGAAGCTTGCCCCACAAAATACTCCACGACGAAACGGTCGTTGTCAGCAGCAAGTCGATGGTTTGCCGCTCTCGCTCGCTGGTGATACTCCCCGCCATGAAAACAGGAGCGACGAGAATATTAAACAGCAGGACAAAGCCGGCGTAATAGGCTGCATAAATCGGCATCAAAAACAGGAACGCGGCCATCAAGGGAATCGCTAAAAGCATGCTGATCTGAATGACCAATCGCAGCATGAGACTCCCCTGACTGAAAAGCTCTGCATGCATCTCCTTGTCATAAACCGGATTGGTATTGTCCTGCATCAGCGTCTTGCGCCTCGGTGGTGCAAACAGACTGTCCGGAAACTGATCGCGTTGAATCACCAACCCGACTGCCTCGCGCTGCTCTTTGTCCAAATCGACAACCTCATTTCCCTGACTGCCGATATCGGGCGGATACAGCAACCGGTGCGCGGTGGTCAAAAGCAGCATCGTTCCGATCACCAGACAAAAGATCGGCACGACCGTCGTCGCTAGAAACAATCGCAGATCGCTCTGCTTGGCTAACCACAACCATGCGATCACACCAGTAATGAGGATCGGCAAGATGAAAACATAACTCACCACAAGCGAAGAACTCGTCCGCTTGAAATGACTCGAACAAAACATGCTAATCGAACCAAACAAATAGATAGCCGATAAAAGACCGAGATACGCTCCCAACAACTCGTAGATGGAAACGCCCCCCAGCGGCAAGCAAAGCATGATAATGGGAAGCGAACCCGAAACGAGCACCACCAAATGCGCCAATGCTGCAATGAGCTTTCCCGTGACAATCACCCCTGGCCTGAGCGGACTGGCTAAGAGCATCTCGTAGGTCTTTCGCTCCTTTTCCCCCGTGATGGCCCCCGAGGTGAAGCTAGGTGCCATCAGGGACGCGATGGCAAATTGGCCGACGAAGAAAAAATCAACAAGCCGCTGCGCCGAAGCGGATTCGCGACTCAAATCGATCTTGGTGTCCTGCGGGTAAGCGATCAAGACGACGACAGCCAAGGCGACTTGATAGACGAGCATCAGCAAGAACGCACGAGGGGTGCGTAAGTTGACGATCAACTCGCGCTGGAGAACCGGGTTTTGAAAAAGAAACATGCAGTGGGCTCAATCTTTCAGGCAATTCGGGCTATCGGATTCCTTCCAACTCCAACTCGCGTATCTCACGTTCCATCGCCTCGCGGTCTTCTTCGGTGATATGTGGATCGGGCAGCAAGGAACGCCTCGTGCAGTTCACCAAGGCTTGGAGTGTTTGATAACGACGCGTCTGCTTGATCGCCGGTTGGATGAAGTCGCGAATCGTCGCTTTGAGATCCTCCTCGTCTTTAGGGGGAATCGCCTTAAACTGACTTCGCAACGCAGCAAATCCGGCCGAGGAATAATCCTGCTCCAATCCTTCGCGGTCGAGCCATTCGACCAAGGATTCATTGGTGATTCCAGTCGGTCCTAACATCCAACGAATAAAGTCTTTGCGATCCTCGCCGGTAGGATCGAGAATGGGGATGATCAAATCCCCAACCCGGCCCGGTCGTCGGATATCCGGAGAAAGGAGATGGATGCGAGCGGTCATGAGGAGCCAAATAACTTTGCCTCGCAGTTTTGTGTCGCTCATCATCCCTTGAATCTTTCCGGTCAATCGACGTTCGGTTTCGTGGGCTCCCTCTCCGACGCTCCCGAATTGAGTATCTGCCTCGTCGACAAAGATAACCACCTTCTCCAAGGCTTCGAGCACTCGTCGCAGTCGCTCAAAGATCACATCGGTCTGGCCAAACCATTGGCTCCGTATGTTCTTCAAAACCAACACCGGCATGTCGAGCTCCGATGCGACCGCTTCAAAAATAAAAGTCTTTCCACCACCGATCGGACCGGCGATGGCTGCGCCTGGCAAGGCCCGGTCGTCGGGGAGCTTCATTCTCGGAATCAAATAAGAATGAAGAAACTCTTTCAGCTTGGAAAAGCCGACGCAATCAGAAAGTCGGTGACTTGGCTTCTTGAACTCGATGACATCCTCTCCCAACTGACTCTGGATGAATGCCTCGACTTGCTTGGTCGTATCGGCTCGCCCTACCGGCTTTTGAAGGTAGTCGGCGGAGAGCAAGAGCTGTCGCATCGCATGCAAACTCAGCCCGGCTGTCGCTTCACCTACCAAATCGGAATCATGCTTTTGACTGCTTGAATTAGTGGATGCGTGAACAGTGATGAAGTGCTTGCGTGCCGCGAGATCTGGGGCCGGGATCTCAACGCTCAGTACTTGGGGAAGGCGCGCAACGCGTGGATGGATCTGACTTCGCGATTCTGCAATCAAAACAACAGCATCCCGACCACTGAAATACGCTGGATCGCTAAACCAATCGGTGACGATGGCGATGCGTCGCAATTGAGCATCGTTCATCCTCGCAACGTCGCCGTCGCCAGCCGGGAGCAACATATCGGCCCCCTCGATGAAGATGAGCAAATTCTCTTTCAGACACGTGCGAGAACAGATGGTAAGCTGCCGAAGGAACTCGAGCGCTTGCGTCGCGTTTCCGATCGCATCTCGAAGATACTGATCGAACTCGCGCCTTCGTAACTCGAACCGGCTGCCGTCGTTCAACACCTCGCGCATCGGGATTGCATCGATTGTTACTCCATTTTTCCACGCGGTCCAAGCTTCTCGCAAACGGATGCGATCCTCCTCGCTCAATCGAACAGGACCATTCAACTCATAAACGACCTGAATCAACCCC
>JALOQZ010000281.1 GCA_025459245.1 Pirellula sp.
ACGGTTAATGTTGGACGCACCGAAGCGGTGCTACGCGACTCTTTGAGATCCCATCGATCGGCCTGTGTCACGTGATGGGATACCCAAAGCTGATCGTCTCGAGAGAATGCGATCGCGAGCGCGGAGTCTTGTCCCGTTAGTCGCGGCTTCTCGGTCGATTTCCCATCGGAGGATACGATCCAAACAGCTCCATCTTGGTCCAACAACGCGAATCGCCCTTCGGAATTGACTCGCATCTGTTTGATCGACGTCCGACCGAGTTGATCTAATTTCCCGATCGTCTCGCGCTTCACCACATCAACAACGACCGGCACCTCTCCGTTTGGACAGACGATCGCGATTTGGTCGTTGCAAGCGATCAGGCAGACCAAGCTCTTGTCTTGTTCCAGTGGAAACGAGCCTTGCAGTTCAAGCTCTTTGCCCGCGTCTTTCCAAACGGTGACTTCCCCATTGCTTATTGAGCAAATTGTGGTGAACGTCGGGGACACGCTCAAATCAAAGGACTTGCCAAACTCAGCACCCTTTAAAAGTGGCTGGAACGCAGAGACTCCCTTTTCAGTATTCACACCAAAGGCTTGGAACATCGAAGAGAGTCCAGGGAACTGCTTCTCATCGCCAGCTGCTTTTGAGGGATCGAACGCAAACAGTCCATCGCGAGTGACGACAGCTAGCGACTCTTTCCATGGAATAATTTGCGTGGGGTTCGATGGCAGTTCAGGGCCGCTATCGATCCGACCATCCGCCCATGGCTTCGAACGGAATGTCTTATCATTGCTGTCCGCAATGTCGGGCAAACGCGCAAACTCCAATTTGGTATCGAACGATCGACCTAACCCAAAAGGAGTCGCGTTCGTTCTCGCAAAGTAAAGGTTCTTTTGTTCGGGTAACCAAACCGGTCCCAAAAGCTGTTGGCCATCGACTTCGCCATACGCTGTTCTCCAAGTTAAATCCTTGGCATCCCAAATCAACAATCGACCTTGCGCGTTCCCCATGACGACGGCATCGTTCATCGCGTAGATACGAGTCGCCTGTGGTTGGATATTGATCGCGACGTCAAAGAAGAAGTGAATCGTCCCAACTCCAAAACAAACCGCCCAAAAAACAGCGGTGACCACGACACAAATGATCGGGTTCTTCCAAATCAATCCGACCAGCGATGAAACAGAGTAATAAACCATGAACATGAATATGAACAAAGGAATGCACCAAAGTATTCCCGTATTCCAAATCTCAAGCCGGATACCGGCGAACAAGTAAAGTCCGATCAACAGATAAACGATGTTCACGGCAACGAAAATACAACCGCCGGTGAACTTGGTCAAAAACAACAAACTGCGAGAAATCGGCTTGCTGAGCAATAGGTGCAGGGAACCCGTTTGAAACATGTCAGGAATCATCGGACTGGTGATGATGATCGCAATCAACATCGCCGCGATCCCGAGCCCGACGCGCATGACCAACGGGAAAATCGTACGTTCAATGATGGGGCGCAATCCATCGATCGACAGGGGTAATGGTTGACCGAGGGGGATGTTCGCCCAAGTGATCAATGTCGCTTGGCCGTCCGAGGAACTGAGGCGATTTGGGAACGCTAAATCGATGAGACGTCGGTTGAGTCGTTCGCGTTCGCTATCGGTGAGGGACTCTTTCTCAACTAATTCCTTGATCTCTTTGCGCCGCTCAGCGGTGGGCCAAGCCTCTGCATCATAGAGATCCTCCACGGTGAGCAATCGATTGAGCTCTTCAAGCAGCGATCCGATCGCAATCTTTCGATCGCTCTCTTTCCGCTGCTGGAGCATCGTTTGAAACTCTTCGCTGAGCTTTGCGTAGACAGCTCGCGCCGCTTTGCTCCCTTTTCCAGCCGAAGCATCGGCGAGGGAATCCATGATCGCTTTAGCGCTGTTCTCCGATGAGAAGGTCCGGCGCGAGATACGATAGCTTTCCGTGGACGAGATGGTCAAAGGAAAAAGGGCTGCTAGGAGTAATGTCCAAGCAGCCAATAGCATCCAGAGGACTCGGGAACGGATCGACTCTAAAAAGCTATCGTAGAGAACGGCGATGTACGGTTTCATAGAATAGGAATATGCAGATGAGGTCCGGGGATTTGTTCGCGATTTATCGTAAGTGGGGAGGAACAGAACCTACGAAACTCATAAAGACTTGCTCGAGGCTGGGGCGAAATCGCTCTACTGCCAAGATACTGATTTGTTGGTTGCGAAGACGATCGATGAGGCGATCGAGTGAAAGCTGATCCGGTAGACTGAGTTCGACGCGATAAACTCGTTCAGTCTCCGAGAGAAGTACAATGCTCGCAGCTTCATCGCCTAACGCCTGCGTTGTCATGGCGATCCCTTCTGGACATTGCACCTCGAGTATGACCGCTCCTTGCTGAGCTAAAGGATTTTGCCGAATAAGCTCGTCGATGGGACCTTGGCCTCGCAATTGCCCGAGGGCCATAATGGCGACTCGGTCGCAGATGAGCTCAACCTCCTGCAGGATATGACTGTTCAGAAAGACCGTTTTTCCACGTTCTTTGAGTCGTGCGAGCAAGTCTCGAATCTGAGACCGCCCCATGGGATCCAATCCATCGGTCGGTTCATCCATGATCAAAAGTTCAGGATCGTGCAGGAGGGCTTGAGCAAGCCCTAAACGCTGGCGCATCCCTTTGGAATACCGTCGAACAGGTTCATGCTCGCGGCCCGTGAGGTCGACCATGTCAAAGACTTCACGTTCCCGTTTGGCGATTTGAGAATCATTCAACTCGCTCAATCGACCGTAAAAATACAACGCGCTGCGACCGGTATGGTGCCTTGGGAAGATCAAGTTCTCGGGGAGGTAGCCGATCTTTCTCCTTGCTGCCTTGCTCCCCGCTTCCATATCGAGGACGGTCGCTTTTCCTTTGCTGGGGTGAAGGATTCCCAAGAGGATCTTAATCAAGGTCGTTTTGCCGGCACCGTTTGGTCCGAGGAGACCAAAGACCTCTCCGTTTCGGACGTCCAAGCTCACGTTTTGCAATGCTTTGTGGTGCTTCCGAAACAAGATCCCTTCGCTGTAGGTCTTGGAAAGTTGCTCAACAGAAATGGCTGCAGCCATAGATAACCCATCGATCGAGTGGTGACGAGAATAGCGATTCGAATTCGTCGAGGGTCACGAATTCTTGGGGAGCCTTGGAAGACTTCCCCGAGAATCCTAGCAGATTGGAAAGGGTGCGGAAATCGAGATAACAACATTCTTACGAAGGCTTCAGCACCGATTTCACCACTTCGCCGGAGTGCATTTTCTCAAACGCTTCATGCCACTGCTCGAGCGGCCAGACCCCGCCGATGATGGGGCGAACGTCCAGTTGCCCGCTGGCCAAGATTGCGATGACTCGTTCCCAGATCGCCCAATGGTGACTGAAGCTACCCTGCAACCGCACGTTTTTTTGGACCAGCGGATCAATATTGAACCCGAGGGGTTGAGGCCCCCAGCCTACTTTGCTAATCCAACCGGCAGGGCGAACCAATTCGAGCGCAATCTTTAACGTGATGCTCGCGCCAGCGGCGTCGATAATCCCATCCGCACCCATGCCGTCCCGTTCCATTGCCCAAGCCTTGGCGTCGCCGATGATGGGCACGCATCCATAGTTTTCTGCAGCGATATTGAGTCGATGGCGATCCGCCTCCAATCCGACGATCGCAACTTCTGCACCGCACAGTCGAGCCATCGCGGCACAAAGAATCCCGATCGTTCCTGGCCCTAATACTACGACTCGGTCCCCCGGTTCAATATGAGCGTTCTTCACGACGGCGTTGTACGCGACGCAGCAAGGCTCGGTGAGGCAAGCTTGTTCAAAGGGAAGGTGATCTGGAACATGGTGTAGAATTCGCGAAGGAACTCGAACGTAACGAGTCATCGCGCCGTGGACACCATATCCGAATCCCTTGCGAGTCGGATCAAGGTTGTATCGGCCTTGCCTGGACATCGGGTTGTTAGGATCGATAATCGCTGCGGTTTCGCTAACCACTCGATCTCCGACCTCCCAACCGACCACGTTAGCCCCTTTCTCGACGATCTTGCCACCGAACTCGTGCCCTAAAACGACGGGGTAGTTCACCGGCCAAGAATGGTCCGCAGTCCATTGGTGCAAGTCGCTGCCACACACGCCAACGTTGCTAACTTCGAGAAGCACATCGTCAGCACCGATGCTCGGCATTTCGATTTCACGAATCTCGACGGAGCCTTTTTGCGGCGCAAAGTTCACAACGGCAGGAGAGGTTGGCATAGCTTGGAACCCAACAAGAAAGAAGGACAACAGAAGGCCGGTTGCAGAGAAAACAACGGTTTGGCTAACCGGCCCGCTATTAAAGCATATGCCATGAACTTTGTCGCTCCCGGTCGATCCCGCTCCACAAAATCGGTACACTAGGGTTCGATGGCTCTGTCTGGAAACAGAGCCGAGTACGCTTCAACAGGTTCCAAACAATGTAGTACCAAAAGGACTAACCAACATGAGTAGCACGCCCGCTCTTTCCTCGGACTCCCGAGTCGTTTCGTCTGTCGATTCAGCGATTGCCGACGCCACATTCTCCAAAATGCTTAAGGACGTTTGGGGGTACGACTCCCTTCGGCCTTCTCAACGCGACGCTATTGCCTCTGTTTTGAAACGGCGCGACACCCTCGTCGTCATGCCCACCGGTGGGGGAAAATCTCTCTGTTATCAAGCACCCGCTGTGCATGCAGGTGGACTGACTGTCGTCGTTTCTCCCTTGTTGGCCTTGATGAAAGACCAAGTCGATGCGTTGAAACTGGTTGGCGTATGCGCGGCACGAGTCGATAGCACCTTGAACGCAGAAGAAAAGCGCGAGGCGGCTAGGCTAGTTCGATCCGGGCAAGCGAGGTTGTTATTCGTCTCCCCCGAAAGGCTGCTGACCGAAGACTTCCTCCGCTTCTTGGCAGAGAACCCTCCGCACACATTCGCTATCGACGAAGCTCACTGCGTTTCGCAATGGGGGCATGACTTCCGTCCTGAATATCGACAGCTTGGGCAGCTTCGAAGCAAATTTCCGAACGCAGCGTTTCATGCCTTCACGGCCACCGCTACCGAACGCGTTCGTAAAGACATCATCCAACAATTGCAGCTGCGCAACCCCAATGTACTTGTCAGCTCCTTTGATCGCCCCAACTTAACGTATCGAATCATCCCCCGGGGTGATTTGTATACGCAGGTCTTTGAAATTTGCGATCGTGCTCGCGGCACAGGAGGCATCGTCTATTGCATGCGGCGCAAAGATGTCGAACAGATTGCGGATTATTTGACTTCCAAAGGGATCTCCGCCGTTGGTTATCACGCCGGCATGAGCCACGACGAACGAAAGAGAGCTCAAGAAGCGTTC
>JALOQZ010000282.1 GCA_025459245.1 Pirellula sp.
GAGAATTCCGACGCGTGATTGACAGGCCTGCGCTCGCGCGATGGATTCCAAACCCGTAACATCGCAATGGATACAACAAGCCAGATGCATCCAAGGCCGACGATCACACCACCTGACCACCAAGCATTGTTCCAGGTCGCTCCTGCCACAATCGATTGCGTCGCCACCGGTTGACAAATATCGAGGACAGCCCGCAGCGGACTGAAGAGCATGGCGAAACGCGGGGGGATGACCGCGATCCACCCCGACGCGATCACTTCACCGAGTCCAAGCCAAAAGGCGAGGAGAAGAGCTGTGACGGCCAGTGCTTGAAAGGTCTTCTCTCTCCAAAAGGCGATCGTCGCGCCAAGTGTTGCGCTGGCGAACAGAGCCGCAGCCGTAACCCAGCTGCACTCAACAACTTGATCGACCGACACGCCCCCGAGCAGAAGCACCATGAACAGGACGGGAAGCGAAGCGAAAAAGGCGTTGAAAGAAGCAAGAAGACCAGCTCCCACTTTTCCGAGGACCACCTCGGCATTGGTTAGCGAAGTCATCAGGAGCAAGATAATCGTCTGCTTGTCCTTTTCGTGGCTTACCGCCGTAGTCCCCGCCAAAGCTGCGGTGAACATCAACACGATGAGTTGAAACGGTGCGATGAGCTGAAAGATCAAAACACCAAAGCGAGCGAGATCGCCTGGGTTTTGTACCGGCTGAATGCCGGCCAGGAGTAGCCACGTTGTGCAAATGATGCCGAAGGTCATCAAGGCAAACACGACTCGGCTGACATAATGCCTGCTCCGCCGTGGAAGCGTCGCTGTTTCTCTTTGAAAAATGGGACCGATCATGCTGTCCGAGTGTAATGAGAAGGGGATTTGGGAGCTATCGGTCCAAGAAATCTTCAAAGAAAATCCGGAACTTCCCTTAAAAACTTCCCAGTTGGCAGATTTCCGTCATGCACCGCAAGCGTTCCTGCCGAACTTTACCAAAAAATACGTTCAAACCGCAGAGGCGTTCATGAGTTATCTACGCTACTGGAAGCTGAAGGGTAATCCCTTTCGCGCTCCGCAGTCTTTTCGAGATATCTTCTTGGCAGGATCGATCGAGGAAGCCTTGGCTCGCGGCGATTTCCTAATCGCGCAGCGAAAGAAGCTGGGCTTGGTCGTCGGGCCCCATGGGGTGGGGAAAAGCACACTTTTACAGCATTTGGTACAGTCCAGGCTTTTCCAAACGACCAACGAGCACCCTTGCGTTCTTAGGTTGCTAGGGCAAACTCCTTTCGATTTGACCTGCCAAGCTCTTCAACAATTGGATCCCGACAGTCCCGTCGGAATCGGCTCCATCGAGCAAAATGTGTTGCGAATTAGCGACATGGTCATGAGCTTGCGAACGGTAGGACACCACACTGTTTTGGTCTTCGATGAAACAAATGCAATCACCGAGGCGCAGCTTGAACTCTTTGCGAGACTTTCCCGTATTCCAGGTGTTACTAGCTTGCTCAGTTTGGACGAGGAATCGCTGGTCGATCTGCCTAGATGGGTGATCGAACAGAGCGATCTTCGCATAGACCTCCCAGCGTGGGATCTCGGATTAGTCGCTGAGTACTTTGAGTTCGCCATTTCCGCTGTGGGTGGGAGCGCCGAAATTTTCGATGCTCAATCCATCACCAGGATTCAGGAATTAGCAGAAGGAATACCTCGCCGAATCGCACAAATCGCCGATTTAGCCTTGGTTTCAGGGGCTGTTAGGCGAAAAGATCGGATCGGCGTGGAGATTGTTGAGGATGTTTGCAACGAATTCACCCTTACGATCGGGTCGAATTTTCCGGTTTTCTGGGACGGTCAACAATTGAATGCTTGAATTCCCAAGCAAGAATTGAGGTAGGAAATAAACGAAAGCCAGTCGGTCGGGGGTTTGCAAGGCAAATCCATCCAACCTTAAAGGCTTCAGTACGGTGCGTTTCACGTCCGCATGGAAGCTCGCTTCAACGGCAGCTAAACCAAGTGAACTTTTCCTTTTCCTAAGATGTCGGTATCGTCTGTACATCAGGAAACCATCCGCGAGGGGGGCGAGAGCCATGGGCACCAAACGACAAAAAAGTCTTCACGATCGAGCAAGCGAGAGCGATGCTTCCGCTGTTGCGCTTGATCGTCACGGATATCGCTCTTTCGCACCGAGAATTGACGGAGCGGAAATCCAATCTTCGTCGGATGCTCAGGCGTCATGACGGCAAAGCGCGATTCCAAGTCTACGACGCAGAAATCACCGAGATCCAAGAAGACCTCAAGAACGAGTCGGCTCATCTCGACGATTACGTCAGCGAACTAGAAGGTCTCGGAGTCATCCTCCGATCCGCGCACGATGGCATTGTCGACTTCCCGGCGGTCATCGATGACATGCCTGCTTTTTTCACGTGGCAGATGGACCAACCCGATGTGGTTGATTTCCACTGGGCCGCTGAATCGACTGCGGACCGGAAGCCGATCTACGGCTAGCCTTACGGCCTTTGTTTCTCGAAGAGTTCCTGCATAATGAGGCTTTTGACAGAAAGCCCTCTGCGCTGGAACCTCTCATGGCAACCATCCCAAGCGTGATCACGCACCGATCGATCGTCGGCATCTCCGCCGTCCTTCTCCCTTTTCACGCCGACGGCGAAATCGACTTCGACTCTTACTCGAACGGACTCGAACGGACTTGGACATGCGGCTTAACGCCGGCTGTCAACATGGACACCGGGTTCGCCAATCTCCTATCCCGCGCCCAGCGTCATCAAGTTCTCTCCTTCGTTCAAGCGCAAGCGGCAGGTCGCCCGTTCGTCGCCGGAACGTTTGTCCAAGACCTCCCAGGAGACTTGCTAGCGAACTATCTCGAGGAAAGTGGTCGCATCGAAGCCGCCGGCGGAGTTCCGATCCTCTTTCAATCGACAGGCTTATCACAACTCGATGCACCGAAGCGGATGGCGATCTACGAAAAGGTTTGTTCCGAGCGAAAAGAAGTCATCGGCTTTGAGCTAGGAAAGATGTTTGTTCCTTTCGGCGAAATTTACGACCTCGGCTTTTTCACCGAGTGGATTCAAATTCCGACGCTGACGGGCATCAAGCATTCCTCGCTCTCGCGCGACCTCGAATGGCAGCGATTGGATATTCGCAACCGAGTCCGCCCTGACTTCAAAATCTACACCGGCAACGATTTGGCGATCGATATGGTGCAGTGGGGTAGTGATTACCTGCTTGGATTGTCCGCGTTTTATCCGGAAGCCTTCGCATTGCGAGATCGGTTTTGGCTCGAGGGAGACCGACGTTTTTACGAGATCAACGATTGGCTCCAATACCTGGGATTCCTAGCATTCCGGAATCCGGTTCCCGCTTACAAACACAATTGCGCCATGTTTCTCCAAATGCGAGGTGTTATCGCGAGCGACACCCAACCGAAAGGTGCTGCTCTCCGCCCCGATTCCGATCGGGATCTTCTCCGAGGGATTCTCCAACGACTGGATGAGTTGGTCTCATGAGGCGTTTCGAACATATTCGCCACAAACCGCCGACGGAACTCGCCGAACCTCGCGAATTGATCTTGGTTTTGGCCCCTATGCGCAGCAACGTCAATTTGAGCCGAATCGTACGTCTCGCCGGTTGCGCTGGGATCACCAAGATCATTCAATGCGGACCAGGTAAAGTCGATCGCGAAATCGCGCGCGATGCCGTTGAAGTTGTCGAGATCATCCAGCGCCGCTCCTTAGCACCAACACTGGAGCACCTCGCAGCAGAAGGCTACCAACGAGTCGGACTTGAACAGACCACCAACTCGGAATGTCTCTATACCTTCCACTTTGCACCGAAAACGGCGTTGGTCATCGGCAGCGAACGAGAAGGCCTTTCGCAAGAAGAACTGGATCGACTCGATCGAGTCGTCGAGATTCCCGTTTACGGTCGCCCCTATTCCTACAATGTAGCAACCGCGACCACGATGGCGGTCTACGAGTTTTGTCGCCAATATCCAGGTCTTTTAATACCATCCTAATCACAAACGCCTCCATCGAACTTGAACCCTAATCGAAAGCAATCAATGACGAACAAAATTTGGATCATCGGTATCGGTGACGATGGCGCTGCCGGCCTAACCAAACAAGCATCGGACTTGATTCACTCGGCGTCGCTGCTTGTTGGGTCAACGCTGCTGCTGGAGAAGTTCCCCGACTTCACCGGCGCCAAAGAGTCGGTCGGTGGCGATCTCGACCGATTGGCCAACATCGTCGACCGAGCCACCGGCCTCACCGTGGTACTGGCCAGCGGGGATCCACTGTTTTATGGTACCGCTAGATTCCTTTGCGATCGGCTTGGCAAGGATCGATTTGAAGTCCTTCCTCACGTCAGTAGCATGCAATTGGCCTTTGCTCGCGTGAAGGAGAGTTGGGACGAAGCTTACTTGACCAACGTTGCCTCTCAACCGATCGAACGAGTCATCGAACGCATTCGGTCCGCCGAGAAAGTAGGGGTCTTTACTTCCGAAGAGTTCCCACCGGCTCGCCTCGCCGAAGTTCTTATCGCGAAGGGAATAGGGTACTTCACAGCCTACGTTTGCGAAAATCTGGGTTCTCCGGATGAACGCGTAACTCGCTGCAAATTATCCGATATCGTGAACCAAAAATTCTCACCCCTCAACGTGATGGTATTGGTTCGACAGAAAGGGGTCCCCGATCAACCAACCGATTCAAAACGGATTCGGCTCTTTGGAAATCCGGACGAGATTTTCCGTCAGGCGAAACCCAAGCGAGAATTGGTAACGGCTTGCGAAGTCCGCTCAATCGCTTTGAGCGAAATGAAGCTCCGAGAAACTTCTATCATCTGGGACATCGGTGCAGGAAGTGGTTCCGTCTCGATCGAAGCGGCCCAGATAGCGCGCCACGGAAAGGCTTATGCGATCGAAATGGATCCGGAAGATTACAACCTCATCCTCGAAAACGCTGCCCGCTTTGGTGTCGAGAATGTCGTACCGGTGCTCGGCGAGGCCCCCACGGCTTGGCAGAATCTACCCGACCCCGAGGCCATATTTGTCGGTGGTACGGGAAGGGCTGTTACCGACTTGGTCGAGCAAGCTTGGCCGAGACTGCAACCGGGCGGTTGCTTGGTTGCCAATATGATGAGCATGGATAACGTCGTCGCCTTGCAACAACTGCTGACTCACAAGCTGGGCGTGGAACCCCAGCTATGGATGATTCAAATCTCGAGGGGCAACTACCAGATGGAGCGGCTCCGGTTGGAAGCCGCGAATCCAACGTTCTTGGTCAAGGCGACCAAGGGGTAGCGTCTCGATTGTTTCTCAGAGCTTCGCTACCTCGGCAAACTATTGTGCAATATCAAACGCGAAAAGCTTTTCCAAATCGCGAATGAAAAGCTTTCCGTCTGCAATCACCGGGTGGGCCCAAATGGCTCCTTGTTTGCGGTCGAGAGACGTGGTTTCAGGCAATTTGACTTGCCCAACCGATTCCCAGCCTTCCTTTGATGGCTTCGCGAGATAGCAGATCCCTTCTCCATCGTCGTAGCAATAGAGCATGCCGTCGGCGAAACCGATGGAACCGGAGCGGCTGTTGCCGACCTTCTTGTACCAAAGCACATCGCCCGTCTTGAAGTCTTGTGCCATCCAAACTCCACGGTACGCACGGGAGAATCCGAAGATGGTTCCATCGTGGAGCACATAACCGCCGTGGTGGTTTTCCATGCTCTCTTTGTTGGCTGCGTAAACTTGGTTCGCAACGAGCTTGTCCCCATCCTTCGCGATATCAAGCGCTACGTTGCCTGCTCCGTAACCGGAAGAGTGATAGATTCGATTCCCTTGGACAATCGGCGTTGGAATAACCGCTGTTGGGTTCCCAGTCTTCGGACTCTTAAACAACTCTTCACCGGTGATAGCGTGAGTCCCGATCAATCCCTCTTTCGCCGCGGTGACGTAAGTGGGGATGCCATCAAAGTCTGCTTTGATGATGGAGACGTATTGAGCATCGTAGGAATTCTTGGATTCCCAAACCTTTTCCCCTGTCTTCTTGTTGAATCCGACGAGGAAGGCCTTTCCGCCAGGAGTAGCGATCACTTTGTCACCGTCGATCAAAACGGATTCGCTAAAGCCCCAAGTCGGATGCTTGCTACCGAACTCGGCAACGAAGTCCTTGCTCCAAACAACCTTGCCGGTATTCCGATCGAGGCAAGCGAGTACGCCGAGATCGCTGAGGCAGTAGACATGATCGCCATCGATCGTCGGTGTACTGCGAGGGCCATCGCCCCAGTTGGTGTTGTATTCCTTCTCTACCTTGCCGTTGGCGAAGTCGGTTGCCCAAACCTTTTGACCGGTTTTCGAATCCAAACAGATAGCCACGGCTCGATTGTCGATTTTTCCAAGTGTGTAGACTTTTCCACCTGCGACGGCGACCGAGGAGTATCCCATCCCAGTGTCGGAGTAGGACCAAGCCAGCTTAGGACCGGAGTCCGGCCAAGCCTTTAAAAGGCTCTGCGACGCCGAACGGCCATCGCGGTTAGGGCCTCGCCATTGAGGCCAATCACCGTCGGCCGCAAACGCTTGGCCAACAAGCCCCAGACTGAGTACCCATCCGAGAAACTTGCGAGGCAATTGGCTCTTCATTGTGTTCATAAGTGCTCCACACTGGGACATTTGGACATTGAATCGATGAAATACAAATTCGCTGGCCATTGTAGAGGATGCTCGATTGGTTGGGAAACCGGCTACCAAACGATTAGAGTTCTTGCGGGATACCTTGGGATTTGCAAGACTAGAGCGGCGCACATCTAGCGGAATCCCTAGCTCCTCTGGCTTATCCGCTTGAAAACTACCCACCTTGTTTTCTTTTTCGAGTCGAAAGCGACCCCTTCGAATGATCCCAAGCGAATCCGCGGCGGCCTCAAAAGCACCACCCCTTTCCCTTCATCACCGCATTATCCTCTCCGTGATGATGTTTCTGCAGTTTGCGATTTGGGGCTCTTGGGTCATTGTCTATTACCCGTTTCTCACCAACCGAGGCTTCACGCCGGCACAAGCCACATCGATCACCGGCAACATGTTTGTGGGGGCGATTATTTCAACCTTGTTCGCCGGCTACCTGGCGGATCGATGGATCAACAGCGAACGCTTGATGGGTATCTGCCACTTGGTCGGTGCTGGTCTCCTCTATGCGATGACGCTCCTAACGACGCCCGACCAGTACTTCGCGCTATTCATTGTGACGTTCATCTATTCGCTAGTGTTCAACCCAACGCTTTCAGTGATCAATTCGCTCACGTTCCGAAACGTACCAGACGGAGAGCGTGACTTCCCGGGATTGCGAGTCCTCGGAACGATCGGTTGGATTTGC
>JALOQZ010000283.1 GCA_025459245.1 Pirellula sp.
CTTGCTCGGCAAGCTCGTTGCCCCCTTTCCTTGCAATCAGGCTATCCGGCCGTTCAGCGAGGAGTTCTAGCTGTAGCAGGGTAATCGATTCGAGTATCGTTGCGTTCTTTCCAGAGGACGCATACATCGAGAGCTTCTTGGATAAATCGAAACACAACTCGAATCGAGACACGTATTGGAGTGCGACGTCGTCATAATGGGATGCAAAGGCCATCGCGTCCAGAAGTCGAGCGGGCCGGCTGGATGCGACATCCATCTCCGGCTTGGAACCCAGTCCTCCCGGGTTGCATATTCGAATCGCTTCATAAACATGTACCGAGTCCTGCGCGGTGAGCTTCTGCAAAATTTCTTCCGCGAGCAAATTCTGCCACTCTTCAGGGGACGATCTATGCTGATTTGTTGTTCGCAATACCCTCGCAAAGGACTCTATCAGTGGTATTGCCAGAAGGATCGTACCAAGGCTCGTATTGCAGCTGGCCGACTGAAGCATCGCTTGGGTGCACTGAAGAATAGCGTCACCAGGTGCTGCATTATGTTCGTTGTTGATGCCCGGGTATATCCGATCGACACACTCTCCAATCGCTTTGGCTGCATCAAGAAATGAATCGTGTGTCATGTCTTCAAAGGGGTGCCCAGGGAAGACATTTCCTAGTTTCGGAGCAGAGCATTCAAGCTCGATGCTCTTCTGAACACACGAGCCGAGGGAGAGGGGCATTGCTTCGTTCTCGCGAGTTGGATTTCGTAGTCGAGCTATCGAATTTCAAAGGTTGCTATCACCGGATGGTGGTCGCTGATATCCCTTTCTGCGCGGTCCTTGGTGTAGCGAGTATCCCAATGATCCATGTCAGCTTGTTGACCGCGGATATTGAGATCGCTTCGGACGGTGATCGATTGGAACAGGATCCCGCTACCCTCCTTTTTGAGCATGGGCGGCGAAGCGACAATTCGATCAAATTCTTTCTCTAGAATGAGGTGCGTTTGGCGTTTGTCGGCCGGTGCAAATTCGAGGAGATCGACAAGATCGTCTTTTTCATTTGGAGTATGCTTTCCGAGAAGAATGTGCATTCCGTCGCCATCCGGTTGGATCCCCCCAACCCTTTCCTCGACATTGAGGTCTCCCAGCACGAGCACATTCTCATTCGCGGCTACCCGGGAGCTGACCCATGCGTGAGCCAGTTTGCATTGTCGCTTTCGTAGATCGGCTGCATCGGCCGTGGCTCGCAGATGAAGAACCAGCAATGTGAGTGCTTCGGTCCGATCTCCAACCTGCCATTCAAAACGCGCGAAAAGATGTTTCGACAAATTGTAATACTCGTTGGAACGAAACATCTCGTTGCTCTGCTCGCGCCGAGAGAACTCTACCAACCCAGATTGAAATAAGATCCCAACATCTTGCTCGGTCCCGCCGTCAAAGCCCTCGATGAATGCAACGCGATAAGAGACGTTGTGTCGCTCTTTCAGCACTTTCGTGAGGGACTGCAAAACGCTCCGGTCTTCGATCTCTTGCAACGCTAGAATCGTTGGCTTCATTTTGGCAATCGCATCCGCTGCGATATTTAGTTTCCATTCCCATTCTTCGCGGCTTGGTGAAGACTGTTGCTTTGCGACATCGCTTCGATTGTTTTGTAAGTCGTCGTCGAAAAACCACTCCAAATTCCAAGTTGCTACCGTCAATGGCTGAGGTGGCGTATCGGCCAAGCATTCTGAGAACGAGAGCGAGCAGATCGTGATAATGAGCAAGCTGAGCTTCGACGAGAAACGGATTGCGGCTAGAGAGTGGGCGCTTAGCCAAGTTGAAATTCGATTGGAGATCATGCCGGAATTCCCTTGTTGTCAATGCATGCCGGGCGCTGGCAAACGATCTGCTACTTATTAAATAGAATCTGGGACGAACCAGATTGCTTGAGTAGGATAGCAGTCAGAAACGCGATGGCCAGTCGAACTATCGCGACCGAATAGTTCCTTCTTCGAGGCGAACGAGATGAAAGTGGATTGTGGTGCCTTCAAGGGTGGTTTAAGGGGCGTAGTCGCTCTTTCTTTGCTGGTTTGGTCGATTGGGGCCTGCGTCTCCTGTTTCGCTCAATTCAATACCGAATCCCTGTCGAGTCGTTCCCTTCCGACCGTCGCCGAGAAAACGGCTTTCACCGCGACAGCTACAGGACCGCAGGTTTCCGAGTTTCTTGCACTGCTCGCGGAGGGGCATGCAGAAGCAAGGCAAACTTCGATCGGTCAGACGACCGAACGCAGGCCTTTGGATGCGATCATCCTGGCGAAAGAACCCAACGTCGTGCTTCCGTTGCCTGAAAACGATCCCCGTCTAACCGTCTTGATCCTCGGCGGAATTCATAGCGGGGAGTGCGACAGCAAAGAGGCGATTCTGGCTCTTGGACGCGATTGGCTGGCGGATTCAAAAAAGAAGAAAGAACTGCTGGACTCCATGGTGTTTATCCTTGTTCCGAACTTTAATGCCGACGGAAATGAACGCGTTGGGGGGCTGCATCGCCCAGGCCAAGATGGACCATCGCTCGGCATGGGGACTCGAGAGAACGCGATGGGGCTCGATCTCAACAGGGACTTTGTCAAATTGGAAAGCCCGGAGGTTCGCTCCCTCGTACGGACCTTGGACGCTTGGGATGTGGATGTCTTGTTCGATGCTCACACCACGAATGGCTCTCTTCACCAATATTTGACGTACGACATTCCGCACAATCCTGCGGCTCATCCAAAATTGCAAAAGTGGATGCGCGATACCTTCCTACCAAAGGTGACGATGCAACTCGAATCAAAGGGGCTTCCGACGTTCTACTACGGTAACTTCTCTGCCGACTACAAGCGATGGGAATCATTTGGGCACGAGCTTCGCTACAGTACCGAGTACATGGGAGCTCGCGGCAAAATCGGTATCTTGGTCGAGTCCTATTCTTATGCGACCTACCAGCGGCGAGTAGAAGCGTCGTACCAATTCATCGATGAGTGCGTGCGGCAGCTAGTCGATGATCGCGAACAAGTTCGAGCTTTGTTCCAGTCGCCTCCTTTTGAGGACAAGAAGATTCCAATCCAAGGACGTATCGTCTCTGCGGAGAAGAAATTCGATGTAAAGGCTTATGCTTGGTCGGACAAACCTGCTGCGAAGCCTGAGAAAGAGGCGGACGTCGATTCCGCTCACCGCGATGGCACTCCCAAAGCAACGACCGCAAGCGAACGTGGGCCATTTCCGACCCCTCGCGATCGCCTGAAAAAGGACCAGCTAGTCGGTCGCGACTATTCGGTCGATCTCATCAATGTCGGTGAATCAAAATTGCAAGTCGATGCACCAGAGTTCTACTTTGTTCCCTTTGAGCACGCTTGGGCTGCTGGACGATTGCGGCTTCACGGAATCGAATTGTTGGAGTCCATCGACCCTCGCGCCTCGGAACTCATTGATGTATCGGCTTATCGAATCCGATCGATTCGAGAGTTACCAGAGTTCCAAGGCCATGCTATCAAACGCGTAGAGGTCGTGGAGGAGTCGACCAAAGTAGCCTTGGAAGGGGGCTGGTTGGTTCCTACTTCGCAGTCGCTAGGAGTCTTAGCGACATGTTTACTTGAGCCGCATGCGGATGATTCGCTTGCCGCTTGGAATTTCTTTGACCCCGCACTCCAAATCGATTCTCTCTATCCCGTTTTGAAGGTAGGGAATCTTCCTCGGGATTGGAAAACAAAAGCGTTGAAGAAGCTGGATCAAAGTGAACTGCAGCCCAGCGATATGGCCAAGGAACGTTTCACCTTGGAAAAGCTTTTCAAGCGGGGATCCAAAGTGTCCTATTCCTCCACTCCGACGCCTACCCCACGATGGATTGCAGACCGCGATGCCTATATCGTCGTGCAAGCCGATAGAGTCTGGGAAGTGGATTGCAAAACCGGCGCGATGACCCCTTTCGATAAAACAAGCCGGTTGGCCGACGCATTGGCCAAGGTAGAGGCTTTCGGTGATGCGAAGGCAGCGACGTACCGGCGAAACTTTTCTGTGTTCGATCCCACCTTCTCGTATGCCATGATCGAACAGAAGAATGATTTGTATCTCTACACGGTGGAATCGAATACTGCCAAGCGACTAACTCAAAGTCCAGAAAGCGAAAAGAAGGTCCCGACGCTGAGTCCCGACGGAAGGCATGTCGCTTATGTGCAGGATGGAAATCTGTGGGTGGTCAATCGAGAAACTGCGGAGGCCCGTTCCCTCACCAAAGATGGTGGCGGAGAGATCCTCAATGGCTATCTGGATTGGGTTTATCAAGAAGAAGTTTATGGACGGGGCAAATTTCAAGCCTACTGGTGGAGCCCGGATGGAAAGCGTCTCGCTTTTTTGAGGTTGGATGAGAGCCCGGTACCAACGTTTGTGATCGATAACTCGATTCCTTTCGCTCAGTCACTTGAACATATGCGATACCCAAAGGCGGGTCAGAACAATCCTTTTGTGACACTTCATGTTGTCGATGTGGAGTCGGGAGAGATTCGCGAGGTTCCGTTAAACGAATATGCTCCCGAAGATCGGCTCGTGGTTCGAGTGGGGTGGTCTACTTCCTCGCCTGACCAGTTGGTCTATCAAGTTCAGAACAGGATTCAATCCTATCTGCACGTTTGGTCATTCGATTGCATGAAGGGTGAAAATCGAAAATGGGTTGAGGAGACTTCGCCGGCTTGGGTCGACGTCATTGAGGAGCCAGCTTGGCTCGCCGATGGTAGTTTCTTGTGGCTCAGCGACTCCGCCGGAGGACGCCGCCATTTGTATCGAGTCACGGCAAAGGGTGAGAAGATTCCAATCACGGAAGGGGACTGGGATATTCGCGAATTGCTGTGGGCGGACAGCGATCGAGCGATCGTCACAGCGCGACGAAGCTCTCTTGCGAATACGGATTTGTTGGCGATTGATCTCAAGACCAAAAACATTACTCCGCTTGGGGAACCAGGGGGGAACCATCGTGTGTCGATTCATCCACGCGGAACCTACTGGTTCGATACTTGGAGCGACAACAACACACCTGGAGAACTTTGGCTGTGCGATCGAGATGGAAATCGGATGCGTTATCTCGGGGGTGTCAAGAATGATCGACTGAGCTATGTGCAGTCGAAACACCCTGAGTTGTTCACCATCGCGGCGAGGGACGGATTCGAGATGCAAGCCTTGCTATATCTCCCCTCCAACTGGGGGGCTCGCAAAGCAAAGGGGAAGATGCCCGTGCTAATCCATGTTTACGGAGGTCCTCAAGCTCCGACTGTCGAGAACACTTGGACGCACCGAAGTGATCTTTGGCACCGATGGATGGCTGAGCAAGGTATCGCCGTGTTGCTGTGCGATAACCGCTCTGCTCTCGGTCGTGGGAACCAAGATACTTGGTCGATCTACAAAGACATGGGGCGTGTGGAGCTGCAGGATTTGGAAGATGCGGTTGGTTGGCTTCGACAGCAAGAGTGGGCGGATGATGAGCGTATTGGCATGTGGGGATGGAGCTATGGTGGCTACTTTACCGCGTATGCCATGACGCATTCCAAGCTGTTTCGGGCGGGGGTAGCAGGCGCTCCGGTAACCGATTGGAACAATTACGATTCGATTTACACCGAACGCTACATGTCGACGCCCCAGCTCAATCCAGAGGGGTACCGTACAAGCTCGGCAGTCACTGCAGCGAAACATCTTCACGGACGGTTGATGATCTTGCACGGGGAAATCGACGACAATGTCCACATGGCCAACTCGATGCAGTTAACGCGTGCGTTGCAGAAGGCAGGGAAGAGTTTCGATTTGATGATCTACCCTGGAAACCGGCATGGGATCACCGATCCTGAGCAGTCGGAACACCAGTATCGGACCATGTCGGAGTTTTTCTTCCGAGAGCTATTAGGCAATCCGCTGACGCCGTAAGGACCGCTAATAAATTAGCCCTTGGGCGCTAGCCCCGGGTTAACGCTTCGAACACCGAATCGATCGTTGCGCCGGCGGACGCTAGAAACCGGACGCTAGCGCGTTCCGGCTGATAGATCAGCCACATGGCGCTGGCCCCGGGTTGCCGCTGCGAGCATCAAAACGATCGTCGCGCCTGGGTGGCTGGAAACCGGACGCTAGCGCGTTCCGGCTGATAGATCAGCCATATGGCGCTGGTCCTGGGCTGCCGCTTCGACGATCAAGACGATTGTCGCGTTGGGGATGCTGGAAACCGGACGCTAGTGCGTTCCGGCCGATAGATCAGCCATTGGGCGCTAGCCCTGGGGTAACGCTGCCAACATCTCAGTTCCCTCGCAGTCGCTCGAAGTATTCGCGTTGTTGTTCGCGTTGGGCTTTGGGCAGGACCAAGCTTTCGATTGCGTCTGGGTCTTCGGCAGCTGCATTCAGGATTGCGTCGCGGGCTTCTTCCTTTGTGATCCCTTTTCGATTGGGACCGCCGACTTTACCTCCAAAGACAGTTTCTCCCTTTCGCATCTGTTCACGCACTTGGGAATCAAAGTCCTTTGTGGCATTCTCTTCTTCTTCGCGATCGCCTTCTCCTTTACCTTCACCTTTGCTGTTCTTGGTGAACCGTGATTCGCCGTCGCTCTTTCCTTTTCCTTGGCCGTTGCACTGCGCGCAGCCCTCGCCACTGCAACTCTTGCAGCTCGAGGAGTTCTTTGCGTTCTGCATTTCGTCCATCATCTCTTGCAGCTCAGCCAGAGCCTCGGAGTCCATCGACATTTGCTCCAACTGCTCCATCATCTCTTCCATCGCTTGCTGAGCATCCTGCATATTGCCATCCTTCATGGCCTGGGAGGCCTTGGCAAGCTGTTCGGACATCGACTGACACTGTTCGCACTTGCTGAGCGACTTTTCCGCCTGTTCCAGCTTCTTTCGAAGTTGGGCGGTCTTTTCAAGATCCCCAGACTTCTCGGCCTTCTCCAATTCTTTCTTCAGCTGGTCGACAGCCTCACGTTGCTCCTGTGCAACTTTTTGTAATGCTTTTTCCATTTGCTCCATTTGCTTCGCCAGCTGTTCTTTCTGCTGGTCGGAAAGCTTTCCTGATTTCATTTGATCAAGCATCTTGTCGAGCTCTTTGGACGCTTGTTTGAAG
This sequence comes from Pirellula sp., assembly GCA_025459245.1. GTDB lineage: Bacteria > Planctomycetota > Planctomycetia > Pirellulales > Pirellulaceae > JBKCUI01. The sequence continues at coordinate 7,077 of JALOQZ010000283.1, forward strand.
TCACCTTTTTGAAGCGATTCGGCCATCTTGTCCGCAGGGCCTTGATCCATCTTCTTGAGGTTCTCCATCGCCTTCTTTAATGTGTCGGAGGAGCCCAAAGAATCCTTGCGTTGCTCCATCTCGCGTTTAATTTCGTTGAAATCGGCGAGGAGTTTTTTCACATCCGACTTTTCAGATTTTTGAAGATCCTCTAGCTTCTTTTCAAGCTTTTTGAATTCGTCGGCGGCTTCCTGAAGACCCTTTTCTTCGAGATCGTTTCGCAACTTTTTAACTTGATCGAGCACTGGCTTCGTTTGTGCTTTGACGTTTTGAATACGTTCCTTCGATGCGAGGGCTAAATCGTTTTCGACAGCTTGCCCTGCATCAGGGACCCAAAAGAGGGCGACGCAGGAAAGAATGGGGAGTAGTACCCAAGGGGTCGTGGCATTGAATCGGATGGGGAATTGATCTCGCACGTCGATCCGCTCGGCTTGCCGAATTGCGTCCTGGATCAGTGCGGAGCCGATGGGAGTTTGTTGGTCATCGGGAGTCAAATCCAGCGCGCTGCTGATTCGTTCGCGCAACTGAAACCGGCGATCAAGCTCGATAGCAGAACCGCGAAGCGACGGGCGCAACATCCAAGCATGTACAAGGGTGCCGAGAAGAGCAACCGCGGTCGCTGCAATGAGTCCATTGCGGCCCCAAGATTCGAAGGTAAATGGGATGTACCAAATCTTCGGAATCAGCATAGCGAGAAACGCGATGCTAAAGGAGACAAGCAACCAGCCCGGCAAGACCGCGAAGGCCTTTTGCAACCAAAGATAACGCCGAGCTTTGGAGACCTGTGAGTAGATCTTGTCCATCTTCCAAACTCCCTTGCAACATAA
>JALOQZ010000284.1 GCA_025459245.1 Pirellula sp.
TCCTATTGAGAAAAAGGGGAAACCGCAGCACAAGCCACATCGGTAATCCAGACGCAAAGCCTACCGAACTGCCAAAGCATCGGTGGCGCAATTGCATATCGTATGCAGATACGAACTAGCGTCAACGCTTTGTTCGTTAAATTTCGAAATTTGCGTCCGCACCGTTCCGGCAGATGCTTCTGTTCTGCCAACTCTCGCTTTCAAATGGAAAAACAAGCCTTGTATTGGCGCAACGCTTTCGATGCGTCCCCTTCGATCGGATCAGCAGGTCAGATGTCGTCGGCTCCTGCGAATATCATCGGTACGCTTCGTTTAACAGTCTGCCGACGGGCGTACACCCATAGCGTTCAGTTTCCAAACTTCGCAGTAAACACTCGAGAGCATCGCGCGTGGTCGTGTGAAGCGTTCGATCGATGTTTCGACAATTTCCATCATCCGGGTCGATCGAACTTGCATCTCGACTGAGGTGCATCACTTGGTTCGCTGTTTTCAGCAACTTGCGCGAATAAACGTTCCGTTCGTTTAGAACAGAAATCCCTCTCGATAATCCCTCGAGTTTCAAGCTCCGTCACCACTTCATTCAATCGATGCGAATCTTCTCTTCGACACGCAAAGTACGTCGTGTTCTTCGCGATCCCATTGCTCCAAATAGAGACGTTGATTCCGTGTTGTTGAAGCCTCGCTAGTAGTTCGCACGCTTCATCGTCTGGCGGTAGGCCTCGATCATCGCCTAGCGACGTGGGATAAGCAAAGAATGTCCAAGGACAATGGCCAGAGCGAAAGTACTCGTCAGCATTGAAAAGGATATCGAACCGAATTGGGAAAGCATTCATAGTTTCTTCATTTGCTGTTTTCTGCGTTCACGTTTGTTAGAATCTTGCACACGTTGGCTTTGATACGGAACGTGATTCCTGGAGAAGGATATTCATGGCAGCTGCAACAAAGATTACCACATCGGCTTCTTTGGTTTTCAAAGAGGGTGCATCCCATAAGTTCTGGCGCATCAAATTGGATGGTAAATCTCACACAGTTTGTTTCGGCCGGATCGGAACGGACGGACAAACACAAACCAAATCGTTCGGGTCGGAAGAAGATGCGAAGAAGTCGTGTGACAAATTGATCGCGGAGAAACGTAAGAAGGGCTATGTCGACGATGGAACCGACGGCAGTACATCGACGGTAAGCTCATCGACAATACCCGCGAAGCCCAAATCGGCGGCAAAGCTTAAATCGAAAGCAGAGGTCGATGCGGTGGTAGAGGAGAAAGTGACCACGGCAACTCCCACCGCTTCGATGGTAACATCTGTAGTCCGCTCCATCGGACTTGAGCCTCACGATTGGTTTCTCGCCAAGTTCCGAAAAAATGAGCCATTGAAGCGTGGTGAGCCTAGACCTTTTGACAAAGCGGCTTGCCTTAAGGCTCTCGGAAAACTCAAAACGATCAACTACGGTTGGGATGCACAGTGGGAGGATCTAAATCTTCCAGCAGCGCTCTCCAAAGAGGAGTCGCATTTTTGGTTGCTCGCGATAACCAAGGAACGAGATCGCGATACCAAGATGGTCAAGTTCGCTGAAACAATCGAAAAACTCAAGACCGACGGAAAAATCAAACCGTCAGAGGCTTGGAGTCTAATCGAAAAAATGAAGCGAACCGTTAGATCCGAGGTCATGCTCGCGGTGGCGAATCTCTTCACTCCCGAAGAAATCGTGAGTTGGATGTTGACCGAGCGCAAAAGCAATGGAAAGCAACTCTGGCAAGATGCAATTGACAATCGGGAACTGGTGGCGGGATTCGAATTGTCGGTTCAACCGTACCTTAGCGAGAAACAACGAAAGGAATTGCAAAAACTGGTAGCAGCGAAGCTCGATCCAGCCGCCGAGCCCGATGATTACGAAGCCTTTCCAATGGCTCATTATCTGGCTGCATCCTTGGGAATGCATACGGAATTGTCGGAGATAATCAGCAGTTGGGAAGATGGTTACTATCAAAAAACCCAGTACGCATCCCATTACCAACAGCCGCACACACTACTGTGCGGATTAGCATCAGCCGAGTTGGTGGAATCGGAATGGCGAAGATTGAAAATACCCATTGATACTCCGGAAAAAGCGAGGGCTTTGATCGCGTGCACCGAGTATTCAGCCCTTGACGTACTCGCAGATGAAATCTGTAGGTTGACAAATCGAGACGAATGCACAGCCGTTTTGAAAGTACTGGCATTGGTGAACGCACCCGAGGCGGCCGAACCGATCCTTCGATGCAAGATGGAAAGCAAAGCCCCCACCGTCGCTCGTGATTGGTTGGATACGAATATTGGCAACGCCGTCAGTGGCTTGATCGAGGTGGCAGGCGGGCGTAGCAAACTCGCGGATGCGGCAACCGAGTACTTGAGAAGCGTCAAACGCAATGGACTACAGGATGTGATCGCCGCAGCAGTGAAGCATGCAGGCAATTCTGAGGCAGCAGCGAAAGTTCAAGCCGAAGTTCTGGATCGGGAAGAAAAGGTATTCGAGCCGCATGATGCAAAGTCGACACCAAAATGGTTGTCCGAGGTGCTGTCGAAAGTATCCAGCAGCAAAAAGAAGTTGCCCGGTTGGGCTGCCGCGGCGCAGCTACCACCGTTGATCATCGGCGATCGCAGGCTGAATGACGAGCAGTTGGGGATCGTGTTGCAAAAACTTATCGCTACAGATATTGCAGTCAAAGATGAGCTACTCACATCGCTTCGCGAGAACGTCGAGAAAAGTGTGCGCGATGACTTCGCATGGAAGATTTTTCAGCATTGGCAAGATGACGGGTGTCCCAGCAAAGAAAAATGGGCGATGGGTGTGTTGGGCCATCTCGGCGATGATGGTTGTGTGTTGAAGTTGACTCCTATGATCCGTGCTTGGCCTGGAGAAAGCCAACACGCCCGCGCCGTGTTTGGGTTGGAATGCCTGCGTGCGATCGGTAGTAGCGTGGCATTGATGCAATTGTCGGGGATCGCACAGAAACTGAAATTTAAAGGATTGAAAACAAAGGCCGCAGAATTCGTCGATCAAATTGCTAAAGAAAAAGGAATGACGCGGGACGAATTGGAAGATCGAGTGGTACCCGATTGCGGACTGGACGAGCAAGGGAAACGCGAGTTCTCGTTCGGACCACGCAGCTTCTCGTTTGTGTTGGGTGGCGATCTCAAAGCGATGGTTCGCGACGAAACAGGCAAACTTCGAACCGACTTGCCGAAGCCAACCGGGAAAGATGACCCGACTATAGCGAACGAGTCCTTGTCGGAATGGAAGCTACTCAAGAAGCAAATCAAGGATGTCGCCACGATCCAGTCTGCAAGACTGGAAAATGCGATGGTTACCGGTCGGCGATGGGCGCAGGATGATTTCCAAATGCTCGTTGTGCGGCACCCTCTGATGACTCACCTTGCCCAAAAACTAATCTGGGCGACATTCGACTCCAAGGGCAATGTTTCGTCAACGTTTCGAATTACGGAAGAACGGGACTATGCCAATGTCTCCGACGAATCACACCATCTGCCGAAAGATCACGTTGTCGGGCTAGTGCATCCGCTCGAGATGACGGACGACGATCGAGCCACCTGGGGTGACGTTCTTAGTGACTATGAGATTGTGGCACCGTTTGCGCAGTTGGGACGAAACGTCAATCGACTGGAAAAGAGCGAGGAGAAAGCCGAATCACTAGTTCGATTTAAGGGTCTGAAACTGGTTGCTCCAACGCTCGTCTTCACCCTTGAGAAGATGGGATGGGTTCGCGGTATCGGAATGGACGGCGGAGGCTTTGACGAACACTCCAAACAGTTTCCATCGGCGAATGTAACGGCAGTGGTCCACTACGAAGGCACAGTTGGAATGGGCTACATTGATCCCAATGAGATGCTGACACTAGAGGAAGTTTACTTTATTCCTGGCATGCGACAGCCAAGCGGGTATGGGTGGGAAGACAAGAATGCCAAGAAGTCGAAACTCGGAACCGTCCATCCCATCGTCATCAGCGAAGTGTTGGCCGATATGCAGGTGCTAAAGACCAAAGCGAAGTGATCCGGACGTAAGGTTTCTTTGATGATGGATACTCCACTAGTATGGACGCGTAACGCATGGCAAAAAAAGTTTCAGCATTGAACTCGGAAAGCCCCAATAGCGGGAGCTCGATGAAAAGTGGGATAGAATCGACCGCAGGTGAGTTACAAAGACCTGCAGCCGAGATTCTTTACGCTGACGAATTGAGACGGTTAGCCAAGGAATCGGCTACGCTTCCAAAACCGCCCGGCTGGCAGTTGACCCCTCAGGCAGTATTGGATTTCGTATTAGGTTGCGAAGCCAAGGGACTTGGTCCAAAGTTTGTTGGACGTCGATCTTTCCTGGAACGGTGTGTTGTTTCGCTGGCCACCAATCGAGGATTGATGCTGATCGGCGAACCGGGTACGGCCAAAAGTTACCTAAGCGAATTGCTGGCCGCCGCGATCAGTGGCGATTCGACATTAACGATTCAGGGAAGCGCTGGAACGACGGAGGATAACATCCGGTACTCGTGGAACTACGCATTGCTGGTTTCGGACGGTCCCAGCGAAAGATCGTTGGTCCCCGCGCCGCTTTACACCGGCATGAAGCTTGGCAAACTGGTCCGATTCGAGGAAATCACTCGGTGCCCTCTGGAGATTCAGGACGTTTTGCTTTCGGTCTTGAGCGATCGAGTAATGTCGATTCCTGAAATGGATGCCGAAGGGAAGTCACTGTTTGCTCGATCAGGATTCAATATCATCGCTACGGCGAACACTCGCGATCGCGGCGTGAATGAAATGAGCGCAGCTTTGAAGCGACGTTTCAATTTCGAGACAGTTCATCCCATCGCAGAGATTCGCGAAGAGATGGCATTGGTCAGTCGCGAAGCTAACCGACATTTGGCGAGAGCAGGTGTTCCTGCTTCGATTCCCGACGATTTAACCGAAATCCTCGTGACGACGTTTCGCGAATTGCGTCAAGGAAAAACGATCGATGGCAAAGGGATTGAATCTCCATCGACGGTCCTTAGCACAGCCGAAGCGGTAGGAACCGTATGCGCCGCCGGTATGCACGCGTACTATTTCAGCGGAGGAAACATGAAGCCAGGTCATCTGGTGCAATACCTAATTGGATCGGTTTTGAAGGACAATCCGGATGATTTAAATAAAGTGCGACACTACTTCGATAACGTGGTCAAACGTCGCAAGACCGGCGGCTGGCAAGACTTCTACGAAGCTCGCGGCGAATTGCAGTAGTAAGGAAGTCAACGCCCATGGAAAAGCCCACCGCGAGTACGACGTTGCGAGGACAATCTGAGTTTGAACGATTGCTGCATCGGTTGGTAGAC
>JALOQZ010000036.1 GCA_025459245.1 Pirellula sp.
GACGATATGCCTCGGTTTCGCGAGCAATATCGACGAGTCCATTGCTTGGTCATCGACAATGTCCATGAACTGAGTGGGAAAGAAGCTGCCCAAGGAGAGTTGATCGAAGTTCTCAACGCCTTAGAGGGACTTGATTCGCTGGTCATTATGACATCGCTCACGCTCCCCGCCTTTCTTCCGAATTGGAATCATGCCCTCGCAAGCCGCATGGTGGCGGGGTACAGCATGGATTTGAAATACCCGAGCGCACCGACTCGGCTCGAGCTCATCCGTCGTTTGAGCGACGCTCAATCCCTCCCGATTACCGAAGAAGAACGAATCGAGATCAATTCGCAACTGGGAGAGAATCAATCGATTCACCAATTGCAAGGTTTGCTTCTGCGATGGCAGCACCACCATCGAGCGAACGAAGGGTTCGCCAAGCCGAACAAGTCGAAAGTGATTGAGTCGCTCGTGGAATCCCAGTCCGCTTCCCCGAGAAACCCTATGGAAATTGCCAAGTCCGTGGCTCGGGAGTTGCGTCAAACGCTCGAGGCAATGAAAGGTCCTGGACGCAAGGCGAGCGTAGTACGAGCAAGGGGGCTGGCCATGTACCTGATCCGAGAATGGACTGACTCCTCCTACCAGTCCATCGGTAGTATGTTCGGCGATCGGGACCATACGACCGTCATGCACGCATGCAGGAAAATGGAGGAAGAGCTCGCCAAAGACCCAGAACTTCTTCGCTGCGTAGACCGAGTCCGACAAAAAACACTGGCTTGAACCAACCGCGGTCCATCGTTGCATCCGGATGAACGGCTGTTATATTGCCGGGATGAACACACCTCCGATGATTACTTGGATGCAAAGCCTGTCGGATCCGATCCGCGCCCGGCTACTTCGTTTGCTGGACCGCTCCGAGCTGACGGTCGCTGAGTTGTGTTCCACAATGCAGCTTCCCCAGAGCACAGTGAGCAGGCACTTGAAGGTGTTGGTCGACGAAGGTTGGATATCGTCGCGGCGGGATGGTACGAGCAATCTCTACCGAATGCGCAGCTCGGAAATCGATACAGGGCAGAAAAAGCTTTGGCAAGTGGTCAAGCTTCAAAGCGTGCTCGAGTCTACCGCGGAGCAAGACGATGCGAGGCTCGAACAAGTCATGGAGGCTAGGCGATCGCGTTCCCAAGCATTCTTCTCGTCCAGTGCCGAGAAATGGGATCGCATGCGCAGCGACTTGTTCGGCAATCGTCTTGATGCATTCTTGCTAGCAGCTCTGGCAGCTCCTGATCAGATCGTCGGGGATCTGGGGTGCGGAACCGGTGCTCTTTCCCAATTTGTTGCACCTTGGGTGCACAAGGTTTACGCGGTGGATGGCTCAGCAACGATGCTGCAATCGGCGCGCAAACGCTTGAAAGACTTTTCCAATGTGGAGGTGCGCAAAGGGGAATTATCCCAGCTTCCCCTCGATGACGAATCCCTTTCGATCGGGATGATGGCATTGGTTTTACCTTATCTCGCTCATCCGTCGGAGGCATTTCGAGAAGCCTTTCGGGTGACCCGAAGCCGTGGGCATTTGATTCTTTTGGATATGCTTCCGCATGATCGCACGGAGTATCGTGAGCAAATGGGACATCAATGGCTTGGGTTTTCCGAACACCAAATTTGCGAATGGATGGACGACGCGGGTTGGATTGTCCATCGTTTTCTTCCACTCCCGCCCGATCCAGAGGCCAAGGGGACGGGACTTTTCCTCGTTAAAGCCACCCGCAATCGATAAAGTTTGCCGAGCTTCTGCCACAGGCAAACTTCGAATTCTATGAATTCGAAACTACGCATAGCCGATCCGCATTCTTAACGTGGTTTTCTCCCAACGCGAAAAGTCGGAGTCACATCTGTGCTGCGCCTCTCAATCATCGTTCCATTTCTGGATGATCATGCAAAACTCGAATCTACTTTGCTGTCATTGCTGGAAAACCGGAACTCGGAACTCGAGATCCTAGTTGTTCACAACGGTAACTATGACGATCCATACCAACTAGGCGATGATGAAGTCGTTTTGATTCAAGCACCTGAAGCTTATAGTCATACCGAGTCATTAAACCTTGCTGTCGCGGCAGCTACCGCTCCTGCAGTCCAAATCTTGCTCCCTGGAATGCGGGTTCAGCAAGATTGGTATTTGCCATCGCTCCGGAAGCTGGAGCGGGAAGATTGGGATGCTGTCGCTTCTCCTTGCGCAGTTGAGCAATCCTCACAAGTCGTCTACGGTCTAGACCGCGCTGCACTTCCTCACCGAAGACTCGCGAGCAAGATGTCCAACCATGTTGCACCGCTCCTTGCGGGTACAATCTTCCGTAAGAAAATCCTGCGATTGGTTGGAGGGCTTTGTCCGCAACTGGGACGCGAAGGTGCCGAGGTCGAATTGCAATTGTTGATGGATGCGATGGATCTACGCTCGTCGATCGCATCGGATGTTCTCATCCAAGCTCCCCATCGCGTGGTGGCAGGACTGGATATCGGATATGAAATGGGGAAGACCTGCGGCCAAATCGCTTGCGCCTACGGAGCAGTCGAAGGAAGCGGCGTAGAAGTGGATTCGCTAGCAAAGCAGCTTGGCCATTTGGCTGGTGGTTTGATGAACCCGAAGTCGGTAGCGGAAAGGCTTGGGTGGGTGATGGGAATTCGAGATCGATCCCTTGAGAACACCATTCGAGAGCGACTTGTCCAAGCCGCTGATCGGCTCGACGAAGCCGCGGAGGTAGAACGCTTGCAAACTGTCGATGCGCAAAAGACCCGCCGAGCAGCTTGATCGGAACGATTCTGCGATTGTTAAGATTTGAATAACTTAACCCTGGTCGTGAATTTATCGTGAACGAGTGATGAAGAGAGCAACGATATTCGTTGCAATCCTCCTCGCCACTCCAATCCGAACTTCGCGATGTCTCTATTGATCGGCAACCGGCTAGCAAAACGAATTTGGAAACCCGTCGCTTGCTTCGCGGTTACGCTTGGATCGTGCTTTGCGCTGGTGATGGGTGCGAGCGCAGCTCACGCTCAAGAATCAGATCCGATACCATCCGAAGGAGCGATCTCTAGCTTGGAAATGCAAGCAATGCAGGAGCGGCTACGCTCGCTGGAAGTCGAGCTTCAAGAGACAAAGGAGAGCCTCCAGAACTCGGAATCGCGCATCGATTCCTTTCTCAAAAGTTGGAAGGAGAAAGGGGACCCGGAGGTAGATGTTGTCAAGTCGCAGACCTCTGAAAAGAAAGAGAAGAGCGACGCTCCGAAAGATGAAAAGAAGAAAGAGAAGAAGTGGTTTGAGAAACTAGGTATACGAGGGTATGCCCAGTTTAGGCTCAACGATGTGTTAAGCGAAGAGGGGGCTCCAGCGCAGCACGTTGGGGATCGATCGGTTGGAGACAACCAATCGTTTCTGATTCGTCGTGCGCGGGTTATCATCTTCGGTGACGTGTCTGATCACCTATACGTCTATCTTCAACCCGACTTTGCCGTGACGACACCTGGAAGCACGGATAACACGCACTTCGCCCAGATTCGAGATTGGTACGGCGACGTGTATTTGACCGAGGACAAGGTTCACCGAGTACGAGTTGGCCAATCGAAAATCCCGTACGGATGGGAGAATCTGCAGTCCAGCTCGAATCGATTGGCGCTCGATCGTTCGGACTCGATCAACAGCGCAGCGCGCAACGAACGGGACTTGGGTGCCTTCTATTATTGGACGCCGGAACCTGCACAAGCCTTCTTTAAAGAGGTGATCGATGACGGGCTCAAAGGTTCGGGAAATTATGGCGTCTTCGGTTTTGGATGTTACAACGGGCAGGGAGGTTCGCTGCAGGAGCAAAACGACAATGTTCATATCATCGCCCGGCTAACCCTTCCAATGCGGCTCGCCAACGACCAGCTTTTTGAAGCCTCTTTTCAAGGTTATCGAGGTCACTACACCGTTTTGAGTTCTCCTATCCAACCTCTCGGGGTGGGACCGTCAAGCCGTCCGCTCGGAACTCTCGAAACGGGAAATCGAGCGGGGTTGCTGGATGAACGAATGGCGGTGACGGCGGTGTGGTACCCCAAGCCGTTCGGCATTCAGTGCGAATGGAACGTGGGGCGATCCCCTCAACTCAATGCCTCACAAACCGCTATCGAAGTGGGGGACATTCGTGGGGGATATGTGATGGCGATGTACAAGTGGGATACGTGCCACCGAGGGACGTTTTTTCCGTTCTTCAAATACAATCGTTTTGAAGGCGGGATGAAGGCCGAACGAAATGCTCCTTTTACGAATGTCACGGAGTACGAAGCTGGCGTGGAGTGGCAGATCACTGATTCGGTCGAGTGGACCAATATGGTGACTTGGACAGATCGCACCAACACGACCGCCTTCGCTTCCGGACGCTCTTATGAGCAATTCGAAGGTGAGCTTTACCGGACGCAAATCCAGATCAACTACTAATCGCCGAGCTGAAGTCTATGAGCCGCTCTGGCGATAGCCGCGGTTTCTGCTGGTTTTCGGATAGGCTCGAAGCGTATAGCCGAAGGACAGGCGATTATCGATGAACGCTACTCGCTGAGCCAACACGCGATATCGTGCGCGAAGTAAGTCAAAATAGCTGAGGCGCCAGCGCGTCGGAACGCGATCATACTCTCAAGGACAACTTTTTGTTCGTCGAGTGCTCCCGCTTGGGCAGCAAATTTGAGCATCGCGTATTCGCCGGAGACTTGGTAGACGGCGATCGGAACAGGGAACCGGTCGTGCAGGCGGCGCACGATATCCAGATATGGCATTCCCGGTTTTACCATGATCATGTCCGCCCCTTCTTGAATATCAAGCTCGACTTCGCGGATTGCTTCATCCGAATTGGCGGGATTCATTTGATATGTCTTTTTGTCGGCTCCTCCCAAATTCTTCGCCGAGCCGACGGCATCTCGAAAGGGGCCGTAGTAAGCAGACGCATACTTGGCCGCATAAGATAGTATTGGAATGTGTTGGTAACCATGTGCGTCCAACGCATCGCGAATTGCACCGATGCGACCGTCCATCATGTCCGAGGGAGCAATCATGGTTGCTCCTGCTCTCGCTTGATTGACTGCTTGATCGCAAAGGACGCTAATCGTCTCATCGTTGACGACATATTCATCCCGCACAATCCCGTCTTGACCATGCGTGGTGTAAGGATCCAGCGCCACATCGCAAACGATGCCGATACGATCTCCAACGCTCGCCGCGATACTCTTTGTCGCTTGGCAAATCAAATTTTTTGGATCGACTGCATGTCGTCCATCGTCTGACTTGTATGCGCTCGGAGTGACGGGAAAGATCGCCACGGCCCCGATGCCTAGCTCTGCTGCCTTGGAAGCCGCCGCGGCTGCCAAGTCCACGCTTAGTCGTTCTACCCCTGGCATAGAATGGACTGCTTCTCGTCGATTTTCTCCCTCGATAACGAAAAGGGGCCAGATCAAATTGGCGGGAGTGAGCCATGTCTCTTGTACCATGTCTCGCAACCAAGGCCATCTGCGGTTTCGCCGAAGCCGTGTGCGTGGGTAAGCGGCTCCCCCCGCTCGATTCTCGCATCGATTGTTGAGAAAATCCGTCATGGCAATTCGTCGCATTCGCAAGGGTAGGGAGGGGGTTGGCTCGTAAGCAAACCGTTTGTGGGGTACACTCAAACGAACGAGCAACCGAATGCCCGAAAATCGTATTCCCCCACCTGATTCCCGTCGAGGACCTCTCCATGCAAATCTTCCTACGAACGCACATCAAGCGAGTTCCGTTCGCGACCGCATTATTGGCATCCCATTTGGGCTTGGCGTCCTTCATGGGCTTGTGCTGCCATGAGCAAGCCGCATTCGCGCAAGATGGAAAGGTGGTCCGCAATCAGGAATCTCCCGCCCCTTCACCTCCTGCAGGCGAAGGATGGACCAGGCTCTTTGATGGCAAGTCTATCACTGGTTGGACTCAAAAAAACGGTTGGGCGACGTACCGAATCGAAGGGGACGCGATCGTTGGACGAACGGCAGTAGGGAGCCCCAACTCGTTCCTCTGCACGGACAAAGTTTACAGCGACTTTGAATTGCGGTTTGAAGTAAAAGTCGATGATGGTTTGAACTCCGGCGTGCAGATCCGCTCGAAGAGTCTTCCTGACAAAGACAATGGACGCGTTCACGGCTTGCAAGTGGAGATCGAGTCGAGCCCTGGCGAAGCTGGTTACTTGTACGGCGAAGCGACCGGCCGAGGGTGGGTATCGCCAACCCAACCGCCACACAGCGAGCTCAAGAACAAGGAATGGAATCAATACCACGTCAAAGCCTCCGGCTCACGCATACAGACTTGGATCAATGGCAAGTTGATCGAGGATTTAACGGATCCGATCTCGTACACCGAGGGATTCCTCGGTTTGCAAGTCCATAGCATTGGCAAAGACCAGGGGCCCTTTGAAGTCCGCTGGCGCAATATCGAAATCAAAGATCTATCGAAGAAATAGCTCCACTCGAGTTGAGGAACTTTTTGTCCGTAGGATTCACTATGTTTAGCTCCATTGGAAATCGAATTCCCCGTCATGCTCTCCTTTGCTTCGCAGCTGGAGGACTGTTCGTAAGCGGTTGCGACCAGAGCGCCAATCGCATCGCGCAGCATGAACCGAATCTGCTCTATTCGCATTCGCTTGAAATCGCCGAGGATCTCAAGCTCGAGCAACCGACCAAGGATGCGCAGGACTTGTTGATCGATTGGTTTGGAACATTAAACGACCCAAAGCTGCCACCTCTCCTTGAGTCCGACTACAAAGATTTGATCTCCCTCGAGAACCTCAAGATGGCGGCTGGCATGCCCCCTGAAACGGCGGAACCGGGGACCACTGGGCTTTACCGGCAGCAATGCGCCTCATGTCACGGCGAAAGCGGGCAAGGGAGAGGTCCGGTCGCCGCCTCTCAAAATCCTTACCCCAGAGAGTTTCGGCACGGAATTTTCAAGTACAAGAGCACCAGTCGGACGGGCAAGCCTTTGAAGTCTGATTTGAAGGGGATACTCGTTGAGGGACTTGGTGATTCTCAGATGCCAAAGTTCACGAAGCTGTCCGACAAACAACTTGATGCACTGGTGGACTATGTGATCTTCCTATCGATCCGCGGTGAGTTTGAGCGGAAGCTCCTTTACACAGCAGCTTACGATTTGGATCTGGAAGAAGGGCGTCTTTACAACGCGTCGTTGAAGGCTTCTGACGGAGCTGCGCCGAGCCCTGAATTGAAAGAGCAGTTAGATCAAGCGGAAGAGCTTCTCCTGGATATCGCTGACGCTTGGTCCGAGGCGGAGGACAAGGTAGAAGAGCCAGAAATGCCTTCCTTCCCCATTTTCGGAAATGAAACCGAAGAGAATAAGGCCCAACTAGCCGAATCGATTGAGAAGGGTAAGAAGCTCTTTGCGGGCAACGACGCCGCTTGCGCGAAGTGCCATGGTGAGTCTGCGAAGGGAGATGGCCCACAAGCTCCCGATTACGACGATTGGACCAAGGACTGGACAGCGAAGATTGGTATCAAACCGACCAGCACTGAAGAGTTATTGCCATTGTTGGCTCGCGGTGGTTTGAAGCCACAGCCGCTCAAGCCTCGAAACATCGTCGCAGGGCACTTCCGCGGAGGTCGCGAACCGATCGATCTTTATCGTCGAATTCGATACGGTATTCCGGGTGCGACGATGCCGGCAGCGGCATTGTCACAAGGTGAGGGATTGCCAGGGCTTACCAACGACGATCTATGGCACTTGGTGAATTACGTTTTGAGCATTGCGGAGACACCAGCGCCGGTGGTCGCCGCGCAGTAAGTGCACTGCCCAACGGTCGTCCTCGACCGTTGCTTATTGTCCAACGGTCGTCCTCGACCGTTGAGCACTGAAGATCACCTCTCTACCGACCAAACCACCATCCCCTTAAGCAGTCGGGGAGAGTTTTTGCACACGCGCGAAGCGTTAGGCACTGCAAAAGCTGTCGAGGACGACGGCTAGACTATAGGGCCTCAGCCGTCATAAGCTGCTGCGCTATCAGTTTGGATGTTTTCTTCGCAAGCCTGATGCATTGCGGAATCCCAACTCCTTCGTAGGCATTGCCGATTAGATGCAAGCCTGGATATTGCTGCAACGTGTCGCGAATGGACTGTACCAATTCGCAATGCCCTACCAAGTACTGTGGCATGGCTTGATTCCATCGAACTAGCTTCTGCCATCGAGGAAGACTGGAGACTCCGAGCAACGCTTTCACCTCCCGACGGGCAATACTCAAGAGCTGCTCATCGGTCTGGTCTAAAATCTCGGGCCGAATCGCTCCTCCCATGAAGATGCGAGCCAACACGGTATCCTCAGGTGCACGACCCGGATATTTCTCGCTGGTGAGACTGATCGCCAAGGAATCGCGGGACTCGGTCTTAGGTACGACGACTCCAAAACACATGGCTTCTGGGCGAATCTCGGATTTGGGGATGGCCAAGATTGCGACCGCAGACGATGCGTAAGGAATGCGATCTAGCAAAGCCGCCACCGCTGGAGCAGTATGCATCAAAAGATCGGCACTCACCCAACTCGGCGTCGACAAACATACGGCGTCATAGGATGCCGATGGATCGGGCAAGCCTTCGCCGATCAAACTCCATTTTCCTTCCGACGTTGACTGGATTGCATTCACACGAACACCGAGATGCACCGGGGAGCGCAGCTGCGAGCGGAGGGCGTTCATCCACCAGGACATTCCTTGGCGAGGTGCGAGAAACTGATCGTATCGAGCTCCGGTCGCTTTTCTAGCAGACTGGTCCGACTTCGCTTCGCTTTTCTTCTTGGCGAGCGCACCGCGGATCAATCCGCCATGTTCCTTTTCCATTCGCAAGAACTGTTCCATGGTGGCTTTCATGCTCAAGGTCTCCGCGCGAGCCGTGAAGATTCCACCGATGATCGGTTCTACCAATCTGTCAAAGCACTCTCGCCCTAATCGACGGACGGCGAATGATTCGACACTCTCGTCATGGTCATTCGCTTTGGGGCGGATGAAATACTCGCTCAATACGCGCAGCTTTCCTCGTACGCTGAGAATCGGAGACCAAAGAATGGCATCCATCTGAGTCGGCTGCATCAACGAGAAGCCGTTGGGGATCGGCCAAATCTTTCCCGCTCGCACGACTTGCGCGAAACGATGCTCTGGGTTTGGGCTGATGAAGTCCGAGCGTATCCCCAACTCTTGGATCAGTTCCAATCCATCGGGAATCAGCGTGGCGATATTGTCGGCTCCCATTTCTGCCAAGTACGGGGAGTCGTAGAGAGTTTGAATCACTCCGCCGACTTGCTCGGACGCCTCGAGTACATCGATCTGAGCGTCGGGAATTTCACGCTGCAGGTACCAAGCGCTGGACATACCGCTGATGCCAGCCCCGATGATCGCGACTCTTTTCACGCAAGCACTTTCCAATAGGAGATTGAAGATCGATTCAGGCTGGCCATTATAGCGGATACGATCGATCGTCAGTCTTTACCGTAATGTTTGACTTGCTCCCAGTATTCCTCGAAGGCGTTGTCTTTGTGGAAATCGGGACTATTGTCGATATCGTGGCATTCCAAACATTTGTCATGCGCCTTGGCGAGCGGCAGCTGCATTTCCTGCCTTAGCTTGGCAAGCATCTCTTTGCTCGCTTCGATATCTCCCGACTCGGCATCCGCGTGATTTTTCCCTGGGCCGTGGCAATTCTCACAACCGTTCCCCAGCATGTGCGGTGTCTTCTCAAGAGACTCGAATCCCGTCTTGTAAGGCAAAAAGCCTTGTGGGTTCCAACCGGTCGTGTGGCAGGAGATGCATTCAGGGTCGAAGTGCCGTGCGAGAGACCGCTCGGGGGGCTCGACAATCGAATCGGTTGCATGCGAGTGAGGGGTGTTTTTCCAGATATCGAAGGCAGTGGTGTGGCACTCTCCGCACTTCTCTGAGCCAACAAACTCGCGCTCCGTTGGGTGGTTCTGGGGGCGTATCCCAAGTCGCGCCATTCCCTCCGCTTTCAATTGGTCTTGATATTTGCTGAACAGTTCCACCATACGAGGCGAGTCCTCGAATTGCGAGCTCAGTGCTAGACGCTGGTATCGAAGCGGTTCTTTCGCGTCGTTGAACAAGCCCACCAGCCCCGCATACATTCCCTTCGTCCCTACTTGCACCATCTGCGTATCGGTTCCCGGTATCTGTTCGGGTCGGTAGGTCGGCTCACCATAACCACCGGCCGTGATGACCAACGAAAACCCGGGAACTTTCTGCGCTAGCATGCGGGACTCTTCTAATGAGGCATGAGCCAGAAGAATAGTGAAGTCGCATTTCTCGGCGTCGAGCTTTTTCTTTGCGATGCTCAATGCTTCTTTCGCGGGATTGATCTTGAGTGAATCGGGAATGTTTTCGAGTTTGGCTGCGTTTTCGTCCCCGAGCACGCCAGTGATGCCGATC
This sequence comes from Pirellula sp., assembly GCA_025459245.1. Lineage (GTDB taxonomy): Bacteria > Planctomycetota > Planctomycetia > Pirellulales > Pirellulaceae > JBKCUI01. Next base: position 10,452 of record JALOQZ010000036.1, read on the forward strand.
TTTTTGTTTCCGACTCGGAGCACTTTGTGGGTCGTGTCCAGGTCGGGAAAGATCGATACGTTCGCTGAAACGAACAAAGGACCGGAACCGGCGTTGCTGTCGCCAGAATAACTTACCAACTGATACACCAATGTATCTTGGCTAAGGCTTAAATCATTTTCGCCGAACGTCACCGCGCCGTACTCCATCATGGAGAGGGCTTTGGAAGTCCAGTCGAATTTGATTTCGGATTGCTTCACCCTCGATTTCACTTGATTGCCGGCATCGATAGGAATTACATTCCAACCTCGCGATCGAACGGATTGGAGGAGCGAGTCCCTCCGCATCAATCCTCCCTTTTGATTTTCCAGACCCGTGCAGCCGCACGGTTCCATATAGCCGAACTGACGTCCCGTAACAAAAAGGACAGCCCATGGATCCTTCCAGTCGGGAGCGATGACTTGGTTTCGTTCTGCTTCGGTCGCAACATTCACCGGCGGCGCTGTGGACTGTGCGTCTTGCAGGGATGTCTGGGCGCGATCCAGTTTGTTGGTCGGGATTTGGCTCGCTATCGCGGCAATCGGAGTGCCTTGAGACTGTGTATCATTGGAGCCTTGCTCCTTCGTAGCAGACGTCTCGGATTGATTCTCGTCGGAAGAGGGCGAACTCGAGGTTGCTGCGGGAGTTGTAGCCCCAGATCTTCGGTTCCCTTGAAGTGCGCTGCCGAGCCTACCTTTCCCTAACCCGGGAAAGAATCGTTTTGGAGGTTCACCCGAAGCCGTTAGCACCGGCAATCCGAGAGAGGTGCCGGCCAGGATCGAAAGGATCGCAAGGCGTTGAAGAAATCGTCGCTTTCCAAAGGTTTGCTGTCTTTTGGCCATGGTTCGCTAGCTTGAGATCGGCTGAACATTGCGACGATCCGGGTCGTCATAATCGGTTTTAACCGTTCCATCGGCAATTACAGCAAATTTCGTGAGTCGAATCCCAGAGCCGACAGCTAGGCCTACTCGGAAATCTTGAACTGCAGGTAAATGGACTCCTCGGGCGAGTTCTCCATGTTGGTATCGAAGACCACTTTCCCAAAATCTTTTCCAAACAAACCGTTCAGCTCTACGGGCTCGGTTCCTGCAGGGATTTCTACGGTGATAGGGAATATCTTCTGAGATTTGGTAACTTGTGGCTCACCAATCACGACTTTTACTTTGTCTGAGATCGATTCAGGCGTAACTCGATTGAAAGTGATGTTGGCGTCCGGATACTCGGTCGTCTTCACGGCGAGCAAGAAACTCTTCTTGAGACCCTCCTTGGTTGTGCCAGAACCCATCTTCAGGACATCACGCTCTTCGTCGTAGTCATTACCCGCAATAATTCGAATCGGGTTGACGCATCGGCCAATTATTTTGAGCGGGATACTTTCGGATTCGCCGTTTTTGAAGTATCGGGCGAACATCAAATTCGTGCTGATGTTCCCGGACGGAACCCCCTTTTCGATGGTCACTTTGAACTCGAGAACCTGCCGAGCTTCGCCGTAGTTCGGGAATTCGTTCGGCTCAGGTTTTCGCGGTTGCTCGAGCGACACTTTGAACTTGGACGAGATCGACGTGTCTCCAACCGAGGCAGACGGAACTTCGAGAGGTAGTTCCTCGAAGCTGAACAATCGTCCCTTGAATTCATGAGTTTCATTCGACATGAATTCGCCCAGGTCGAGAATCGAAGGCTCAAACATCAAAGCCTCTCCAATCCGTCCCTTGATCGTGAGTTTGATCTCTTCCTGTCGGGGAGCCGAAGTTCCGATAGTTGCGGTCTGTGCAAAGTCGCCTCCAAGTCCTTCAACGATCCACTCTAGTTCAACTTCGGTCGTTTCTCCTGGTTTGAGGGTCGCTTTTTCGAACTTGCCAACGGTACATTTGCAGCTGCTTGTTTTGAACCACACGTCGGCCGATGATTCCCCAACGTTCTTGAACACGAACTTATGGCTTCGGCGAGTCCCTTTCTTCATCGTTCCAAAGTCGAGCTCAGGTCCCCCCACGACTTCGATAAGGGCGAGATCTTTGGGCTCTTCTTTTAGCGCGATTGCCAAGGCGGCGTCCATGTCCTCGACAACGCCATATACATGCTTGATCCCCGCCGTTCTCCGACTGATTTCACTGGTCGCGATTCCAAATCCGAGTCCGACGCAAAGAAGGATCAGTATCAACGCTGTTTTCATGGAGGTGTAAGTCGGCGAAAGGGGGCAAACAGTCGGGCTGCGGGGGGGGGCCCAGGTGAAATCGGCGATTCTTATTCTGACAATTGCAGCAAACTACGCAACCTAGCGAACGCTGGTTCAGCGGTCACGAATCCACTCGCGTCGGGCTTCCATTCCGGGCGTCCGGCGACTCCCCACTGCTCTCGAAGCATATCGGGCAGGTATACATTCGAGGCCGCGAGCTTGCGATCCGCGTGAGGAGTCGTGTTTTCGATCGCTTCGACTTGCTTCGCCCCTGCGACTGCTCCATCGCGATCTCCAACGGAGAACGCGAACAGAGCGTATTGCAACTGGACGGGAATCGATGCCGGATACATCGCTGCCGTTTCCCTCATCGCTTGAATCGATCGTTCGCTAAAGGGGGCTGCCCTCTCCTGATTCCCTTTGTTTTGGTCGGCCAGCATCCGATTCCAAGTGGCGCTTTGAAACGCCGCATTCCAACTGCGAGGCGAACGCTTTCTCATTGCATCGTCCGCCTTCAAAAACAACGATTCCCACTCGCGTCGCGTCGCCTCGCCTAGCCGGCCATCCAATGCCTTCCCTAGCGAGTGCTTAGCAATCTCTTCTGGAATTTGCGGTGACCAAGGATGAATCTCGAGCATCTCTTCCCATTCGGAAACCGCCGCATTACGCCATCTTCCCAGTGATAAATCTGTTTCCCAGGTAGCCAGCCGATTCTCGGGGCCATAGAAAAAGATCAAAAAACAAGCGGCCAAACCGGTCCATGTCAGCAGGGGAATCCAAGGACTCCAAACGTAGAGCTCCTCCCGTCGGGTTGTTCGCCGCGATGGGCCGATAAACCCAAGCACCGCGCCAACCACTGCAGTGTTCATGTTCCCTGGCTGCATCCAGCCGCCGGAAAACAGAAAGTGAATCCCGAGAAACGTGCAAAGGATCAGGCCGATTTTCATTCCGTTGTCTTGAACGAATCGTTCCCAATTGGGAGACGCGAGCGAGATGTAAACATAAAAGCATCCGCCAGAGAACAAAAGCGCAGTCAACTGAGTATCAAGCTCCGGTGACAAAAACGAAAATGCTACTACAGAAACCAGTCCAAAAGATGCACCGAAGTCCGACGCTTTGAGCTTGCGAGTGACCTTGCCCTCTTTGTCTTGATCGTTCGCGCCGCGAGCGATGGACGACATGGGCATCATGGCAAAACGTTGCACCAATCCTAGCCCGATGCCTCCCGCTAGGATCATTGCTGGAAAACCGCCCCAAACTCCAATTTCCATCCACATGTTGTGTGGGTCCGCTGGAGTTTCCGATGCGGCAAGCTCCTTGACGCGTACATACATGTCTTGAAATTGAAGCGGTCCATCGCCCAGCCAAGGAGAAAGCTCGATCAATCGCCATGCACCGCGCCAATACTCCATTCGATACGCCAGCGATTTTCCTGCTTCGGTCAATAACTGCGGATCGCGCCAGAGGAGAAAGAGGGCTACCAAGATCAAAACCAGGAAAGTGGGGGCGGCGATCGACGCATAGCGGCTTCCTCGGTCCCAAGTTCTTCGAACCAAAGGGTGCACAATCAATAATAAAAGCCCAGCCGAAACCAGCGAGGCGATCCAAGCCGTTCGACTCTTCGTCAGGACGAGAGTCCAGGAAGTGGCGACAACAAATAACCAAAGGGTTAGGAAGTAAGACGGGAATCGGCGCGTCCAGTGCCGGCTACGCTTCTTGTTGGCTCCGTCCGTCGCCGACTCTGGCAAACATAGCCATGCGATCGCGCCCAACGCGATGATCAACCAAGGACCGATGAATCCAGCAAGAGAGTTGGTTAAAGCAAACGGTCCCATCGGTTCGGTACTCATGAGGCGATTTGCAAATTGCATCGCTTCACCACTTCCGGGAACGATCCCCCTCGCTTGCAATATCGCTTCCGGATTTGCAGAAAACTCTTCCCGCAAGCGTGGCATGCTCACCAAGTACTGATAAAGCGCATAGAGAACCGCTCCGGCGGCAGTACCAATCAGCCAACGTAAATGAGATTCCATACGCCCCGGCTTGGTGAACTGATAATAGGCCGCACTCGCCACTCCAAGGAGCGAAACCGCTTGCCAGAAACCGAGCGACGCAGACCGGAAATTGCCGCGATCGAGAACGTAATAAGTCGCAAAAAGAAACCAACCGAAAAGACCGGTGATTGCAAGCTTCCAAGGGAGAGATACGGTGTGCCTGCTTTCACCCAATAAGCGATCGACGGAAGTGAAGAAACCCAATGCAAGGCCGATCACTAGCAGATATAGGGAACTCCCCATCGACACGCTGGTGGAGTCGCAGGGATTCCATTGGGACATGATCCAATACAACCCGAGCAAAAACTGAGTCGCTCGATCAGGTAGCTGCAAGACCCATTGGTCTCGGTGTTGCAATTCCTCGCTCGGCTTCACGAATCACCCGGCCCTCTCCGCAACATGCCTTCAATCTGGCTCACCAAAAACAACATGCAAATAACAATCAACAGTACCAACGCGGCTCCGACTAAATCGGTCCGTGGCAAAAGGAGGGCTCCGAGCGAACAAGTAATCGTGGCGAGATAAATCGCCAACACGGCTTGTTTCTTACTCAGTCCCAAATTCACTAAGCGATGAGAAAAGTGTCGCTTATCGGCTTGAAAAGGACTCCTGCCCTCGCGAAGGCGAATTAAGACGACGCTGACTGTGTCATAAATGGGTACCGCCAATAAACAGAGGGGGGCCAGGACGGCATGCGGGGTGGAGCCTCGTGCGTCTACATAGGTGGATAACAATGTGGTGATCGCGATCCAGTAGCCGACGAAGTAGCTTCCCGAATCTCCCATGAAGATCGATGCGGGGGGCCAGTTGTATCGAAGAAAACCGAGCAATGCACCCAAGAGGGTCAGCAACATCGCCGAAACGAATAGCTGAGGTTGTTTCGTGGCGTCCCCTCCAGGTAGCAAAAGCATGGCCGTTAGCATCATACAGATGATGGCGGCCACTCCGGAGCTCAAGGCATCCATGTTGTCGAGCATATTGAATGAGTTGATCAGCAGAACAATCCAGAACACACTCATCAACGATGTGAGCCAAGGTATTTGTATGTAAGCGGTGAGCTGAAGATTCTGCCAATACACGACAATCGCCGCGACCGCGAATTCTGCCGCCAAACGGAATTGCCAAGGGAGGCCTCGCAGATCGTCCAGTAGTCCGAGCAATCCCAGTGCGATCCCGCCGCCGAGTAAAACAGCAAAAGGCCCCAAACGACTGACCAGTCCAGGTAAATGAACGACTACCGACTCTGGCAACAAGCTTTGCAGTCCGAACCAGTTCTCGCTTAGCAACCACACGAAGAATGCACCGATCGCAAAGGTGAGGGTTACTCCCAATGCGATTCCGACTCCGCCGCCCCGTGGGATCGGTACGGTATGGACTTTTCGGTCGTTCGGCAGATCCATCAACCCAAGCCGCAGCGCTCGTTTGCGAACCCAACCTACGACCCACCAAGAAATGAATGCCGACGGGACCATAGTTCCCACCACGAGGCAAATCAGGAGCTTCCAGTCATTGGACATTCGGCGGTCGTCGTTGAAAGTGTCTCGCGTGAATAAGGGGAACAAGCCGGGTGCTCATGATAGCTTGCAAACGCATGGTCGGGCAGGTGTTGTCTCCATTTCAACGCTCTGGCTTATGCACTTTGCCCCGGCTACCTGATCTCCCCATCTGCCATTGCGTCGCGCAGTAGAAGACTGCTATGTACGGCGCTGCAAGTGTGGAAACTCGTGGATATTGCTAGCACTGCATGAACGTAAACCAGCCCAAAATGACACCTTATCAGCTATGGAATCGAGCGCGCGGCTTGCCGTGCGTCCCGGCTCTGTTTTGCTTTTGGCTGTTGTTTTTAAGTGGTTGTGCGACGCAAAAATACGTGACCGTTCGCTCTCAGCCGTTCAACCCGCTGACGGAAACGCTTCAACTCGCTGCTCGATCGGGGCCCCAGATCACATCGCGGACCTCTTCGCTCCTACGCCATTACGCACTTTTAGAACTGTATGAGAAAGATCCGAGCGGCTGCCTAACGCAGTTGCAAGAGTTGGCGATGGACGAAAAGGGGGAGGAGAAAGTTTATGCGATCTCCGAAATTGCCTACATCATCGGAACGATTGCCGAGCGGCAAGGAAAAGATGGTCAAGCGCTCGACATGTACAGCGTTTCGGTCAGCAATGCCTATCTCTATCTCTTCTGCCCCGATCTCGACATCTCTCGAAATCCGTACGACCCCCAGTTCCGCGGCGCTTGCGATCTATACAACAGCTCCTTAGAAGCGACGCTCAGGTTGGTCAGCAAACAAGGGAACCTCAAGCCGGGCAATAGCTACCGCATCAAGACGCCGACGAAGGATTATGATGTCCAAGTTGTTTCGCGTGGCTCGTGGAAAGACTCCGACTTTGCTCAGTTGGAGTTCTGTAGCAAGTATCAAGTTAGCGGGTTCGACGCGGCCAATGTGAGCTTCGGCGTCGGTGTGCCAATGATTGCGGTTCGACGCCCTCATGAAGGAAACGATCCTACCGAAAAATACTACCCGGAAGGTCTTTCCTTTCCCGTTACCGCATTGCTCCGGGTGACATCACCCACCATTCACACCTCTCGCGATAGCCAGCATCGCCACCCTTGCGTTCTCGAGCTTCACGATCCACTAGACTCCACCGATATTCAACTCAATTCGCGATTGGTCCCGCTTCAGTCGGATTTGAGCACTCCTCTCGCCTATTTTCTTGATAATGAGAAATTCAGGGAGCAAACCAACAGCACGCTTGGGCTTATCGATCCGAACAAAACCGAGAAACTCCGGGGCATCTACATGCTCGAACCTTTCGACCCGAATCGTGTTCCGGTCGTGATGGTTCACGGTTTATGGTCCAGCCCATTGACCTGGATGCCCATGTTCAATGATTTAAGATCGTTCCAAGAGCTTCGGCGCAACTACCAGTTCTGGTTCTACCAATATCCTACGGGGCAACCATTCTGGATTAGCGCGACGCAGATGCGAAGCGATCTCCATGAGCTTCGACAAACACTGGATCCAAGTCACCAGTTCCCCGTCTTGGACAACATTGTCCTCGTCGGGCATAGCATGGGAGGGCTCGTCTCTCGCATGCAGACCGTCGAGAGCGGTGAAGAATTTTGGCGAGTTCTCAGCGACAAGCCATTTACATCGCTTCGAGGCGACGAAACCGAACTGCAGCGATTAGCGGCCGCTCTCTACTTCCATCCCAACCCTTCGATCAAGCGGGTCGTTACGATTGGGACACCGCATCGAGGAAGCGACTACGCGAACGATGCGACACGCTGGCTGGGGCGAAAGTTGATCAAACTACCGACGAGCCTTACCGAGATGGGGAATTCGTTGATCCGTCAGAATCCTGGCGTGTTTCAAAATACAGAGCTTTTGACCACGACGACCAGCATCGACTCCCTCAGTCCGCAGTCGCCGATTTTTCCCGCGATGTTGAGAGCACCGCGAGCACCTTGGGTGCGCTATCACAATATCATCGGGGTCATTCCGCAATCGAGTTGGCTCAGCGCTTCGGATGAACCTAGCGATGGCGTGGTCGGCGTGCAAAGCGCCATGATGGACGATGTCGTCAGCGAGATCCTCGTCGAATCCAAGCATCAAGACATCCATGCAAAGCCCCGCGCGATCCTCGAAGTTCGACGCATCTTAGTGGAACATTTGCGAGAGCTCACGCAGTATCCGCAGATGACGGCCATCCTTGATTTGCCACCCCACTGGAAGCAATCTGCGATCGCGGCAGAGCCTCATGTGCCTTGGAATATTCACCAAAACAACTCGCAAGTCGTCCAGGCTTCCGCTTTCGAACCGCTCCCATTTCCGGAGAAGTCGAAAAAGAAGCTCATCCCGATTCCTATCCTCTCTCGGTGAACGGCA
>JALOQZ010000285.1 GCA_025459245.1 Pirellula sp.
GGTCCGAACACAGGTGGTATGGGCGCTTATTCGCCAACCCCTGTCGTAAGCGATGATTTGTTCGAAACGATCGAAGACAAGATCTTGGTTCCGACCATCCATACGATGAAACGGAATCGCAAGCCGTTTCGCGGAGTCCTTTATGCGGGGTTGATGTTGACCCAAGCGGGCCCCAAAGTTCTCGAATACAACGTCCGCTTCGGTGACCCCGAATGCCAGCCGCTGCTAATGCGTCTCAAGAGCGACTTGCTCGATATTTTGGAAGCGACTGTCGATGGAAGGTTGGACGAAATCGATCCCCCTGAATGGGATCCGCGACCTGCGATTTGTGTTGTCGTGGCCAGCCAAGGTTATCCTGGCTCGTACGAAAATGGGCGGCCCATTACCGGCCTGGAGAAAGCGGCAGACATTCCCGATGTAAAGGTATTTCATGCCGGTACGAAACTGGTCGACGGAACCGTCGTTACCAACGGTGGCCGTGTATTGGGTGTGACCGCCTTGGGTGCCAACTTGTCCGCGGCCAAATTAAATGCCTACACGGCAGTCCAAGCAGTACGCTGGCCGGGGGCATGGTGCCGCAAAGACATCAGCGATAAAGCAGCCGCCTACTTGGCTGCCCAATCCGGCGTGTAATCCAGCGAGGCAGCCCAAGGTTTCCTTATATCCATCAGCCGCAACGCGCTAGCGTCCGGTTGGCGGCCAATATCCATCAGCCGCAACGCGCTAGCGTCCGGTTGGCGGCCAATATCCATCAGCCGCAACGCGCTAGCGTCCGGTTGGCGGCGTTCCATAGCTACAAGCGTGGCGGTGCTTCGGCTGACAAATCGGGGCTAGCGCCCACTTGGCACATCTGATCAAAACGGCGACTCATCGTCATCGAGATCCCCGTCGTTATCGTTATCACCCTCTCCATCCTCGTCGTCATCGAGGATTTCGTCGGCTGAGGCTCGGTAGCCTTGGAACGCGACTCCTGGCCGGTCGTGCAATGGCTCTTCGTCGGGAGTTACATCCATGATCTCAGGCTCGATGGAATAACACTGCCTTTGCGCTTCGAGCGCTAGTGCAGCTGCTTGTTCTGCATCGTCCGCCAGAATTCCCCAATGGGCTACATAGCCTGTCCAATCCGCTTGTTCGGGCAAGCACCCGGGAAACTCCTCCCATTCGTCATCGAGCGGCTGGAGAACGCTGACGTGGAACAATTGAAGGTCGCGAGGCTTTTCATGCGCTCTCTGTTCGGCAAAAAAATCCTCGGGAGCCATTCCACACTGCAGCAATCGTCCCTCGACAAGCTTCTGCAGGTCGCTTGCATTAGGAATCAATTTCGCTGCGCGCCATAGCCTGTCCATCGCGGACGCAATTCCTCCTTGCGTCAGGGCATCCGAAGAGACAAGGGATTTTGAAAGGCCTTGAAGAATGTAACGGCGTGCCTGGTCAAAGTCTCCAAGGATGGCGTGTGCCTCGGCTTGGATGGCATCGATGTGTACGCCGACTCCCTCAAACTCCTTTATCTCACGTTCGATCGCTTCCAAAGCCTCGGTTGGTTTCTTGATTTCAAGCAGCCCGATGGCGAGATAGTAATAGCACCAAGGGATGGGTGGGAAGCGTTCCAGCAACGTTCGAAGGTAACTGACTTGCAGTTCGTGCATGCTGAGGGCGTGAGCGCGCATCGCAGCTTCGAAGAAGAGTTCCGTACTACTTCCCCCTTCGCGGATACAGAGATCGAGAACGTAATGAGCGTCGCTGTTTCGCTCTGAGTTCATGTAGATGCGAGCGAGGGCCAAGGCTGCATCTTCGCGCGAACGATCAAGCTTGAAGGCCCGCGCGTAGCAGCGTTCGGCTTCCCCGGCGTTATCGATGTATTCGAAGATTTCACCGGCCCGGAAGTTGTTATTTACACTATTGGAATCCAGCTGAAGCGACTTGCGAACCAACTGATCCAATCGCTCGCTCTCGATGACGGCGGGAGGAAGTTCTTCGGCGAGATTTGTAAAATCGAGATTGGAGAACTGCTCGAAACGCTCCGCAGCGTTGATCGCCATGCCAAGCCGAGCCAGCAATGAAATCAAGTATCCGGTTTCTTGGAATCCAGCGACCAGTCGGTTTGCCCAAGTCCAGATCTCGCGATAATCGCTGCCTGGACTGATGAGATAAATCATGAAGTAAAGGGCGCGACCGATGTCCTCTGGATGGCTCCAGTCCCGATTTTGACTCAGCAGCAATTCGTTTCGAAAGGCCTCGATATCCATCTCTTCCGGGGATTGATCGCGTGCCGCTTGAAGGCGTTTTGCAAAATCCTCCAACCATTTGAAAAGAGGGGTGTTGGCAGAGATCGCGTAATACCCCGGTGGGACCTTGTCCGATTCTGCGTTCGCATTCTCATCCGTCGAAGGGACCTCATCCGACTCCTGTTCCGATGGCTTGCTCGCGGGCCGGGGTAGCGATGGGGAGGGCAGCGGCATTCGATTCTTCTTGATTACCGTTCCTATCGCAGTGATTTCGCAAAGCGGATCAAGAATTTGGGAGAGTCGCCGAACAGAATGCCAATCGTTCGACTTGGTTGCCGCCGCTTCCAAAGGTGCAGCGATTCGTTTCGCAGACTCCAAGTCCCCTTTGAGTCGTTTGACAGCAACCAAACGGATACCTGTCTCCAACCATTTCGTTGTCGCGTTGGTCTGCTTGAGCGAGCGAATCCACGGAACAAGCAACTGCTCTGCTTCCGTCCAAGCCCCCGACATGGCATGCTGCAATGCGGTCAGGCAATCGATATCGAGATCGTATTCAGGGCATTCATCTCTCGGTGGGAGTTGGGTCAAGGCTTGTTCGACGCGATCGTCCAATGCGAGTCCCTCGAGGGTATCGAGCGTATGCAGCTCGAACGCGACCGAAGTTCGGGCACCGAGCGTATCATTGACCGTGCTGAGCCCCGCAAGCTCCCAAGCTTTATCGAGGCGGCTTCGTGCGCTATCGTGTTGACCATCGAACATGTCAAGCGTTGCAAGCTTTAGGATCGCGAGCCAACGTCGATCTCCGCGATCGGAGAAATCCCCATCTTGCTTGAGAACTTGATTGCAGTGGTAGCGAGCCAATTCGTAATCGTCAGCCGCTTTGTGGATATCGCACGCATACTCTCGAAAGCATCCAATACAGGAGAGTTTGCCGATCCGCCGACACACATCCATACCACCCGTTAGACACTCCTGCATCCCCTCGGAATTGAAGCCTTCGATTTCACCTGTCGCCTCCGCAAGCACTTCGTAGGCGCAAGCGCACATCGAGTACTTCAATCCTTCGTATTCGTTGAGCTCCATCTCCGGCTCGATTTTCCGAGCTTGTTCTTCGTTCTCAAAGATAGCGATTAGCTCAATCGCTCGCTCTCGCACCATTTCAAACTGCAATCGTCTCTGCGCAAGATTCATTTGAAAGAAGGTCGCGATGACATAATAAAGCAAATTGGATTCCGATTTGGCTCGATGACGCAGCTCACCGAAAAGCAGGAAAGCCGACTCGCAAAAGGACTTCTCCATGAGCTCGCCCGCCCTCTGGCTCATGCCCGAGAGCTCCTGAACGATCGCTTCTTGTTCCTTTTTGGGCTGTTTCGCCAATTTCGTCTCCGATTGCAATGCGTTTCACTCGTTCGCCGATCACCCGGTCGGCATCATTTAGCCGATCTGCGTGAATTGTAGCGAAAAAATGGTACCAGACGCCCCAAACTGCGTCGTCTTTAGCCTGCACCATTCTGTTTCGCGACCCCTCCGGCTTCGAGAATTGGAAAGATTCCGCTATAACATGTCCCCTTTGGAGCTCCCTCCATCCGACCAAGCCGGATCGCGGGGAGATGTAGCGATTTCATTTTCCTCTCTTGCGGCGTTCGATCATGACAGAGAAAAAGTTTCGAGTGGCGATGGTTGGTTTGGGTTTCGGCGCCGAGTTTATTCCCATTTACCAACGGCACCCCAACGCTGAAGTCGTAGCTATTTGTCGACGCAATGAAAAGGAGCTACATGCGACTGGCGATCGATTTGGCATCGGCACCCGCTATCAAGAATTCGAGAAGGTGCTGGCCGACCCGAACATCGACTTCGTTCACATCAATTCGCCGATTCCCGACCACGCTTGGATGAGTATTGAAGCGCTCCGTGCGGGCAAGCATGTGATGTGCACCGTCCCCATGGCAACCACGATCGAAGATTGCGAAAAGGTATGCCAAGCTGTCTCGGATACCGGTCGCAAATACATGATGGCTGAGACCGTTGTCTATAGCCGTGAGTTCCTGTTTCTGAAGGAGCTGTACGAGCAGGGTGAACTGGGCAAGATCCAGTATATGGCGGCTAGTCACCCGCAAGACATGGATGGATGGCCTGAGTATTGGGAACGGATGATCCCGATGCACTATGCCACCCACGTTGTGTCCCCGGTGTTAGGATTGGTCAATGGCCGCGCCGAGTACGTGTCTTGCTTCGGCTCAGGTACAATCCGTGACGAGCTTATTCAAAAATCGGGCAATCGATTCGCTGTCGAGAGCTGCCATATCAAGATCAAGGATAGCGACGTCGCAGCGCACATCTGGCGATTCTTGTTCGACACCGCGCGACAATATCGCGAGAGCTTCGATGTCTATGGAACCAAGAAGAGTTTTGAATGGTCGCTCGTCGAAGGGCAACCGCATGTTATTCACACTGCGAAGCTTCCCGAGCATGAAATCCCAATGCTGGTGGAGGTCCCGGATTACGCGCACTTGCTGCCGGAACCTATCCGGATGTTCACGCAATCGATCCAAGACGCAGAGCACTTGTCGTTTATCCAAGGAGGGGGACATGGTGGTTCCCATCCTCATTTGGTTCATGAGTTTGTTTCGGCGTTGTGTGAGGATCGAGATCCTTGGCCCAATGCGATCACAAGCGCCAACTGGACCTGCGTCGGTATTTGCGCCCACCAAAGCGCCATGGAGGGAGGCAAAATTGTTCCGCTTCCCGCATTCACATTGGCTCAGTAATCGGTAAATCGGACATGCAACAAACGGTCTTCCATCATCGGTTTCCCAACGGGCTCGTTTTGCTCGGAGAGCCGATGCCTTGGCTGGAATCGGTCGCCTTTACGCTTCTAACTCCTGTGGGCACAGCGCATGAGCCCGCAGGTCGTGAAGGGCTCGCGGGCCTCACCCTCGAAATGATGCAGCGAGGGGCAGGGGATTTTGATTCGCGCGCCATCGTGGAAGAACTCGATTTCCTCGGTGTCGAACGTTCGAGTTCGGTAACGACGTTGCATACGTCGATCAGTATGGCATCGATGGCGAGCGTGTTCGAACCCACCCTCCG
>JALOQZ010000286.1 GCA_025459245.1 Pirellula sp.
GCTTCCATAACGATTCAACGCCACGGTTTGATGAGGCGGCCGCCAAGCTTGCTTGGGATCGCACCATCGCATTCTTTAAAGAGAACTTGAGTTAGTCCTCCCCACTCCCCTCCCCTCACCTACCCTCCCCTCCCCTCCTTTCCATTTCATGGAGCACATCTCTTATGCGTAGACTCTACCTCGCGACTGCAATCGCTTCCTTGTTTTTTTGCCCTGTGGCCTTTTCGCAATCGCGGGAAGAGAAAGTCAGAAACGATCGACTTCGAGTCTCGAAGTCTGGTTTATGGCATTACAACGACATGGAGGCGGGGTTCGCGGAATCGCAAAGGACGAACAAGCCACTTATGGTGGTGTTTCGCTGCATCCCTTGCGTGGAGTGCGTCAAACTCGATGATGACTTGATGGAGCAAAACAGCGAGGTTCTCGAGGGACTTAAGCGATTTGTTCGTGTGCGGCAGATTTCCAACAACGGAGTCGACTTGAAGCGAATTCAATTTGACTTTGATCAATCTTTCACCGTCCTCTTCTTTCACCCGGATGGGACATTGATGGGACGCTATGGGACTCGCTCGCATCACACGGAGTGGAAAGACGATGTGTCCATTGAAGGGCTGGCGGAGGCGATGAAACAAGTTCTCGCATGGTACGAAAACTACGAAGCCATCCGTCCCAAATTGGCAGGTAAGCAATCGTCGGAATTGAAACTTGCACAGCTAATTCCGAACGCTGGTCCCCAAGCCGAATTGATTGAGGAACCGCAACAGTTTCCGACCTTGACCAAGTATCCTGCAAAGCTCAATCTCGAAGACCAGCCGGTCAAAAACTGTATCCATTGCCATCAAATCGGAGATGCTCAAAAGGCATATGCTCTTTCCCTCGATATTCCGGAAGGGCTACCCGAGAAGCTGCTCTTTCCCTATCCGCATCCGAAATCGATCGGCTTGATCATGGACGTCGATCGCGGATCGACGATCAAATCGGTGGCCCCCGGTTCCTTTGCAGATCGATCCGGATTGAAGGCAGGGGATCGGATCGAGGAGTTTGGAGGTGAAGCACCTTTGAGCATCGCTGATCTCCAGTGGGTTCTCCATAAACGATCGAATCAGTCCGAAGTCATTCCGATAGTCGTCGATCGAAATGGGAGTCGCATGAATATTTCGCTGCAACTTTCCGCAGACTGGAAATCGCATGACGATATCGCTTGGCGAGTTTCCACTTGGGAGCTGCGACGCATTGCCCTTGGCGGTATGGTTTTGAAAGACTTAACCGAAGAGGAACGAAAAGAGGCACCAGAGGGAACGCTGTTTAAGGTCGGGCATGTAGGGCAGTATGCTCCACACAATCGAGCGCAAGTAGCAGGTGTCAAAAAGGATGATTGGATCGTTTCCATCGAAGGCAAGACGGACTGGACCAGGGAAACCGATGTGATTCGTCAGTTGCTGGCTCGCCGCAGCGAAAGCGATCCCATTTCGATTGAAGTTCTGCGAAACGGGAAAAGAACAAAGCTTCAAATTGCAAGGAAGTAGTTGGTTATGCGTTTTCAGGATCAAGTTGTCATCGTAACGGGAGCCGCCAAAGGAATTGGTCGTGGGTGTATTGAAGTGTTCCTTCGAGAGGGAGCCTACGCATCCGCTTGGGATCGCGATGCTGCCGCATTGGCAAAGCTGCAAGACGATTTGTCTCCTCGGTATTCCGATCGATTGCAAACGTTGCTAGTAGACGTAGCGAGTTCACAACAGATCGGCGATGCGGTCGAGCAAGTCGTCGCTCGATTTGGAAAACTGAATTGTTTGGTGAATAACGCTGGGATTCACCCGCCCGATACTCCGATCGAGTCGATGAGCCCCGAAGAAGCGATGCGAGTCATGCAGATCAACTTTGCCAGCACGTACGCTTGCTCTTACCACGCGCTGCGACATTTGCGAACAACCCGCGGAACGATTGTCAACATTTCATCGATGACAGCCGTTTTAGGCCAGAGGAATTCGACCGCTTACGCTGCGAGTAAAGGCGCGCAAGTTTCATTTACGAAATCGCTGGCATTGGAGACGGCGGCCGATGGCGTTCGTGTCAACGCAATCTTGCCCAGCAATGTGGATACACCCTTGATGCGAGAGTGGGCCGCGACACTCGCAGATCCAGAAGCAGCATTAGAACGCATCGCGAAACTTCAGCCCTTGGGGAGAATGGCTTCCCCCCAAGAGATAGGTAAGGTTTGCTTATTCCTTGCCACGGACGATAGCAGTTTCTTGACCGGACAAGCGATCGAAGCCGATGGCGGTGCGGCGCTCGACTATTGAGCGACGTTGGCGATAGTTAGACCAAGTCGAAGAACATCACTTCGGACTGCGAAGCCGTTTCAACACCGGGACCGCCAATAGCATCGACTTGTTCAACCGTAATTGACGACTCGTCACTGATGGCCACGCCGTCACCCGCCTCCAATTCAATTCCGGAGACACGCACTTGGCCGCGAAGGACTTGCAACCATCCATGTCGACCTGGAGCGATCTCGCGGCTCACCGAAGAAAATGAATCCAAAGTCGCTAAATAGATTGCAGCGTCTTGGTGAATCAACAGGGACCTGTCCGCACCGTTTTCGGAGGCGACCAGTCGCCAGCGATTTCGTTGTTCCTCGGGTGCGAACCTCTTTTGTTCATAACTTGGTTCCAATTCCCTTTTGTTGGGATAAAGCCATATCTGGTAGAGATGGACAGGATCCGTGTTCGAAGGGTTGAATTCGCTGTGCGTGATCCCGCTCCCCGCAGTCATACGCTGAAACTCTCCCGGAGTTAAAACCTCTCCGTTTCCCATCGAGTCTCGATGCTCGAGCGCACCTTCAAGGACATACGTCACGATCTCCATATTGCGATGCGGATGGGTTCCGAACCCTTGCCCAGCCGCAATCCAGTCCTCATTCATCACCCGAAGCGACCGAAACTGCACGTGACGTGGATCTTGATAGTCCGCAAAGGAAAACGTGTGAAATGTTCTCAACCAACCGTGATCTGCAAACCCTCGATCAGTTCGCTTTCTGATCTGAAACATCGCATCCCTCCCCTAATAGCACAAAAAGTAAGCTCAAATACTTTACATGTAAAGTTAATGAAAGTCAAGGTCGTACTTTGCGCGCCACAACGTTTAACCTCTCGCTAAAATGGGGCCTTGCATTCCCCCTGAGCTTCTTCAATCTGTCAAACTGCAGGTCTCATCATGCGCGTCTTGTTTCTTCGATCTGTGCTTCTTATTGGCTCCTGCGCTTTTGCGGGGGATTTCATTTACTCGGCAGCTTACGGGCAATCGCCAGCTTCTGTTCAAACCGCGGCATCGGTGATTGACTTCACCCAGTTCAAGCCGCTGGGAAACGAGCCGAAAATGCTGGAGAGCGTTACCGCAAGTCAACGCTATGAAACGGGAGGCAAGGTCGCGGATATCGCCAAGCTCGTCACCGACAAACTGAAGTCGGATGGATGGAAAGAGCTTGATGGAACCTACACAACTCCCGAAATGGCATCCGCCTCATTTACAAAGTCGCAGTTCGTCATCGTACTGTCGGTCTCCCCCGCCTCCTCCGGCGGCAAAGATGCGCGATCTATTGTTTCCCTCTCCAATCTCGGAAACCTTGACTGGAGTAAACTCCCGATTCCCAAAGGTTGGACCAGCACCTACGCCATGCCTTCCATGGCCATGTATCAAGCCAGTGTAGCACCCGAAAAAGCAAAGCAAGACCTGCAAAACGCTTTAACCCAAGCCGGCTGGACGCCCTATGGCGAAGTAATCGGCTCCACCTACTATCGAAAGGAAGCGATTAAGTTGATGGCCTCGATCCAAGCAGCTCCCACCGCTCCAGGAAGCTCGATGATTCAGTTCACTTCGGAGCAACTTTCTTACGTCTTTCCCATTCCAGAATCGATAACGCAGCTTCAGCACACCGACTCGCTGCTCAACATTTTGTTCGACACCTCTCTTTCACGCGACAAAGTGAACGCGTTCTATCGCGATGAGCTCAAGAAGAAGGGTTGGATCGCTACAACCGACAAACCGATCTTGGAGCGCAAGCAGGAGTTAACATTCTTTGTGAATGATGCCAAAGAACGCTTGGAGCTCGTTGTCAGCGAAGTCGAAGGGAAGACACGAGTCAAAGTCCGCTATGTGACCGCTGCCCAAGCCGCCGAAGAGAACCAAAAGGCCTCGGCGGCCGTAGAAGCGGCCAAGGTGAAGAACGAAACTCGCATGGCCGATGCCAAAGCAAAAGAAGAAACTGAACTGCTTATCAACGCCTCGATTATCGCGAAACCAAGCAAATCGGATAACAAGTCAGTGAAGTGGTCACTACCATCAGGACAGGGCGCTGCGATGGCTAACAAATTGATTGCAGCATTGGAAAAAGATGGATGGAAGTCGAAACCAAATGTTGCACAGAAGGAAGCCGGTGATTTCGACCTTCAAAAGGGTGATTTTCGACTCCGATTGAGCTATATCGATCCTGGATTCATTCCAGCAGAATTAGAACTGCAAGTATTCGGGCCAGGAAAGCTCAAACTCAAAACGGAGTAAGAACCTATCCGAAAAAACGGTCCATCCCGCATTACCGTGGGTAGAGATCGAGTCCACCGCAGTAGAACAGGACAGCTTTTTAGAAGTTCTCGATGTTTCTATACACACCTGCTCGTCGCTTGATGGACATGATCTTACTGTTGATTCCTTCGGCGACTGCATTCGTGATTCCATGCGTACAGAAGGTCACAATGCAGTTCCAAGTCGCATCCCTTAGAAATGAACGGCGGATCTTGCTTTTCATTTTCCTGCCCCCCATTTTTCTGCCCTCGTTTCCTACTGCAGGAATTGGAAGGCGGGTTGGCAAAAAGATGAGGGGCAAAAAGATAGAAGACATCTTCGGATATCTCGATCTTCGACTCTCGATCTCTTATTTGCGACTTAGAGCCTTTGAGAGCGTCCTTCTTCGATCCCTTTTGAATGGCACGCCAAGGCGCTATGATCGCGAAGGGAATCTCGGTTGCGGGCGGATCTTGCTTTTCATTTTTCTGCCCCCCATTTTTCTGCCCTCGTTTCCTACTGCAGGAATTGGAAGGCGGGTTGGCAAAAAGATGAGGGGCAAAAAAGATAGAAGACATCTTGGAATATCCTCATCTTCAACTCCCCGTCTCTTCTTTACGCCTTTGCGAGAGTCCTTATCGATGATGCACATGATCGGGACAGAATTTTGACGCTTGGGGAACGCTTTCTCTCGAAATTAGACTATTTCCCACTGAGAAACCGGATGGACCGAAAAAATAGGAAAGCGCGGCTAGCTCCGGAGCGGCGGATGGTTTTAGGATAGGTTCCAGGCTTGCTGCGATCGTCTACTCGTTGTTTTCCTCGGGCGGGGCCTCGAGGCGAACGAGCAAATACGTCTCGTTCCAATCGGGGCCGAAGTGCATCAAGACCGGAGCCTCATTTTGCGTTAAGTTGAAGAGGCCGGTTTCGGCAACCACGTTTTCGTTTTCACCGAAACGGAATGCGACTCGCTGCGTCTCTTTATCTACGCTCCCTTGGATCGCCTGAGACTCCTCCGTTTGCGTGTTGTACATCGTTCCGCTAATGATTCCTTGCTTATCAACCGCGAGCTGAAGAATTCGGTTCGGCTCGGTATCTTGTTTGTCGGTCGTGAGCGCAAACGTGCCGAGGGGCAACCACTCGGCCTCAGCGGCTTGTTCTTCGGATTCGGGCGGCGGGACTGTTGCTAACGTTGCCGCTGTTTCGGCGAACTCGCGAGCGGTTCCTAATTGCTGACCGTTGAGATAGACATTGTTGTTTTGATAGGTGATGTTCCCACCTGCGCCATAGTCGTAAAAAACAGGTTGACTCCAAACCGCGGATGGAGCGGTCCATGTGAACCAAGTTGCAAACGTTGGAAAGGCAGGGGCCGTCCACCAATAACTCACCGGGTAATATTGATATCGATAGTAATAGTGCCAACCGCACATGCCGTGCGGATGGTTCACCCACCAATTAGGGCTGAACCATTGGTAGCTATAGTGATAGCGACCTCTCCAATGGACGCGAACTTGATTGCCCCAGGATTGCCATCCGGCGATGCGCTGAGGATGCTGGATGTGCCAGTTGCTGATATTGTTGATCTGGCTCTGCCAGTTGTTGTTGATGATGTTGATCTGATCGTTATTGATGTTGACCCAGCTTGGTCGTTGATGAATGACGTCGTTATTCCAGCCCGGTTTAGATGGGTAGGGGCGGTTTGGTTTTGTCGACGGAGGAATCGGAGCTGGTTTTGTACTCGGCCCCCCTGGAATGCTCGGTCGTTGCGGCAATGCAGGTTTCGTCGTAGGGGCTTCTGGGCGTGGAATACTGGGTTTAGGAATAGGCTTCCCGCCGATGACACCTGGCAACGTGACGGGGCGATCCAACCCAAGAAAATCTTCGATGTTGCCTGGTAATGGTCTTGCGGTGGGCGTGCTCGGCTTGGAGGGGATCGATGGCAGTGTTGAGATCGGAGGCTTAGATGGTTTTGTGCCTCCCAATCCTGGGTAAGTGGGCCGCAATCCTGGCTTGGACAAATCCGGTTTTGTTACTCCGGGTTGCCCAGGGAGAGGTCGAACTGCCGGGTTGCCCGGGACGGGTCTGCCAGGGGTGTTGCCGCCCGGCGATGGTAAAGATGGACGTGTGCTCGGAATCGATGGCCTCGTCGTTGGGGCGGTTGGTTTGACCGAAGGAATAGAAGGCTTCGTCGACGGCAGTGTTGGTTTCGTGTTGGGGATCGATGGTCTGGTCGACGGCAGCGATGGCTTCATTCCAGCTCCGGGCCGGGGCGTCGCAGGCTTGATGGATGGAAATTGCGGTGTCGAAGGTGTTGGGAAATTCGGGCGCGTCGTGGGCCTGGTGGGATTCGGACGCGGTGTCGGCATGGGCCTCGCAGGTGCCGACGGCATCGGACGCGGCTTGGGTGCTGGCCGTGACATGTTCCCACCGGAAGGCCTCGCACTAGCCCCTTGTGGCATCCTTCCTCCCGCGTTGCGAGACATCCCTTTGAATCCATCAGCTAAGGCTTGAGGCTGCGAATCTCCTACCGCAACAAACACGGTCGCAAGTGCAAACCAGCAAAAGACTCGACGCAACATAATCCTCTCCTAACCAATATTCTCAAGCACTTGAACTTTGTACGGACCAGCATGCAAGGTAAATGAAGCGTTACTGCTGGGGAGGAGCTGCTGGGACGGTGATGGCGGTCGGTGCAGCGACTCGTTTCATGACTACCGGCTCGGAGTTTGGAAGCATTTCTCCACCGACCTCATGACCTACGAGTTGAACGGTGAGCTCGTCATCGTTCTTGCGATCGATCAAATAGGTTCCTGTGGAGAGGCTTCCATCGGCGAGCGTTTGGGTCGATTTGATCATCCATGTCTCAGTCGCTTTGGTCCACACTCCCTCACCGAATGAGCCATCGGCGTTGAAAACCCAAGACCGAATCTGGCGAGCACGTGGATCCCAGCCGATGATTTGGGTTCCGAGATTGGATACCACCCCGTCGGTCTCCTCTGTCATCGAGCGAATCAGGAATGTCTTGTTCGTCGACCATCGGACGGAAGAAAAGACTTGGCTGCCTGGTGCACTATCGACCCAAGTTCCTTCCAGCCAGTCTAGTTCCGCCAATGCCTCGACGGCTCCGGGAGCGATAGCAAGCGGCATTTCTTCCATGGAATCGATTTGCCATTTGCCTTCGTTCTTAACCAAGACGGCGGAGAACTGGGTTGTGATTGGTTCTGTTTCGCTTGACGAAATCGTTGTCTCGCCGTCGACTAACGCAACTTCAGGTCGAATGACCCGAATCGATTGAACCTGCCCGGTCAGTCGCATTTTCGTGGGGGCTGAAAAGGCTTCGGCAAGGTCCTTCTTGATCGCGTCCCTTCCTGAAGTCTTCTCACCCGTTTCGCGGTTGGTGTGGACACACTCAGGAGCCCACATATTGGCGAGCTCGTCGAGTTTTTGGTCGTTGAAGGCGAGGACGTAGGAGCGAATGGCGGCTTCGATCTCCTGGTTGGTTCCATCATTGGATTGAGAATGCAGCAACGCGGGAGTTGCAAAGAAGGTGCTGAGAACGAGAAGCAGTAGAAAGAATCGATTCATCTTGGTACTCTGGCGGCTTATGTTTGATTCGAGTTCAGTTGCCATACGAGCATCTCGTTCGAAGTGGCCACAAGATTTTGATGGATTGCGCAGAGCCTTATCCATGGACCTTTGAAGAGCTTTATTGATGGATATGGCGAAATGTGAATCCGAGGCGCGACGAGAACGAGCCAAGCTTCTCGCACGGATTCAGAGCAAAGTTCCCGTTGAAGAAACCATCACATCGATTGCGGAAAAAACGATTTCTTGGATCAAAGTAACCGATCCCGATCGCCTGCTCCTGACCGCTCTCGAAAAAGGAGAGCAAGGCGGGTTTGAGGTTGATCCATTTTGGGCTGCCGCTTGGCGAGCCGCGGTTGGTATGGACCGTTTTTTGGGAGAGCTGAGCAGCTCGCTCGGGAGCGATGGTTGGACAGATCTGCCGGTCCTCGAGCTCGGAGGTGGGAGCGGTCGCGCTGGGATATCCGCTGCGATGCGTGGTGCACGCGTGGTTATCACCGATGCTTCGTCGACAGCCATGCTGGTTTGTCGATACAACGCGTGGCACGTGCGAAACAAAGTTCTCGTTCGCCGGCTGGACTGGCGCGATCGAAACCAACATCTCGGGTATTTTCCGATCTTGGTCGGTTCCGACATCGTCTACGACCCCAAGCTCTTTCCGATCTTGGAGCCGTGCATGCGCCGCCACCTAACACAGGGGGGAGCGGTGTACCTGAGCGAACCGCAAAGGCACACCGGTGAACGCTTTCGGTCTTGGATTCAATCAGCCGGTTGGCTGATCCGAGAACACTATGTCGATCTTGAGGATGGCGAAAAGAAGATTCGCATCTTCGAATGCCGTTTGCCTCGATGATCTCACATCCTAGTTACGAAGGGAGTTCGCTAACCTCTTCAGGCTCGTGGCTCAAGTTGAGCGTATCAGCAGGAACCATTTTTGCGTTCTTGCTATCCCATCCCATCACCTTGCTCGATCTCCAGCTTTCGTTTGCCATGTTGACAGCGACCACGCCAGCCAGCCCCAATTCAGGGGGGCAGTTGAGTGGCTCGCCGTTTCGAATGTGATTGTGGAGATTGGTGTGGTGCAAGTTCTGATCTTCCCCACCAGTCTTCTTGTGTTCTGCCAAAATCTTTCCGTCTTTGTCCTCGGCAACCCATCCCTCTTTGGTGAACTTTAACGTTCCGCGGTAGCCTCGAATCAAATGGTCGATTCCCACGCGATTGCTCATCGTACCTAAAACATAAACAGTCATCCCTCGGGGATATTCGCAGATCATTTCGATGTTATCTGGAAGATCCCGTCCGTCTGGCCATTGCCAAATGCCCCCCATCCCCACCACTCGACGAGGATAGAGTAGATCGCAGGCCTTCATAATGCGGGTGATGCGATGGATGAAAAGATCCGTACAGATACCACCTGAATAAGCCGAATAGCAACGCCACTCGAAGTAGTGGTTCGGATTCCATTCGCGTTTCGGTGCCGAACCGAGCCAAGCATTCCAATCTAGGTCAGCAGGCTTACTCTGATACTTTTCTACCTCCTCAGGCACACGCCAAGGTCCCTTCTTTGCATCGTATCGACGGACATACTCGATCTGAGCTTGAATGACTTTGCCGATGACTCCCTTTCGAATGGCATCGCGAGCGGTGATGTAGCTGTCGTCTGACATCGCCTGCACGCCCACTTGCAAAGGGCGTTTTGTTTCCTTTTGTCTCTTCAGCACCGCTTGAGCTTCAGGAATCGTATGGGTTAGCGGCTTCTCGCAGTAAACCGCTTTGCCAGCATCCATCGCATCGATGGTCATGGTCCAGTGCCAGTGTTCTGGGGTCGCCACGACGACGTAATCCACTTCCTTGCGATCGAGCAATTCTTTGTAGTTCGAATAGGAGGCCTCCGCTCCGATCATCTCTTTCCCTTGGTCGGCTCGTGTCTTCCAACAATCGGAAACAGCAACGGGCAATAGATTGTTCTTTTCTTTCAAGTTGTTGATCACACCAAAGTGAGCTCGGCCGATCACGCCTGCCCCGATCACTCCGACTCCCAATCGGTCATTGGCACCTAGAATACGGCCATAGCTCTTAGCGGAAGTTGCCAAGGCCCCTGCAGCTGCAGCGACAGTTCCCGATCGAGCAAGGAACGAACGGCGATTTGATTGCGATTTCATGAAGACTCCTGTGGAAGATAAAAATGGAACACGCTCTAGCGAAAGCGGGAGGGAAGAGAACTCGCCAGGAACAATCCTCCTATCTTACCAATTCAATTCGCCGCAGTGCAAAAATCAGCTCGGATGATCTAGAACACCATCTTTGCGACTATGTCTGCAGTTCGATTTGATTATGCTAGAAGCGATTCCACGTCTCGTTCAATCAGAAAGTTCTTCCGATGCAACATCTCGATCACCTCAAGAATTTGGTCATCATGGCTTCCGCCGACGGTGCACTATCCGAAAGGGAAATCGCATTGTTGGTGGACCGATGCGGTGAAATGGGACTCGAAGAAGCCGACCTCGGGAAAGCGGTCGCTTTCGCCCTCAGCGATGAAGCTTCGCTAAAGCTTCCAAAAGCCAAAGAAGAGCAGCTCGCCATGCTGGCTGACCTCATGAAGATCATGGCGGCCGATGGCAAGCTTAGCGAAGTGGAGAAACGTCTCTTTGCGTTGGCAGCTGCCAAAATGGGAATCGACAAACAAGAGCTTGAAAGCTTGATCGATCGCCTCGTCGGTAAAACTGCATAAGTTTGGGCATAGGCTAAACTCGCCAAATGCAGCCTGCCCACGACCATCCAACTCCAAACCCGACCAAGACGCTTACATCCCCCGACTTAAGTTTCCCTTCGCCTCGAAGATCGTGAATCAAGATGGGCAAGGTACACGAAACGGTATTGCCTCGATGTGCGAGCCGAATAGGTAAATGGTCGTCATCGGTGTGGAGGGCCGTCTGGAGCTGCTCGAGCATCTTTCGGGTCGCTTGATGCATCAAAAACAAGTCGATGTTTTCTGGTGCAAGCCCTTGTTTGGAAATCATCTCCCGGACCATCTGCGGGATCGCACCCACGGTAAAACTCATCAAACTAGGACCGTCCATATAGAGACGGCTAGCCCATCGCTTTCGATTGCGAGGCTTGATAGCGCAGCTGGCCGGTCTCGCTCCGCCATCGGCAACGATCAACGTGTCCGCCCCGCTACCGTCTGTTCCGAACTCAAAGCCGCTGATCGCTTGGCGTTCTTGGGATTCGATCAAAGTAGCTGCGGCGGCATCGCTAAAAATGGGTTTGATCGAACGGTCATCGTCCAAAATATATTTGGAGTACGTTTCCGCAGTGATGAGCAACACCCGCTTGCATTGGCCGCTCGCGATCAAGCCTTCCGCCATGGAAAGTCCATAAACATAACCTGAGCATCCCAAATTAAAGTCGAGCGCACCGCAATTCGTTCGCAAACCGAGTCGGTCTTGGATCAAACACGCTGTCGTCGGGAGGGGGTAGTCTGGGGTTTGTGTGCAAAGCAGCACGTAATCGATCGACTTTGGGTCGATGGCATGCTCGCGGAAAAGCCTTTCGGCAGCCTGGACCCCCAAATCGGATGCGGTTTCGTTCGGTGCAGCGATTGTTCGCGAGTAAATTCCAGTCTTCTCTGCGAGCAACGCTAAATCCCATTCCGGATTGCGAGCCTGCAATTCCTCGTTTGTCTCGACACGTTCCGGGAAATGGACTGCGATGGGGCCTATTTGCGAATGAAGCACTTTGATCCGATCTGCGATGAGAGTTCGTTCCGAACGACTAGGGCTCTCAGATCATACCCGCCCACCATCGGCGAAGGTAGCCAGATCCGACGGCCCGCTGCTAGCCCTACCAAGAGCCTTTCCGATAACCATCAGCCGCTCTGGTGCTTGCAGCGGTTTCCGATGGTTCTCGGATAGGCTCTAAATCTTAGAACCCGCACCCTTGGTGAATGCCATGAAGGCCGATTCCAGATTGATCTCCTCTTGAGCAAATCGACGAATGGCAACTCGCTGCTCGACGAGCAGGGTTGCTAAAGTCGAATAGTCCTCGACGCCCGGTTTTAATGTGACGCGTAACAAAGGCGACTTCGCCTCGATACTGGCAACCATCTCCTGCTTGGAAAGAATCGAATTTGCCTTTTCGAACTCCGCAGGTTGGGCCGGTTCTACCAAAAGCACAATATGGGGACTCACCTTGCGAATGATCGAATCCACATCGTCGTTGGCGATCAAAACCCCTGAATCAATAATGCCAACTTTATTGCAGACGTCCGCCAGTTCCGGGAGAATATGACTGCTGACAATAATCGTCTTCCCCATGCCTCCTAGCCTTCGCATCAAGGCTCGCATTTCAATTCGAGCCCGAGGATCCAAGCCGCTGAGCGGCTCATCGAGCAGCAAGACGGCTGGATCGTGCAATAAAACTCGAGCCAGGCCCAGTCTTTGGGTTTGGCCGCGAGATAATGTATTGGCGTAGGCATCTCGTTTGAAATCAAGATCGACTACTTCGAGCATTTCATCGCACCGTTTACGTCTCGCATGAGGTGCAATGCGATAGGCCGCTGCGAAGAACTCCAAATACTCGATCACTGTCATGTCGTCATACACACCGAAAAAATCAGGCATGTATCCGACCATGCGGCGAATCTCTTTGGGATGTGTGTAGATGGAATAGCCACAGACATAGGCTTCCCCATAGGTCGGGGTGAGGAGCGTCGCAATGATCCGCATGGTGGTCGTTTTTCCAGCACCGTTCGGACCGATGAAGCCGAACAAGTCACCTTGCCCCAATTCAAGATCGATGTCTCGAATGGCATACATCTCGTCGTACTTCTTTGTTAGCTGCGATACCTTGATCACGTTACGCTCGCTCGACTTCTATTTGGTTATTCATCGTCTTTCACTACCCCGATACCGGCGTCTGAAGGCTTCATCACAGGAATGACAATCCGAATCATCGAAGTGCGTGACCCTGCAAGCTCACTTGATGGCTCACTCTTATCGTCTTGCGATCCTCGGAATTCGGTACGGCTTGCCGACCATTCAACCTGGGGTTCCGAAAGCTCTGCAAACAAAATCGCTCGCTCCGTTCGAAGCAATTCGCTCATATCCAGTCGCGACAAGTATCTGTGTATCAATCCTGTGTATCCGAATCCTCCTCCGCTCCGATGGAACGCCAGCATCTCTAACAGCCGCTTTGGATCGCCTGTTTCCTGCTTATTCCAAGG
>JALOQZ010000287.1 GCA_025459245.1 Pirellula sp.
CGGTGCTTGAGCGCCTTGAGCTTGGGCAAACCGCCTAGCACATCCATGGTCATGTCACCCGCTTCCATGTTTCCCCGTAAATCGAGGACCCGCAAATCCTGCAGCTTGTCTAAACGCAAGGTGCTGATGTCGTTCAGACGATTTTGAAGCATCGATAGCTGCTGAAGCTTCGTTAGTTCGGAGATCGACTTGAGTACTCCGCTCGACATGTTGGAGTTGGAGGAGAGATCTAACTCAACCAACTCCGGATAAGCCTTCACAATGGCGGCAACCCCGCTGTCGTCCAAAACGGTGTTGGTCAACGATAGCGACTTGAGATTCTTCAAACCAAGGATCTTTGAAACGGATTCGTTGTTGAGGGATCTGCAGTTGAGTATCTGCAGCTTGCGAAGGTCGCTGAGCTTGTTGAAAAGCGCAAGATCCTCATCGGTAATTTTGGATCCCTCAGAGATAACGATCTCGACCAGTTTGTCTCCGTCCATGGTCATCTTGGCGACCGACCCCAGCTCGGTCAGCCGCTTTTTGGCTGCAGCCACATCTTGAGCATCCGCAGGTTGAACAGCAGCTCCTGCAGCTGAGACGAAGGAGCTACTCGCCCCGACGAGACAGCACGGGGTAACGATGCCTGAGAGCAAAGCAATTCGGAAGATCTTGTTCACAGATACCTCAATGGGGGCGTCGAGTTTACGGATGGAACGAGCAGGCAGGGCGGAAGGTTGGTCTACCTACCAAAAAACGACGGGAGTCCACTGACTCCCGTCGATAACCGCTTATTCTGGGATGAATTCATACCAGAGTAACCAACGAACTGAATTAATCCAGTCGATAGCCAGTTCGGTAGGTCGGCTTGATCAAGTCCGCGACGCGTGGCGTCTTGAGCGATGCCAAGTTGGTAACCTTGAGATTCTTTGCATCCCACTCGACCTTTTCGCCCCACTCGCCCATTTCGCCGTCAGCGCCACCCTTGGAAGCTGCCCAAACAGCAAGGTTTCCGAGCAGGATCGTTTCGGTGAGTGGACCAGCTCGCTCGATGAAGTTCGACTTGCAAATCATTGGATTGCCAGCCATCTTCGCTCGGAAGAGCTCGTACATGTTGTTGACGTCGTTGTTGCCTTTGTTTTCGGCTCGCTCGTAATCGACTTTGACCTTCTCGACTCCCTTGAGCTCATACTTACCGCAGTAATCGTCCGAGCTGTAGAACGCTCCCTTTTCTCCAACGATGAGAACACCGCTGTCGGAAACGTTTTCAATGCCCCATTTCTTGAAGACTTCCATCGGTGGCTTGTTGCCCTTTCGGTCATACCACCAGAATGGAATTGCAGGTCGTTCTTTCGTCTCTGGGAACTCAAACTTAATGATCGAGCTTGCTGGGAAACTATCGAAATCGTGACCAGTCGTCTTGGCTTGAACCGAAATCGGATCGCGAAGACCACACGCAGCAAACGGAACGGTGAGCTGATGGCAAGCCATATCGCCAAGGGCTCCAGTTCCGAAATCCCACCAACCTCGGTGTTGGAAACTGTGATAGAGTCCTGGCCAGAACTCGCGGTCGGGAGCCACACCGATCCAAGCCTTCCAATCCAGTTTCTCAAGCGCTCTTTCGATTTCCTTCTTCTTGGCTGCGATCAACTTGGGTGCCGCTTCTGCATCTTCCTTCATCGCTTGCGCGGTGAATTTTTCCATGTTGTTGCGACGGCCAGGGCCTTGCGCCCAAACAGGTCGGTTCGACCAAGCATAAACTTCCTTGAGGGCACCGAGGACTCCGGACTGCAACTGGGCGATGGCTTCTCGGGAAGAATCCAAGGCTGTTCCTTGGTTACCCATTTGCGTGCAGACGCCGGTGTCCTTGGCGACTTGTGCGAGCAAGCGCGCTTCGTAGATGGTCCGGGTCAATGGCTTTTGGGTGTAGCAGCTGATCCCCAATCGCATCGCTTCAAGGGTGACCGGCGCGTGCATGTGGTCAGGGGTGCTGACCGTGACAATATCGATGTTCTTGCCATGCTTAGCAAATAGCTCTCGATAGTCGGTGAACTTTTCTGCCTCTTGAAAACCTTCGGACTTGGCTTTGCCTTCCAAAGTTCCTCGATCGACATCGCAAATCGCAACAACATTGCCGAACTGCGCTGCGTTGCTCGAATCACTGCCCCCCTTGCCGCCAACACCGATGCAAGCAACGTTGAGCTTTTCGATAGCTGAATTGCTGAACGCTTGCTGCGTTCCAGCGGCGACGAAGTAGCCAGCGCTCATGGCTGACGTCGTCTTCATAAACCCGCGGCGAGATGTTTTAGACATGGAGTGTGTTTCCCGTAAGTCTTGGAGTAAATCTGAAAGCCTGCTCGACCAAGCCCGCACCGACCGCCGAGAATGCTCTACGACGATTTTTGGGCAACATGATTTGCGCAGCTGCGAAACGGAGCGATTTTGTTCGCCCTTAATCTGAGCAACTATCTTAGCGAGACCCCATGCGGGTCGCAACAGTTTGGCAAAACGTATAGATGTGGGAAACCGAGGTAAATTACAAGCCGCCCTTTGATTTTCTCAACCAACACACGCCGCATTCACGCATCCGGAAGCCATGGACCGCAGTTTGAAGGCTCAGGGCAAGACAGCAAAATAGCTACGATCGTGCCAGCCGGAATCCATGAGAAAATGCAAAGGGGTAAGGGGAAGTTGTCCGATCGAACGGATAGATAGCATTCCGTAATTCCAAGCACTCTCTGGATTGAGCGAGGTCATCGATGATTCGTCCGGCTACCCTCTGGCGAGCTTTCTTCTGCGCAGTCGGTATCGTTTTGATCATCGGTGGGATCGAGTGCTTGCTCATCGACAGCGCAGTCCTGGTCGCTGGTGTCATGGACGATCCTGCCCGTCAGCAAGCCAGCGGAGGGCTTTTCTCTGCCCCCCCACCTCCCACCAATCGCGTCTTCAAGCCTTCGGAATGGTTTCCTTGGTCACTGCTGGCGTTTGGCACGATCGTGATGCTCTATTCGCTTTCGCTGAGACGCGAAGGAAATCCCGCTTAGCTAACAGTCGAATGGCAGCAGTCGGTCGATAGGTCTCGCGTCCAACTACCACGCCGCGTCTTTCTTCGATCCTTAGCGTTACGAACCATGCTGCATGTAAATCTCTTCGTACGGCTGGACGACAACGAAGCCATCTCCCTGGAACTTCATTTGGAGACTCTCGCCACTGCCTCGCCCTAGAAACGTCTTAAAACTGATGTCGGTTTTGAACTCTGGCGTTAAATTGCCGCTCCAAGCGATTGTGGCATTGGGATCGGTAAAGACAGGTAGCTCAGGAGTTACTCGGAGGGTGAGCGGGTCGTAGTGGGAGGTGATGGCGAGCATTCCGGATCCTGAAAACTTAGCATTGAACAAGCCGCCGCTCAGCATTGCGGCTACCTTGCGAAGCATCTTGATGTCGAACTGCAAGCTCGTTTCGAAGGCGAGAACATCGTTCGCATTGACGAAGATCGATTCCCCCTCCAATTTGAGAATCGTTATTTTCTTTCCCGAGTCCGCCAAATAAACAACTCCGCGCCCCGAAGCTTTGGTGAGTTGGGTGCCTTCTCCGCTGACCATCTTCTTCAGCAAGTTCCCCATACCTTGCTGCAGAATTCCTTCTCGTTCGAACTTTACGTTCCCCACATACGCGATCATAGAACCGGTCTTGGTCCAAATATCCCCATTGAGGTTGACCTCGAGAACGCGATCTCGCTCAAGCTCAAAGAGGCCTTGGCCTCGATCTTTTTGTGTTGACGTTTCAATGAACTCACGCAGTCCGAATCGAGCCATTGCTAAAGCACTCCTGAGGTAATGCGCACCTTAGCGCGCGACGAGAAACACCGACACCGAACCGTTGCGGCGAACCATATCATACACCTTGATCGCTTCTCCCGAGGGGACTTGATTGTCCGGATCGATAATGACCGGCACATCGCTCCGTATTTTCAGGACGGCATGAACGCGATTGGCCAATTCATCGAATCCTGCGACAGGTTCGGACTGCAATGCATATCGAACACCATTGTTAGCCAAAGTGATTTTGATCACGATATCGTTGAAGTCGGAAACTTCGGATTCTGAAGGTTGCGGGGCCTTCCCGCTGGGGGAACTCTCCGGTTCGCTCGCGGAAGCAGCGGGCAATTGCTTCTCGAGCTTTTGAAAGGAGGCTGTTGTCAAAAAGAAAATGAGCAACAGGAACACGACATCGATCATTGGGGTCATGACGCTATCGACCGAGGCCGAACGCGAGCCTGCGTTGTAGACACTCTTCATCTCGAATCCTCGTCGTACACCGCGAACACAATATCGCTATTGCCCGTTAAAGCACATATGCGAAGCAACCCTGCGATAGACTCGTAGCGCGACGACCGATCGGTGCGTATGCGTATCCGAACCAAGCCATTCTCGCTTTGGTTTCTTTGCGCGATCATGCGTCGGATCGGGTCCAACGCCATGGGTTGATTCCCCACTTGGTAGGAGCCGTCGCCCAACACTTGAATAGTGAATGTCGACTTTGCTGCATCGTCGGATTGCCCGGAAGAAGCCTGCGGTAGCGATAGCTTGAGAAAGTTCTCTTGCTTCGCCAAATGGCTGCTCACCAAAAAGAAAATAATCAATAGAAAGGTGACATCGATCATCGGAGTCATGTTGATGGAGACTCGACTCGTGCCCCTGTAACTGGGAATTCGCATGGCTAGGCTCGGATTACTTTGCGCATGAGCCAAGTACCGATGGCTGCAAGCACTATATTTCCTAACCACAATGTGGCGGCGGGCCAAGTCCCCTTCTTAGAAAGCTCCAAGGCTAATCCGAACACTGGATAGTAAACCAGCAGAATGGGGATGAAGCAAAGACCAAAGCTCCACCAGTAGTCGGCGCTCTTGATGAGGATCGCCAGAGGCACCCCCATCCACACAAAAGCAAGACAGCTGAACCCCAACGCCCAACGCCGCATCGGTTCGGTCCGAAACCGCGCCATGCGTGTCTCGGTTTCCTGAACCATGTACTGAATCTGGTGCGCCATCGGATCGTTAAACGCGATGTATCTCCCTGTCCCTAATGCAAAGGAAAAATTAGCTGCCAATTGCTCGCGACGACGCTCGTTGACCTCGCTGTGCTCTCGCAATTGTCCCGGTATCTCGATCATGGAAAAACTGGTTGGACTCGAGGATGTCGTCCCGGCCTTCGAAGCTTTGTTGAGAGGAAGTTCGATGGTTTGCGATCCGTTCCACTTCATCTGCTTGTCCCGATCCACATCGACAAAGGAATCGACAAGCTCGAGCGTCAAAAGGTCTTTGTCGAGATT
>JALOQZ010000037.1 GCA_025459245.1 Pirellula sp.
ACAGTCAATGGATAGTTTTTTCGTATCGAAAGCTCTCGCAAGTAATTCACAGCTTTGGTGCGTTGGTTGGTTACACGCCATAGATCGAGTAGCTCGCGAGAAAGAAAGGAACCAGCGGATCGCGAATCTCTTAATAACTCCTGTTCACAAACTCCATCGATAATCTTCTCGATCTCGGGCTCACCGATCTGATGAAAAGCGCCAATCAAACTTCGCAACAGATCATGTGGGTACGAATCATTCGGTTTTCGAGACGATAGAAGCTTTCGAAAAAAAGATTGCGACCAAGTCCGAACGGTTTCGGGTTCTAAGTTCGCAAGCCCAACAACGGCGAACGCCGATTTGAGATCCCCCAGCTGATTGTGATAAATATCGAAAGCGACTGCAGGCTCGGCTTTATCGATGGCAGCTTGAAATGCTTCGCGATCCTCCATCGCCAACGCGAGGGAGAATTGCGCGCCAGCCACCGTCCCTTTGGCTCGCTCTTTGATTGCGTGCCAATTTTGGAGCATCTCTTCCCGACGCCCCAACAGCATGGTGGCAGCAAGCTTTTGGCCGACTGTGTTTCGACCGTTGAGCTTGATTCGCGATCCAGGTCGCTGAGCTTCCTCAAGCCATTGCCCCCAATCACCGGCCCGCACTAGCACTCGCTCGAGCGACGACTCCAGACCGTTCGATTTGGCATACTGCACCGCATCCGACCACTCCTCGGCCGCCATCAGCTTCGCCAACTCGACCGACTTTGTTTCGGGCATCGACAGCTGCCAGTGAGCGGGCATCCCGAGATCCCTCCACCAACGATTGATGAACGGCTTCTCTTCGGGAGGAGTGATCAAATCCACAAGCTTCGGGACGAAACGTTCCTCGCCGGTTGTCCAAGCAAGCTCGATCAATCGCCCCAATTCTCCTTGATCGCGCAAAATGTTTTGAACGATCGGAGCAGGCAGGATCTGAAACACCTCCAAGGCACGATCCCATCGATTGTTGGCGATCATCTGCCCCAGAAGACTCGAATCCCCTTGACTGGCGCTTTGATAAGCATTGAGAACCTCCAATCGCTCATCGAGCGGACCATCGGTGCGTCGAAGCTGCAAAAGCCAAGTGGCCAAGGCGGCGTCGTGTCGATTTTCGCTTTTGGATTGCTGCTGCAGCCAAGCATCGACCGGATAAGTGCGGTCGCAAAGCTGCAAGAAAGATTCGCGGCGCACTCGATAGCTAGACGACTGCAATCCTTGAACGAGCGGCATCGGATCCTTTGTCAACGGCTCCTGTGTTTGCCATTCCATGCCGCAGGCGCAGGGCACCGCTAGGCGATCATTCACCGCAAAACCGCAGGTAACCACAAGCCCAGCCGTCAGCAGCCATGCGTTTCGGGAGCGGATTGAGTCCTTGCTAACCACCATCTTCATTTCATCCATTCTTCGTCGAGCGATGCCGGACGCGTCACGACCTCTTTGGAGACACCTATTCCATGTGCGGTTATTATTGTACGTCTTGAGAAAATGCCGAAGATAATCGAGCTGAGATTCAGCAAATTTTCTTTTGAGTCCACCAGCCCCCTGCCACGTGAGATGCCTGATGAAAGTCCCTTCGCACCTGAAAGATCTTCTGCCCTTTCCACTCGAGAAGATCAAAGAGATGGCCCAGTTGGTCGGTCAACCCCAGTGGGTTTCTGCGGTCAAAGAGGCTGTTGAAAAGGTGGGTGGCAAGGATCCTTTTGGCCCCGGGGGAATCCTTCAGTTCTTGCAACAGGCGAGTCGTTGGGCTGAATCAATGGCAGAACCCTTCGTTGGTAGCGGAAAGCAGGGACCTCAAAACGCAGGTGTAAACGGAACAGGCGAACTCTTTTCCAGCCGATGGACCAACGGATTGTTAACCCAGGATGCTCTCGCATCGCAGTTGCTTCTCGCAGGCCACCCCTCGGAAGCGAATCACATTTCAGATGAACTCCGCTTGCTTGCAGTTGGACTGATGGGCGGGATCGATGCACTGGTTGTATCCAACACGACATCCGCTATTGCTGCGGTCGCGATGAGCCAAAACAAGATGAGCCAAAACAAACCGAGCAGTTGGGTATTGCCGCGAGTCGATTGCGTTCGCCCTTTCCGGTTCGGCGTTTCGTCTGCATCCAGCCTTCGGGCGATCTTGGACGAGACTGGTTCCATAGTGAACGAAGTCGGATCGAATCACGAATGCCTGCGAAGCGACTGGGAAACGGTCGCCCATCCTGAATCGGTTAGCGTGCTGACTGCGACGCCTGGTGGGACCGGGGATCCAGAAGCCACGGCTCGGTATCTGGCCGATCTTTCGCATTGGGTCTCTCAGCATTCTGTCTCCTGGACCGAGGTCTTGTTCAACGGATCACTGCATTCCGTTCCAGAACATGCGTCCCTCACTTCGGTGGTTGCAGACCGTTGGCACCTCGGCATGGAGATGCTCCTCGTCCCTTGCGATGCTTGGATCGGCGGCCCCGAATGTTGCGTGATCCTAACTCGCAAGAAGACGCCTCGTTGGGAAGAAGTGCAGCGGGTTGTTCATAATCTCGGACTCGAAGCATCGATGCTAACCCAATCGGTTTTGCTCAAAGTGCTTCAAGCCACCGAGGGCTATGACGGTTGGCAGAGAACGCCGGCCGCTCAAGCCTTGAGCGTTAGCTCCGACAACCTGAAGTTTCGCGGTGAAAAGATGGCGTCGCAACTCATAGGTCTCGGACGTATCGAACAAGTGAAAGCAATTGAAAAGGATTGTCGCGTCGGCATGGGAGTCTGGAGCTCGATGCGATGGAAAAGCACGGTTCTGCAGGTCCGAATGAATGGAATCGCCCCGTCGGAACTTGCAAAACGTCTCTCGGAAGGGGTTCGACCAGTCTGGTGCCAAGTTCAAAGCGATTGCATCGAATTGGTGTTGAGAACCATCGATCCTGATGAAGATCGCTTCGTAACTCAGCGTCTGAGCGAAGAGGCTGGCGCGATGGACGCGCGCACGGACAGCGAATCTTGCACAAACAACGCAAACGCAGAGTCCTCGTAAACCAGGCGGTAGTGATCGGTCTCGTGCTCGGTCGAACCGAGTAATCTTCGGACAGGAGCGGTTTGCTTAACCAAGATGGCATCGGCATCGTACTCTTCCATGACCGATCGCCATCCTGCTTTTCCTTCGTAAAACAGATCGTGCTTCGGCAAAACATCCGCGCGATAGGCGACTTCATACCGACCGTCGATACTCACTCGAACTTGCGGATAACATTCCCAGCTCAAATAAGCACCGGCCGAAAAGGGAGTCATCACATTGCCGCTGAAGTCCGATCGCTTCAAATACTCAACAGCCCCCACTGGATAAACCATCCCTGCATCGGGGTTGCTGCTCGGTAGCTCAATGCGCCAGACGGGGTGCTGGATTGCGAAGCAGATCGCGGCCAGACTCGCCCCCCATGCGACCAGCACAACTTTTTGTCTCCGACTTTGTATCCAAGAAAGGACTTGATGCCCCAACGGAGTCGGTGAGAGCCAGCCCGGCGCGAGCGCTACCCAAGCGATGGCAAAAATCGAACCGTGCCGAATGTGCTTGAGCGCCATATAAGCCGCAATCAAACAAAACAACCACCCTCGCAACCGACTGAAACGACGATGGCGAACGACGTACCCGAGCACCGAGACGAGGATGATGAATGAGCCAATCGCGAGCAACGGCTGGTACGTCATCCACAAAGGCTGCCACTCCGCCATCGTCGGACGAGGCATCGTAATGGCGTGAAGCAGGTAGCGTGGATAATCGATCCCCCACGGGTTGATACAAAGACTCGGCGGGATCACAGCAATCAAGAGTAGGTGGTGCCAAAACTCTGACAAAAACGGGAGGATTCGAAATCGAAACGAATTTTGGTGGAGAAAGCCCCCCCATCGCTCGAGCATGTGCAGACCGAGCATTGCGACTCCAACCACAAAGCCCGCATGCATATTGAGCCATAACACAAACATGCACCACCAAAGCAGCCACCACCGCTTCTGCCCCCGCCAATCCGACTGCTGCAAGAGGAGCTGGAACGCTATAAAGAGAAGTGTGAAGAGTTGTGCTCGGAGCGTTGCAAAACCAACCCACGCGATAGGAAACGCCGCAATCGCGCACAAGCCAATCCACAACGGATGAGCACCGTTATTCCTAGCGACACGATAGAGAACGAGACCGAGCATGGCGATCATCAACACGCGAAAGAGAGCCATGCCATGCAGGCCTAGCGGACTGATTCCGGCAATCCAGTAGAGCAGCAGTCCCGTCCCCCATTCATGATGCACGGCGGGTGCGACGGTCGGGGTAAACGCGAAGACATCCTCGAGAGGAAAACGGCCTGACTCAAAAAAAACACGCACGAGCGCCATCTCGTGAAAGGCATCGTGCGTCACCTCGCGCAATCGGGCCACATAAGCGACGAACAGAAGCCATGAGGCAACGCAGACCGAACCGATAAGCCGGGCGTCTCGAAAAGTTCCTATCCGTAGGTTTCGATTCCAGAACATAGAGCTCTCTATCGAGCGCTCCAAAGAACCGTTCAAGCACACTTCGCAATTCCTTCGCTAGGACGACGGACTCCTCTCCGCGAGTATCGAGAACGCGGGTTATAACGAGAGCTAGCAATTCAAAAACAACCTCGACTTTTTGTTTGATTTTCAAAACTTTGGCTCAAGATTGCTCTGGAGGCCGCAATCGATCCTCTCCTAGACTTCCGCTCCCGTATGTCCGACCCGCGGACTGAAACGCGTCACTCGCTCGTAGTCACCTAACCCAGTCGCGACCTTCTTTTACAAGGATGTAAGAGGGGCGTGAAAATGCAGGGAGCACCACGCATGGAAGCTGTTCTTGCTTGTTCTCGTATCGCATTCTTGGCATTCGCCGGTCTCCTTTGGAGCACTTGGTTCAGCCCTGTCGCTGTTGCCCAAGTTCGAGGGGCACCGATGGTTTCGGTCGCAACTCCCAACTTCATCGTCTACGCTCGCGACCCCGAATGGGCCCAGCAGGTGGCTCAAGTTGCCGAGGCGAATCGACGGGACTTGGCAAAACATTGGCTAGGCGAAGAACTGCCACGTTGGTCCAAGCCTTGTCCGCTCGTTGTGCAAGACGGCCCGAATAAGCTCGCCAGCGGCGAAACGAAATACACTTTGATCCAAGGCGCCGTCGTCAACTTCAACATGACCGTCGTTGGTACACGCGAACGGATTCTCGATAGCGTACTACCTCACGAGATAACCCACACGATCATTGCCAGCCACTTTGCTCCATTCGGCAAACCGGTCCCTCGCTGGGCCGACGAGGGCATGTGCACCACCGTCGAACATGAATCCGAGCGACGCAAGCACGATAAGATGCTCGTCCAATTTCTCCGCGAGCAAAAAGGGATCCCTTTTGCAACTCTCTTTGCGCTTCGCGACTATCCCGCAGACATGCTCCCCTTGTACGCACAAGGTTACAGCGTCACCAGCTTTTTGATTGCGCAAAGTGGCCCTCGCGAATTCATTCGATTCCTAGAACTCGGCATGCGTAACGATGACTGGTATACGGCAACCGAACAGGTCTATGGATACCCTTTGGTCGGCAATCTCCAAACAGCTTGGAACAACTGGGTGATCGATGGCGGTGGAGCTGTCAATCAGCACACCGCCTTGGCATTGGGTTACTCGACCCGTCCGCTTCTCGCGGCCAATGCCATGGTTTCTTCGGTGCAACCCGCTGTTGCGAACATAGGATCTGATGGCTCTCCTGTGCAATTAGCAAGTGGCACAGTAGCGGACACTACCCGAATCGCTGCAAGCACAGGCCTGATTGATAACAAGCTGATGCACCCAAGCACTCAACTTGCACCCTCAGGAGTTGCCGCGACCACTACAGCGAGCGATGGCAGTTACTACTTGCAACAATTTCAAAAGCATCGTGAAAGCAGTTCTTCGAGTGAGCTGACCGGCTCGCAGGGCGTCGAACACACCGTCGGACAGCCGCGTGCGATGCAAACTTTGGGTGGCGGAACGATTTATCGATAAATCGATCGCTCCTCAGCGCAGAAAATCCGAGCCAACGTGTTGAACTCGGTGATTCACGAAGGATAAGCAAGCTGGAAAAGGCCTCAAAAGGTTGCCTAAATTACCTTTTGGAAAAAAGTTTCTTCGAACTGGAAAGTGATATTGACGGGCTCGAAGAACAAGGCCTATTCCGTTGATTGTTACGCAAAAGTTGCGAGAGGTCGCAGGACTCAGGTGCCTTCATGGATGCAAGGCTTGGGGTCCCGCAGCCTCTTGAAGACTGTCGATACGAGACGAGCGTTTACTGGAAAATTAGTAGCGATAAAGGAGTGTC
This sequence comes from Pirellula sp., assembly GCA_025459245.1. Taxonomy (GTDB): domain Bacteria; phylum Planctomycetota; class Planctomycetia; order Pirellulales; family Pirellulaceae; genus JBKCUI01. The sequence continues at coordinate 6,343 of JALOQZ010000037.1, forward strand.
GCGTTGAAACACCTCAATCCTCTACGGACATTACGGCTATTGACCACGTTGTCAGCGGCGTCCTCGCCCGTCTATGTTCCATTGTTTGTGGGTCTTGCCACGCCAATGGTTTCTACATCGACGGTTAGCGCACAAAGCCAACCAACAGGGTCTCTGCCTTCATTGCCAGCGACAGCTCCTGGAGCTAACGCATTACCAACTGCTGCACCGGCTTCTACAGCGGTAGCTGACTCAGCGACTCTCGCGAGAGAGATGCTGGCCAAAGCGAAAGCTGCTTTGGCGGAAGGTCGGCGCGAAGTGGCTCTCCAGACCTTGGCTCAAGCTCACTTGGCAGGACCTGCGACATCCGAGTTTAGCACCGAGCTGATCAAAGCACGGCAAGAGTTTATGGCGAAGGGCGTTCCGACTTCAGCGATTGAGTCGGCCGTTTCGCTGGCTATTGCCTCGAGCACGGCATCAGCAAACAATCCGATGCGCTCTGCACAGCCTACCCCTCCAGCCCCCAATGCTCTGCCCCTTTTGCCTCCCGCTGGCGGGCAAGCGATGGCCACTGGTGTGCCTACCACCTTGCCACCGCTCCCTGGGATGGTCGCAGGAGGTAGTAACGCAGCACCGAACCCGCTTCGTGATCAAGCGGCTTCTTTCGCCTCGCAAGCCAAACTGGCACTCGACCGCGGCGATGTGGCGGGAGCTCGTCAACTGATCAATCAAGCCAATGCACTCAAGGTAGCTGACAAGGACTTTGGGCCTGGCCAGATGAAGCCTTGGGAAGTCGAACTCGCAGTTCGAGGCCGAGAAGCCCTCTTGTCTGGCGGAGTTGCGCAAGCCTCCGCAACCCTTCCTGTTGCGAATCAAGGGGTCCAGAACGCATCGACGAACAGCAATATGTCGAGCGGTGTGCAATCGGGCGTCTACCAACCGCAAAAGGATGGCTCCAAAGTTGCCCCTGCTAGCGGTGTTCTCACCAGCTACGATGCAGAAACCAGCGGCCCTGAGCTTTATCAACAAGGCATTAGCGCACTGTCCGCCGGCAACAAAGATGCAGCGATGGAGAAGTTCAAAGCTGCTTGGCAAAAGAAAGATCAGCTCGACGCTCCAACGTTGACTCAACTCAAAGACAAACTGACATTGTTGCAAGGGGATTCGCGAACCTCCGGCGCTCCTGAGAGCATCGCTGCTCTTAGTGCCGAAGACCGCGATATGCAGATTCGCAAGCAACGGCTCTTCTCCGAAGTCACTGGCGAGATCGCCGATGCTGAAAGATTGGCAGTCGCAAACCAACCTTTGGAAGCTCTCGATAAGCTTCGCACTCTACGTCAACGTATCGGTCAATCCGATGTGAGCGCTGAGTACCGAAAGAGTTTGCTCACTCGAATCGATTTGGTCACCGCCAATATCGAAAACTGGGTCGAGCAAAACAAAGTTGCTATCGAACTCGATCAACGCAATAAGCAGATAGAGAACCGGATGGAGGTCGAAGCCACGGCGAGAGCCAAGACCGATCTTCAAGTTCAAAGCTTGGTCGACCAATACAATGACTTGATCGATTCGCGCCGATTCCCCGAAGCGATCGAAGTCGCGAAGAAGGTATCGGAACTCAAACCTGGCTCGGAAATCGCTTCGGTGATGATGACCAAGGCGAAGATTCAAGCTCGATACGAAGAATATGAGCTCATCCGAAGCGATAAGGATGAAGGCTTCACGCGACAAATGCTCAACGTGGACCTCGCTTCGGTACCAAACGATGACAATCGCCCCTTCTCCTTCCCCGATCAAAAGACATGGGCTCTTCTGACGAAGAACCGACTCGGGAACGTAGAAGACTCCAAGATGCTTCCTTCGGAGCGACGCATCCGAGAAGCGCTTACCGAGCCGTTCTCGGGTAGCTTTGACAAGCGACCGTTGGGCGAAGTCATGAATACGATCGGCGAGATGTTCGGAATTCCTGTCGCGATCGATACTCGATCGATCACCGAAGAAGGAATTACCGAAGATCAACTCATCAGCTTGGACTTGCGAGGTAACTCCATCCAGCTCAAGAGTGCGCTGAATCAAATTCTGGAACCTTGGAATTTGACCTATGCCGTGAGAAACGAGCTTCTGACCATTCAGAGCAAGCGATTCACTCAGCGAGAAAATATCAACCGAACGTACAACGTAAAGGATCTGGTGATCCCGATCCCGAACTTTGTGTCGGATAACAATTTCGGTATGGCGGGAGCATTGCAAGCAGCCTTCTATGCGCAATCCAACTTGGCGAGTGCGACGGTCGGTCCTGCGAGCAATCCACTCAACGCCTCGCGAGTTGCCAGCATCGATCCGAAGTCGGAGGTGATGGCTCAGATCGCAGCCATGCCGCCGTCCAACGGTATTTCCCCGAGCTTGGCCAGCGCTTTGCCAGGGGCGATGATGCCTCCGACAGCAGGTGGCCTGGGTGGTGGGAACGCCATGGCGAACTACGGCGATATCATGAATCTGATTCGCAGTACCATCACACCAGATCTCTGGGACTTGAACGGTGGTACGTCGACGATGACTCCGTTTAGCCAAAACTTGACACTGATCGTATCCGCTCCACAAGAGACACACGAGCAAATAGCTGACTTGCTAAAGAGCCTGCGAGCACTCCAGGATCTCCAGGTTACGATCGAAGTTCGATTCATCCAGTTGCAAGACACGTTCTTCGAGCGTATCGGTGTCGATTTCGACATGCAGATCGACGACAATGTACGTCAATTGCCAAATGATGACTCTGGACCGAGTGTTGCGGTTGGCTTGGCGTCGGGAGTTGGAACGCAAGGTCCGACCTTCACCACCGACCTCGATATGACACTCGGGAACAACTTCTCGGTGACGCCTCCATTCGGCAACCCGGATATCAACCAAGCGACCTCGTTTGGCGTGGCGATCCTCAGCGATCTGGAACTGTACTTCTTCCTGCAAGCGTCGCAGGGGAACAGCCGTCAGAACGTGTTGAATGCTCCGAAGGTGACCATGTTCGATGGTCAGACAGCGAGCATCAACGATACGGCACAAAGACCGTTCGTCACCTCCTTTAGCCCTGTCGTTGGCGACTTTGCTGTTGCACAACGACCGATCGTGGTGGTCCTCAATGAAGGAACTCAAATGACGGTGCAGTCTGTTGTTTCGCAAGACCGACGGTTCGTCCGCATGACGCTCAATCCTCAGTTCACTCGACTTGAATCGACCGACCGAACGTTTACGTTCCAAGGCCGAAGAGTAACCCGAACGGGTACAAGCATTCTGAATCCGAACGGTACGCCGTCCGGCACACGGGATGATGAGGAAGATATCATTGAAGGTACGACAGTCCAGCAGCCAACCTTGGGTACGACCAGCATCGGAACCACAGTGAGTGTGCCAGACGGCGGTACGATCCTCCTCGGAGGTATCAAGCGACTTCGAGAAGGTCGAGTTGAGCGTGGGGCACCGATCTTGAGCAAGATCCCCTACTTGAACCGACTCTTCAAGAACGACGCGATCGGCCGCGAAACTTCTACCCTGATGATGACCGTCACTCCGCACATCATCATCCCCGAGGAAGAAGAAGCCCTCATGGGTATGACCACCGGTAATCCGTAAGCGACAATCGGGAAAGCAAAGTGCTTCGCAGAACGCGAAACACTCTCGTCCAACAAGCGTAAAGACCTCGGGTTTATAGGACCTGAGGTCTTTTTTTATTGCCCAACGTTGAGGTACAGAATTTTGAGTTACGGAGTGTTAATCCACGTTGGTGGAGATACGCGTTCTTAGTACGGAACAATCCGCGTCATCGAACAGCTAGACTACTAAAGCCCCAGTTCCGAGAATCGATTTTCCATGTTTTCAACATCCTGCTTGTCGAGATCTGCCCCCGCTTCTTTGTAGAGCTTCGCAAGTCCCTTGGTAACTGTCCCGAGTTCTTTGCTCCAAGACTTGAGCTGCTTGGTCGCCTTTTCATCAAGCTCTGCTTTTGCTTCTTTCAGTTTGATGAACTTATCGATCGCCTTCTCAAGCTTATCCGCTTCGGAGAAACACTTGCTCAGACTCTTCTTGCCCGGGGTTCGCTTGCAGGAATCAAGCGCCTTTTGAAATTTGTCCAATTGTGGACCGACATCTGCCTTCTTAAAAAAGCTCGACTTGGAAAGGTTGTTGTCTTCCTTGAATCTTTTCCATTTTTCTCGGGTTAAAGTCAGGACGCTCATTTGATTCAACTTTTTTTAAGGGACTTAGAAAAGGAACTTGTGCTAGTGCGATGAACTGTGTGGTGGGTGCAAGATTCGTTCGCTCCAACTCAACAACAGGGCGGAGAGAAGAAAGACTACATGTATGACGACCTGCCACATCACCTTCATATTATCCAGTCCATGCTCCGAGTGCGATGACTCCGGATGAATCAGGCTGAGATCGACACCGCCCCCTATCTCGATGAATGTCTTCAGCAAGTGAATCCCGGAGACTCCGACAAGTGCAGACGCAAGCTTGATCTTGAGTGTTGCAGCCGTTGTTTTATCGAGCCACTCAGGCCGATCTTCGTGACTCCCGATGTTGAGCTTGCTGACAAAAAGAGTGTAGCCTCCTATCACAATCATCGCGATCAAATTCGCAACCATCGTCATATCTACCAGACCCAAGACCGCCAGCAGAAGGGGTTCGGACGATTCAGCTGTGAAAACGAGGGGCATAAGCTTGACGAGATCGAATGCGAATCGCACCGCGTAAAGCACAGACGCAATTATCAGCCCGATGAACAAAGGAGCCTGAACCCAACGACTTGCAAAAATCAGGCGTTCAAGGAATAGTTCAGCAGGGTAACTTGAACGGTGGGTGGAGTTTTCTTGGTTCTCGTTCATGAATGACGAATTACAGAGTAAACAATCAGCGGTAAATGGGCCCTGTCGTTGCTAAGCCATGCCCAAGCCCAGAATCTTACCAGAAAGCTTGCTAGGGCGAGGATGGTCCAGAAGCAACGCAGGCATTCTAGTCGGTCGGCGCAGATTTGTCGTGCAGAGATGAAATGCAACCTTGACCATTGAAACTTTGGTCACCGGCCTTAAACTGCAATCGGTTTAGAAATCATTGACTTTGGGAGTCGTTCGTTCGATGGCTAAAAGGGGCGTGTTTCTCGACGGCGAACTCTTGACCAAACTCTACACGCGCCGCGGCTGGAGCCAGCAAGAGTTTGCTTCGCATGCTGGATTGGATGCGAGAACCATTTCGAAGATAAAGCGAGGCGGCAGTTGTGATGCTCGCACTCTACAAGTGCTGTCGGCGACATTGAAAGTATTACCCGAGTCGCTGCTAGCTGAGAGAGATACCCCTGATTCAGGGAGAGCGCTAAGTAAGAACGCGATTGAGCAATCAGCGGGCCTTCAAAGGTTCCGATTGCTTCACCACTGGAAAGTGATCGACCTTCGCGGTCAAAGATCGCTAAATTCCATGGATCACCAAGAAACCAAAAATGCTTGGCGCCCCGGCAGAGACGCCATGGTTTGGAATTCGTATCGCATCGTAAAGCTGGATGAAGAGCTTGAGCCCTATCTCTTCCCTTTTTTGACTTGGGGTGATGGCATCGATTGCGAAGTGGCGCCTAGTTCCGTTTCCTTTCGCAAAGTCGACGTATCGCCAGGTGACTTAGCGCACAGTGACAAGCAGTGGGAGATCGTCATTACCCCTCCGGACGGGGAAGCTGGAACCGTTTTCGATTGTGGACCTATTGGATTAAGGTACGTCGATGCGTTCTTTAATCCAGGTCAACAATGGTGGCAAACTCGCATCACAGATGAGACAGACACTCTGCTGATTCAAGTTTGGTTTGACCCAAATCAACCGTGTAAGGAAGTGCGCGGCGAGTGGGCTGCACCAGGCGGCCACCGCTTTCATTCATTAGAGAATTGCAAGCCTCAGCGACTACCGGACGGTACGGTCGTCACCTGGATGATCCTAAAGCCCGTGCAAGGATCCTTTTACAAGATTTCCTGGGCTTGGTAGCCCCGCTCGAGTATACGTCATCGCTCATGCAAAGTTGACGCAATCCAAGTCCTGCGATTAAGATCTGGTCACCGCCAACCATCCGTTGGTTCGCGATTTGATGCAATGACGAAAGATAGATGGGTACTTAGATGGGAATGCCAGCTGCACGCGTAGGCGACCAGATCCTTCAAGACGGCCCTCATTGCCATGCCCCTATACACCCGGCTGCGCCTACCCCTACCCCACAGCCGCACCCACCCATGCCCTTGGCGATCGTGAAAGGGCAAGCGAATGTTTTCATCGGCGGGGTGGGCTCCCTGCGGCTAGAGTCAACGATGCCACAGCGCATGCGGCCTGCGTTGGCCCGATTCCTGGGCCAACAGGTAAAGTGACGGGACCAGGCTGTGCTACCGTTCTAATCGGCGGCTGAGGAAACCAACTTGCGCTTCGATTTATTCCAGTCGCTTAGACCTGTTTGCCCTGTCTGCTTGCACCAACGTGGCATCCCCAATAGTCCATTGATAATAAAAAGCGTCTTGGAGGAATCCAACTTCCATGTCCTCCAAGGCTTCATTCAATGCACCAACTTGGAATGCAACGCTGAGTTTCCGATCCTCGATGGTATTCCTATCCTGCTTCGTGATGTGCAACGGTATGTCTCGGAGAACATCCAATCGATCGTCCATCGGAGCGATCTTCATCCAGCCATGGAGAGCCTGTTGGGTGATTGTTGCGGACAAGGAAGTTTATTTGACACGAGCCGGCAACACCTCAGTTGTTATGCCTGGGATCACTACGGGGACTGGATCACGCCTGTGCGCCACTCTGAAAGTGAGCCCGTTATCGACTCGATAGAACTCGGAAAACCGGGTTCGATTCGCTCCCTCATGACCGCATCCATGAACATGGTCGAGAGCGCGAATCGCGGTCCAGTTCTCGATATCGGATGCGCTTGCGGTAGAACAACGTTCGACCTTGCACATACCAACGAACATGGCGTACTCGGAATTGATTTGAACTGGAGCATGCTACGAATGGCATCGCAGATCTTGCGAACCGGAACTGCGAGGTTCCCGCTCCGCCACATGGGGGTTGTCTACCAAAATACATTCATTACGGCACCAAGTCTTCCAAAGAATCCAGTCGACTTCTGGGCCGTGGATATCTTGGAGCCCCCTTTTGCTACTCCAATGTTCGCCGAGTGTTTTGGGTTCAACGTACTGGACGCGGTTCGATCTCCGGTGCATCTTTTAGAAATGACTCGGCTCTTACTCCAGGCAGGCGGCATAGCGCGGCTATCCTGCCCCTACGATTGGTCCGTTGCAGCGACTCCTGCCATTGGCTGGATTGGTGGACATTCTCAACGAGGCGAACACCATGGCGACGGTCCGTCCCTACTCCGTTCTTGGCTCGATTCGAAAGGCTCGAGCTTCTACCGCATTGTTGCCGAGTTACCGAATTATCCTTGGACGCTGAGGCTCCACTCCAGAAGCGAGATTCGATACCTCGCCCACATTTTCTGCCTTCAAACGATGCCTGCTGAATAGGAAATCATCATCCCTATCAAGAGCAGCAACAACGCGAGAACGACGATGACACCGACGTTGGCAATGTTCGATTGCAATCGATAAGAACGTAAGGCACTGGGCGTCCACTCGATAAACTCTTGCTCTTCATTTAGCTTTTCAACAATACCTTTCACGAACGCTTGACGATCGGGAGACTCTCCTGTGCCTGCGAAGTAACAGCCGCTAAAGAGGAGAGAATCACCGTCAGGCTTCGCTGTGTCTTCACACCCAAAGCCTTGCGATAGGATCATCGAAAGGCGGGATTTCCAATTGCAGCGCACTTTTGAAAGCAACTCGTAAAGCTTGGTATTCCCCGGTCTTGTCAGAGCTTGCTCCTCTCGGAAGAGCGAATAAGTCCAATCCTCAAAGGCGCTGCATGCCAAAGTAGCCAACGATGCCATTTCAGATCGCGTCGGAATACTCTGAACATCAAAACGCTTCCCAAATCGCTGGCTCAACGCTCGGTCGCGGCCGACGCGCCGCACGAGTTCTCGGAAACCTTGTTCCTTTTCAAGCCCAACCACCAATGCCGTTACAGGGCATCGAATACGAAATGCGTATTGGATGGTTTCCAAATCCGAACGTATCGCCTTGGTCAGTTCTTCGAGCTCGGGTGGTGCACCGTGAATTGCTTCCATCTGAATGAGCGTCAAAACTCCGTTGATAGCGCACAAAGGTTGTCTCGATTTGCGGGCAAGCGTCCCGAGATAAGCGAGCTCTTGCAGGCAAGCGCTTGAATATTGGTGTGATACCAAAACAGGTTTGCGAGCGCCTTTGTTGTCAGCCGGCTCTGACCCGATTGCCGAGCTGTACGACGTGGATGCTGGGGGCCTTGAAAATGTTTCGTTGGAAACGGCCGCGGTTGGTATTCGGGGTGCCGCGTGAGCCGCATCGCTATCGCCGTTTCCGCTGAGAATCAAAGTCCCCCGATACGGAGTCGGAGTTGGCGATGGCTGCGGAGTGGGTGTTGGTGCCGGTTGCGGAGCATTCGACGCTTCAAAGGAATCGAACTCGAGAGTTCCTCGAAAACGTGGTGCAGGATTCGTTGGGTTGGATGGTGGGGGCGAAGGAGCTGGCGAGATCGATGGCGCTGTATTGTCGGACGACACGACAGGGGGTTGACTCCAATTCGTATCGGCAGGCGAGAAGGAAGGCAACTCACTTGATTCAGCCAGGAGATCCGGACCAATAGGAGTGAACTCGGCATTGAGTTCTTCGCGCAACGAAGCGAGGGCGCTAACCCAGCTCGAATCTGAACAGAAAAGATAGATAGCTTCCGCGTTGGCGTACCAGTGGATCGGTGCGGGGCCATGAGGTACTCCGTTGACGCTAAAGCTCATGCCCGTCGCTGCCATGATAGCTCTTTCTTGAGCCTCACAACTTGACCCGATCACCAAAAAGATAGGTGCATTCTGGGGGGTCAACTCGTTCGCTGCGAGCGCATTAATCCCAGCTTGCCAAGCCATATCCAGCTCGGGAAAGGGACGTTGCGGTCCATCGAGCCAAGCCTGAATCGTTTTGTAGACAACCCAAGGAATCAAGCCGATCATCGCAAGAATCGTGACGATCCTCAGCCAGCTGTAACCATGTCTCCATGGGACATTAGCAGGATCAAGCCAAAAGACGACCCACACGGAAACAACCGTGGTGAGAAGAAAGACAAGCGTCAACGCGGACGCGCAGCCGGGGGTCGATACAGGAATGATTCGAGTGAGACAACCCGTCGGTTGGTCCGACTGAGCGTCCGTCGGTTCCAATCCTTCGCCGGCCCCATTTGCATCTCCTGCAGCACCTGACATGTCAATTCTCCTGAGATAATCGCGATCAGCAGATCGGTGCCACAATTACCGGCTGATAATCAAAACGAAGTAAAGGATATTCCACGCGGCCAGCATGGACGCAATCAACCACGGCCAAACGACGCGATTCTTGGCAGCGAGCGGAGGAGCTCCTACGACTTCGCGACGAGGAGGCGATAGAGTAGGACGCCCTTGTCCAAGACGTATCGACATAGCCACTTGCCGAGCCCAATCTTTGATGTCCGATGGGAGCCCAAGACTGCTGCTGAACATAGCAGCAAGATTTGGTTCGCTATAAAAGCCACGGAACCCCAAAACGACGCAGACGTAATAAACCTCGAGCGTATCTCGCAAAGATCGTGTCGATGCTTCCTTTGCGTTGATAAAGAATCTTTCCGCACAGTCGCGGCTGTTGAACAGCTCTCTTTCCATCACGTTATTGCTCCACCATTCACGGTGAGACCAATTCGCTTCTACTAACATTTCATCGATCCAAGAGACCAACGCATAACTGGTGAGCTCCCAATCAGCACCCGCGCCGACAATCGCTTGCCCATTCTCCAACAACACCTTCATACGCACCCGCTCTTCTTGAGGATTGGGCTCTTGTCCGCTCCCGATTCGATCGAGCAATTGAAGGCAGTGGAGCAGGAAAGGATCTACTGCGAGGGAATACTTTGGTGTCACGATTGAGCCGGTACTGCAAAGAGAGCAAATTTGAGGGCGATCTTTCTTCCGAATGCGACGACCACCAAGGTCTGTTGTCCCTGCAATCGATCCAAATTCGCAATCAACGAATCCTTGAGGCGAATGGCGAGCGTTTGGGTTTCTTGGACGTCTCGCCAAGCGGGCGTATCTTGCCGAGGGACTTCAAAGAACACCCAGTCCGCGCGTCCGGGCAAGGCTCGTACGGGTCGATCAACAGGTGTTAGAGTCACACCGGCAACGCGCTGTTTAAACAAGAACTCGACCTGCCGAGAACTACCGAGCTTCAGATCGAGCTGTCCGGCTGACAACAATTCCAAGCACTCACGTTGCGTGAGCTCTCCTTTGTCCACCCCGATGAACCATTGCCAATCGGAGTTAAACCATCGGGGGTCGAGCGCGACCTGCAATCCATGACCGATACCGACAAAGTACCGTTGCTGCACTTCGTAGTCCCGAACAGCATGGATCAACGCTTCGATCTTGCTGCGTACATCGGCGAATATCTCCTGCAAATTGTCGTGATCGTAGGGCATAAGGTCTGCGACCTTCTTCGCAGCCGAAAACACGGATAGCTGGCCGACGATCCTGCACAATTCAATGTACGCGACGCGAGGCGGCACCCCTCGATCAAAGGCGAGTATAGAAAGAACCGCATAGGCTTCATTAAGTTGGCTCAGCATCAGGATCCGTTCTGCATCGCCAGGATCTCGGCTATCCAAACCGATTCCCCGATTGATGACCTGCTGGCTCAACAACTCGATCTTCTGGCCGATCATATCGTAGATGCCGCGCATGATGTCGCGGTTCAGATAAGGCCAAGCATCGACCGTAAGCAATGGTGGAATGTAGGTGTTGTCTAACTGAGGCGAGCTCTCTCCATCGCTCGATCTCTTGATCTGGGCAAGCGGCAGGACACAATAGCCTGATAAATCTTGGGTCGACACCAACAACTGGACGTTCAATCGCTTTAACTGAATCTCCTGCTCATCCCCACCCCAGCTTTCATCGGGATAAGACGTGTTCTCCTCCAGGTATCGGAGTTCGTTCTGATTCGCTTGTCCGCGAGCTCCGACATTGACGCGCCCCAGCCGAAGATTGGGGATCGCTAGATAGACTTTGATCGTCTTCTCTTTGTCGAAGGCATCCGACAAATTCGCTGACAAAGTCGATGGTTGATTGAAGGACTTTTGCAAGTCAATTCGGCTCGGCTCTTCGCCAATCGCCAAGTCCACGAGGGTACCATCCGGCATGCGAGCTTGAAGCCGACGCAATTCAAACTGATGATTGGCCAGAGACTCTCGACTGAAATCGATCGAAACAATGCCGTAGTGGTGAGGATTGTCGTAAAGACTGCTCCTGGCCAAACTCGAGGCCCAATGCCTTTCCGCTGCTTGAAAATGCTGAGGCCTGAGGAATGCCCCTTCGTACCAATGAACGGGATGTTGATGCATAGTTGATTTCGATTCCATCGAAGGCAGCTGGGGCTACGCTGACTGCGTTTCGCGCACCCATTTGCGACTCACAACGGCTCTGCACCGTTGAGGGAGGAGTGCTAGCGTTTTCTGTACGACCGGTTGGGACTACTCCTATCGGCAAACGCATGTCCTGATTGTCGGCGTAAATATAGCGATTCGTTGGCTTCGGATGGAGTTATTTGACTTAATTCCCCCGGTTCTGGATTCCCTCAGTTGTGAATTGGCATCGAACAAGGTGTTCAGGCGAGACATCCTTAAAAAGAGGTGTTTTCGCCAGAGCCAACCGGTTCAACCTCAATTCTCGAGTCGTCATGCCCGATACAACCGTTACGGATCCAACATGTTTATCGCCTAGGTAGCATCGCGTGAAATCACTGCCGCCTTTTCTCGTTCGCCCCATTTGCCGAGAGCACCAGCACGGTTGTTCTTGTCGCTGCGCCGGCTGGAGCAACGCGTGGACATGGTCATGGAGCGTCCTGCTCGCGATTTGGTTTTCCGGAACTCCAGTTCTTGCCCAATCGCCCACCGATCCATCTGGAATCCCCTCGGACAGCAATGCACCTGCTAGAATCCTTTCGCTTCCTCAAGCGATGGATGGACAGGGTTCGTCCGTTGAGGTAGTCCCTCAATTCCACATCGCCACCGACACCCCTATGCCCGGAAGCGGAGGAAACGAGTTCAGTTTCTTCTCTCGACCGAGTGCCAACCTTTCGGGTGGTGCCGATCCGTTTGTCTATGTCCAAGAGGAGCTTCCACCTCCTATCCTCACGCCGGCAACTCCTTATCCGACGGAGATCGTTTCCGCAGAGCCTGTCTTCGAACCGATCGCACGGGAGTTTGGTCGATCTCCGGCTTTCTACGCGTCCTCTTCATCGGAACCGGGGTTGGGTCGAGAACGGCTCGCGTTCTCTTTGTTCGATATCGATGCCGCACAACCATCCAACAATTTCCGGGCTCGGATCAATCTCGCTAAAGGCTATCAATTGCCTGATCGCGCCGAGTATTTTTGGGCGGCCACGGGTGGACCGCTGGGACCCGCCCTCGGAGAATCGTCATTGGATTATCAAGAGGCGAGATTGCGTTTTGAGTTGGGTAGCAAAAAGTTCTCCACATCGTTCGAAGTCCCCTTTCGAGCTGTCGACCCGGAGCTCAACAGCAACCACGCTGGTTTGTCCGATATGAGCTTAGCGGTGAAGACCGTTCTCTTAGACGGCAAGCAATGGATGTTGACGCAGTACTTCGGCACGAAGTTTTCAACCGGGTCAGCGAAGATGGGATTGGGCACCGGAAGCGTTGCTCTCGAGCCCGGCCTTCTCTTTCGGAATCAATTTCGAGAAACAACTTGGTTGCATGGGGAGTTGAAGTTTTGGTTCCCACTCGCCGGCGACCTCAATCACCGCGGTCAGGTGCTCAAGTTCGCGACTGGCATCAACCACGTTTATTGGGAGACGGACAATCAAGCGATTATCCCATCACTCGAGCTGAGCACCTTTAGTATCCTGAACGGATTGGCTCGCGATGCTTCCCAACAAATCCGCGCTGTCGATGGCGATTTGGTCGTCAACGTCACCCCCGGCATTCGATACGCGGCCGACAACCGCGGGGACTTTGGCCTGTTTGAATTAGGCGCCGGCTGTTCGCTCCCTCTGTCGGGTCAAAGGCTCGCCGATTCGCTTTTCATCTTGGAATCGCGTTGGTTCTGGTAGTATCGACCTGCGAAGAATCTCTCATTTTTCTTGTGCGCTACGCACGCGATGATTATCCTTCCAAGGTAGACTTAGCCGGTTTTATCGATTCGACGAATTTAGCGGATATCTCTCGTCCACTAAAGTTTACAAAGTGATTCTGGAATTTAGTCGATGATGGCTCGAGTTCTGTGTCTTCTTATTCTGCTGTGAGAGCCCCGTCCATGTCAGACGATCTACGATCCCTCTTCGTACCGGTCTCACCCGAGAGCCCGTCCGGGTCCGATCTAGAATACGATCCCGACTTCGCCGCGATGGAAAAAGCTTCACAGGGAACCTCGGAACAGGAGTTTGGAGCCACTGTTATCGAGGGATCCCCTCCAGATTGGAACACCGTGCGCCAGCTCGCGATGAAGCTGCTGGCGAGATCGAAAGATCTTCGAATCGCCAGTTATCTCGTCCAAGCGGAATTAGATTTACGCGGACTCATCGGTCTTCGGGACGGACTTGAATACATCAGCGACACCGTCAACAACTATTGGGATACGTGCTTCCCACTGTTGGATCCTGACGATGACAACGATCCAACCATCCGCATCAATGCCCTATTAAGTCTCACAAAGCCAGGTGGTGTCATCCGGCAAGTGCGGACCAGTCCGCTTGCGAAAAGCAGATCCGTTGGTCTTGTTTCTTTGCAAGATGTGATGATCGCGAAGGGGGACATGCCCCCACCGGACGGGATGGATGACCCTCCCACACTGAAGAAGGTCGAGGCTGTCTTTCGATCTGGCAACATGACCGAACATCAGCAGCTGCTCGCCGCTGTCGATGAAAGCATCGAGTTCTTAAAGAAGATCGAAGAAGGTTTCTCATCTCAAGTCGGCATCAACGACAGCCCGGACTTTGATCCATTACTGAAAGAACTCAGGGCGATCAGCAAAACGCAGTCTTCTTGGATCGCGACGATTAGCCCCGAAGACGAATCCGGCCCAAGCGAGGTGGAGTTGTCCGCTGGACCTGGAACTGCCTCCGCAGAAGATGCCATAGTAAAGGTATCGGCTAGCACTCCATTCTCGGTTTCCAAGTTGCAGATCGCATCGAGAAACGACGCGATCGAATGCCTTGCCAAGATCATCGCATGGTTTGAGAAAAACGAACCCTCGAGCCCGTTACCCATGCTTTTACGTCGCGCCAGAAGGCTTTCTAATAAGAGCTTTTTGGAGATTCTCCGAGACATCTCTCCCGATGGGATCAACCAGGCTTTGTTGATTGGAGGACCGGAGAGCGAGGAGGATGAGAGCCCTGCAACTCCCGCAGCGAAGCCTAGCAAGGAGCCTGAAAAAGCCTACTCACCCCCCCCACCGTCCAACGATAGTTATTAAACTACAGCCGAACTCTTGTTCGACTCGCTCAGCAAAGTTGACACGCAGTTTGCTCTGCATGACCAACTGACCGTTTTCGCCAGTATCTCCGTTTTGAACATTGAAGGTTATTCGCATGGCCAAGCAAAGTGCACAGAAATTCATTGCCCGGAATCGTGCCCCCCGGGTGCAGATCGAGTACGACGTAGAAGTTTACGGCGCACAAAAGTCGATACAACTTCCGTTCGTGATGGGCGTATTGAGCGATTTATCTGGCAACCCTTCTGAGAAACTTCCTGCGGTCGGGGATCGTAAGTTTTTGGAAATCGACGTCGATAACTTCGACGAACGCTTAAAGTCGATGAAGCCACGAGTTGCCTTCGCCGTGCCAAACACATTGACCGGTGAAGGTAACCTCATGTGCGATATCACCTTCGAAAGCATGGATGATTTTTCACCCGCGGCGATCGCAAAGAAGGTTGAACCCCTTCGTAAGCTTTTAGAAACACGAACACAGCTTGCCAATTTGCTCACCTACATGGATGGAAAGTCGGGGGCTGAAGAGCTTATCGGGAAATTGATCAACGACCCCTCGACGCTGCGATCTCTCGCGTCGACGCCCAACCCGAACGCCAAGCCAAGCACGCCTGCACCAGTGGCTCCTGTTCCACCTGCGGCCCCTGCAGTCGCCGCACCAGCACCGGTCGCACCAGCTGCACCACCCGCTGCACCCACCCCGCCCGCCGGAACTGCAAGCGACGACGATTTAGACGCATTGCTCAACGATCTGTAGGATCTGGATTCAAAGCCAATGTACTTTGACCAAACCCGAAAAGCCTCATCAATACAATTCACGATAATCTAAGTTAGTAACCATGGAACGTCAGACAGAGTCCCTGCTAGGGGCAACCCAATTCGCAGATAGCGATCTTTCTTCTTTGCTAAAAAAGGAGTTCCGCCCCCAGTCCGATGACGCGAAGTCCGCCATCGAAGGTGCGGTAAAGACATTGGCGGAACAAGTCCTTCAGGACTCCGACATCATTTCGAACGATGCGCTCGCATCGATCTCCGCGATCATCGCGTCGATCGATAAGAAACTGACCGAGCAGGTGAATTTGATTTTGCACCATGAAGATTTCCAACGATTGGAAGGTGCATGGCGAGGGTTGCATTATCTCGTCAACAACACGGAAACAGACGAGATGCTCAAGATTCGAGTGTTCAACATCTCGAAGAATGAACTTGGAAAGACTTTGAAGAAATTCAAAGGCACAGCATGGGATCAAAGTCCAGTATTCAAGAAGATCTACGAAGAGGAGTACGGTCAATTCGGGGGTGAGCCCTACGGCGCTCTCGTCGCTGATTATTACTTCGATCACAGCCCGCCCGACGTGGCTCTCTTGGGAGAGATGTCTCAAATCTGTGCCGCAGCGCATACACCGATGATCACCGGAGCTGCGCCGAGCTTGCTGCAGCTGGAAAGCTGGCAAGAACTGAACGATCGCCGCGATTTAACCAAAATCTTCGGTACTCCCGAATACGCCGCATGGAAGTCGCTTCGAGAATCGGACGATTCCCGTTACTTGGGCCTCTGCATGCCTCGCTATCTTGCTCGCCTACCTTATGGTTCAAAAACCGATCCAGTAGAAGAATTTGACTTCGAAGAAGTCACGGGGGGGGGCGACCACTCGAAGTATTGCTGGGCGAATGCCGCGTACACAATGGCCACCAATATCACCCGTTCGTTTAAGCAATACGGGTGGTGCACTTCGATCCGAGGCGTCGAGTCGGGCGGGGCAGTCGAAGGACTGCCGACCCACACATTCCCGACCGAGGACGGTGGCGTCGACATGAAATGTCCGACTGAAATCGCTATTGGTGACCGTCGCGAAGCCGAGTTGGCAAAGAATGGTTTTATGCCCTTGATTCACAAGAAGAACAGCGACTTTGCAGCGTTCATCGGCGCTCAATCGTTGCAAAAGCCAGCTGAATACGACGACCCAGACGCGAGCGCTAACGCACAGCTCGCGGCGCGGTTACCCTATCTGTTTGCAACTTGCCGGTTCGCACACTACCTCAAGTGCATGGTCCGAGACAAAATCGGATCCTCGCAGGATAAGACGACACTCGAAAGTTGGCTTCAAAGCTGGATTTCGCAATACGTTGAGCCCAACCCCGCCGCCGCGTCCCAGGAAGACAAAGCTCGTCGGCCTTTGGCAGAAGCCAAAGTGGTCATCGAAGAAGACCCCAGCAATCCCGGCTACTACAAATCGAAGTTTTTCCTGCGACCACACTACCAGCTGGAAGGCCTCACCGTGTCATTGCGTCTGACTTCGAGACTGCCAACCGCTTAGGCGTCTGACGGTCCTTTTGACAATCGGCTCGAGTGCCTAGTCCTTAGCGAGCACTCGAGCTCACACAAATTCGCGTCAATAATGCAGCGAAATTGTGTTTATGATGTTAACCGTATGCTGTATGTTTCTAAGTTCGGACGCCCAGATGTCCGGTGCTTTGGATAGGTCTATTCGTCACTGCCTGTTATTTGGAGAGTTGAAAGATGATTCTTGTGTTTATCGAGGGTATCAAGGGCGACTGTGAAATTTCCGGATTCAAGGATTACTTCACCGCAGAAAGCTTCGGTTTCGGAGTGGAACGTGAGCTTGCAGATAGCGCGAAGGGAGGCACTGCGGACATCAACATTGGGGTCGGAGAACTCCAAGAGTGCACCATCTCCAAGAGCATGGACTCGGCTTCCGCCTACTTGGCCAGGAAAGCAATCAGCGGATCTTCCTGTCGAGAAGCAGACATCAAGTTCGTTGAAGCGATCACAACTCCATCGAACGACCGAAAGAACGTCGTCTATCTAGCGTTCAAACTGGATACCGTCTTCGTGAAGTCTTGGAGCATGTCTGGCGACGGCGACGATCGTCCCACAGAAGACGTGGCGCTTTGGTACAACAAGCTTGCATTCGTTTACTTCCCCACCTCCAATGGACAGGATTTCCCGGTTGGACACGATTGCCGATGGGATCAAGTTCACGCGAAGCCTTGGACGGATGCGACATTGCCGAAGAAGGCGGAAATGCATCCAGCCAACTAGGGGATTGAGCCATTAGGCCCCTATTTCGCAAGGCTAGGAGCTTGCTCCAGCCTTGCACCATGCGTGGATTTTTTCCTTCCAGAACGTTGGAAGTCGATACGAGAATTCGGCTTCGTCTAATCGACCTGCCCTCGACCGTATTCCAGGTGGCGTATGATTCTTGTCCGTATCGACCGCATTAAGGGGACCGTACAAGTCCCAGGCTACAAAGACTATTTCGTCGCAAACTCGATCGGATTCGGTGTAGGGCGAAAGATCTCCGATTCCAATGGGAGTTCGAACGATCTGACAATCGAGAAACCCGAAGAGCAGGAGTTGTCCCTCGAAAAGTATGTCGATGCTGCAACAGTCTATCTCATGCACGCTGCTATGAAAGGTCGTACAGACACGGGGGGGCCTCGCACTCTTTCAATCGACATCCATCTCGTTCAAACGCGGGCTTACGAAGACTCTGGTACGAAGCAGCAAATGGCTTCTCCCTATATGAAGATTCGTATCGAGAACGCCATCATACAGGACTGGAGCATTGACGCATCGGAAGACGATCGTCCAACCGAGTCACTTAAAATCTGGTTCAATCGAGCAGCTATGAAGTACCGCGCGACTCAAGACGGGAAAGTCTATGAGACTCATGGTCCGTTGGGATGGGACCAACAAGAAAACAAAGACTGGAAGTCGGACGAACTTCTGAAGCGTGATGAGTAACAACTCGACGCACCGACGTCGGCATTCCGCCTCAGTCCTCCATCGGTTGATCGTGGAGCAAGTGGCTGGATTGGATTACCAGGATGGTTCTAAGAAAGGATATTCATGTCTGCGTTGCAGTTTCTAAAGTCCGGTGATCTATCGAAGGCTTTAACATCCTTACAGGATGAGGTACGGAACAATCCATCAGAACCGAAGCATCGCATTTTTCTATTTCAACTCTACGCGTTGATGGGTGAAAGCGGTCGCGCCCTTAATCAACTCAACGTCCTTAGAGACTTAAGCAAAGACGCGATGACATTGGTACAAACCTACCAAGAAGCTCTACAATGCGATTCGCTGCGAGAAGACGTGTACGATGGCAAGCGTACACCGTTGGTATTCGGTCAACCAGAAGACTGGATCGCCATGATGGTCAATGCTTTAACAATGGTGGAAAATGTCGCTGCCGCATCTGAATTGCGAGCCCTTGCTTTAGAACAAGCCACGGCGGTACCTGGTACGCTAACATTCTATCCCAATAACTCGGTCAACTCAGCCGATGGAAGCGATGTTGAGTCCAGGCAAACACAAGAGAGCTTCGAGTGGTTAGCGGATGCGGATTCTCGACTGGGACCGATCTTCGAGGCCATCTTAAATGGAAAGTTCTATTGGGTCCCCATGGCGAGAGTAAAGTCGATTACGCTCGAACGTGTCACCGATCTTCGCGATTTGGTATGGCTCCCTGCCAAGTTCGAGTGGACCAACGGAGGGGAGGCCGTAGCCTTTATCCCCACTCGCTACCCTAAATCCAGTCGTTCAAACGACGATGCAATCCGACTTGCTCGGACCACCCATTGGACGGAAGTGGATGAAAGCACCTATGTGGGTACTGGTTTGCGAATCCTGGCTACCGATCAAGGAGAGTATCCCTTGACCAGCATTGCGAGAATCGATTTCCAGACCGAAGGAAACTAGAAGCAACTTGGCCGAACTAACGCAAAAAGAAAAGCTGCAGCCGTCGCTGCTTGATCGCCTTACCGATGACTCGCCTCAAGAGGCTCTTGAGTCGAGGGAAAATCGAGTTTTGAGTTTGCAGAGGCTGCGAGAGTGCGTGTTGCGGGATCTCGGTTGGCTGCTGAACACAGAAAACCATGAAGCCGTTGAGGACTTGAGCGATTACCCCAAAGTGGCATCTTCGGTGATCAACTACGGTATCCCAACGTTGTCCGGCTTAACCGCGTCCGGATTGGACTTGAAGAAATTGGAAGGAGACGTTCGCTCGGCGATTATCCACTTCGAACCGCGGATTCTGAAAGACTCTCTTTTCGTGCGGGCCTTGAACTCCTCCGATTTGATGAGCCGAAAGACACTTTCGTTTGAGATCCAGGGGGAATTGTGGGCCCAACCCGTTCCCTTGAAAATGTATTTAAGAACGGAACTTGATCTGGAAACAGGTGCAGTTTCGATTGCCGAAAACCCGACGTAGAAAGTACCCGAAATCCGATCGATTCTCCGGCCTTGGCCGCAGTTTCCTCTGGCTTTCGGCAAGGTTCTTAGGCGGCTTACAAGAGAGACGAACCCTAGTTAGGCGAACAAAGCGATGCACCCCCATTTCTTGGAGTTTTACAGTCGGGAGTTGCAGTACATTCGCGAACTGGGAGGCGAGTTCGCGCAAGACTTTCCTAAGATCGCTGGACGGCTGGGACTGGATGGATTCGAGTGCGCCGATCCTTACGTGGAGCGGTTGATCGAGTCGTTCGCATTCATGGCCGCTCGGGTCCATCTCAAAATGGAATGCGAGTTTCCAAAGTTCACCGACCATCTACTGCACACCGTCTTTCCGCAGTATCTGGCCCCTATCCCCTCCATGGCGATTGCGCAGTTCTCTCCGGATCTGTCGGAGGGCACTCTCAAAGACGGGTTTCGTATCGCTCGCGGAACTCCTTTAAAGAGTTTGCTAGGACCAAATGATCAAACCCCTTGCGAATATCGCACTTGCCACGACGTGGACTTGTGGCCGATTGAGTGCACCGAGGCTTCCTATGTAAGTCGAGACGCTGCATCGGCAAAGCTCCCCCCCGGATTTCAAAACGCGAAAGCGGTGATTCGTATTAAGCTTGAAGTGACCGGCGGCAATCGATTCCCACAGTTAAAACTGAATTCATTGCCTATCTTTCTGCGAGGCAATAGCGCCCGAACGAATAGACTCTATGAACAACTGTTCAGCGATGCCATGGGTGTGTTGATTCAATCAAACGCCGGCGACAGCGAAATAGCGCTTCGCTCCCCGATCGCTCCACTTGGATTCGACGATGAACAGTCGATGCTCCCCAGTTTTGACAATATGTTCAAGGGGTATCGATTGCTGATCGAGTACTTTACCTTTCAGCAACGCTTCCAATTTTTCCGAGTGGAAGGCTTACAAGAAGTTCTGAAGTCGATCACCACGAAAGAAATCGATCTCCTCATCCCACTCAAACGACTCGATCCGCAGCTTGAAAACCTTGTCGACGCATCCAACATCGGGTTGTTTTGCACTCCGATTATCAATCTCTTCCCTCATCGCGCCGATCGAATTCATTTGCATCACGGGGATCATGAACACCATATCGTCCCCGATCGAACGCGACCAATGGACTTCGAAGTCTACTCGGTTCTGCAAGTGGACGGCTATGGACAGAACTTAGAGAAAGCTATTTCGTTCAAGCCTTTTTATGACATTCGAGACTCGGAGCTCGATGGCCCAAACGTCCATCAAGACGCTTTCTTTTCGATTTCAAGGACGATGCGAATCTTATCGACCAAGCAAAGGAGAAAAGGGCCTCGATCCAGTTATCTCGGCTGTGAAGCTTATCTTTCCATCGTAGACGCAAACAACGCACCTTACGATCCGAGTTTAGATCAACTCGATATCATGCTGCTGTGCACCAACCGAGACTTGCCACTCATGATGCCCATCGGCAAGGGAAATACAGACTTTCTCCTCGAATCGGGCGCGCCGGTCCGAAGCGTCCGGTGTGTCGCTGGCCCGACAGAACCCCGCCCCTCATTCGCTTCGATGTCAGGCGATCGAAGCTGGCGATTGATAAGCCAATTATCTTTGAATTATCTTTCGCTTACCGGTAGCGAAGGCGCTGGCGCACTAAAGGAACTTCTTTCCCTCTACCAGGAGAGTGCCGGCGCGGGCGCCATCGATCAATCCGACGCTATTACCGACTTGGAATGCCGTCCGATCATGAAGCGACTCACTGAATTCGGCCCCCTCTCGTTCGGTCGCGGACTCGAAATCAGAGTGAAGTGCGATGAGTCGCGAATGGCTGGATCAAGTCCCTTTTTGCTCGGTGCCGTGCTCTCAGAATTCTTTTCGAAATACGTTTCGATCAATTCGTTTACGCAAACCGTTTTGGAAACTTCAGAGCGAGGGGAGGTGATGCGATGGCCAGCGATCATCGGACGTCGACGAGTTCTCTAGCTCGCTTAGAGGAACTATCCTCGCATGCGAATGAGTATAGCTTGTTTGAAGCGATTCGATTGCTCGATGCAACGTTTCGCGAAGGCCCTAGGACGGGTCATTCAGAACGCCCTATCTTTGAGAAGTATAGAATTTCGCAAGTCGCTTCTCTCAAATTTCAGGCATCCTCAATTGCTCGCTTCGAAAAGCGAACCAATCGAGATGTCTGGGAGCTTGCGAACCATGCTTTTGGAGTGTTCGGTCCCAATGGAGCTTTACCGATCCATTTGACCGATTTTGTGGAACAACGCATTCGACATCATCGCGACGAGACGTTTGCCAAGTTTGTCGATATCTTTCATCACCGGATGGCTTCGTTCTTCTACCGAGCGTGGGCAGCCTCGCAACCGACCGTTCAGCACGACCGACCTGAGTCGGATCGATTCTCTGCCTACGTCGCAGCGTTCGCGGGAATTGCCATGCCTGGGCTCCGAGAACGAGACGCGATGCCCGATACCGCGAAACTCCACTTCGCCGGTTTCCTGAGCAATAGCTCGAAAAGCGCCTCCAACCTTGAAGCAATCCTCCGATCCTTCTTTGGTGCGCAAACGAGTATCATCCCGTTCGTGGGCAAGTGGGTGAACCTGCCCAGCGAATGCGAGTGGTGGTTGGGGAAAAACCGTGAATCGGGTTCGTTAGGAAGGAGCCTTACCCTAGGTTCCAAAGTTCTTTGCCATCAACAGCACTTTCGAATTTACCTCGGCCCCCTCGCATTTAGCGATTTTCGAAAGCTTTTGCCCGGTGGCAAGAGCATGCAGCGATTGAAATCCATCCTTGATAATTTCGTCGGGTTCGAGCTGACTTGGGACGTCCAACTTTGCCTTCGCAAAGAAGAGATTCCACCTCTGCAACTTGGACGGCAAGGTAATTTGGGTTGGACCACTTGGTTTCCTGCCCGAGCACGAACGAGAGACGCGGACGACTTAGTTGTCGATCCCTCTCTGCGTCCCACTGCTTAATACTCGGCTTAATACTCGGCTCCAACGCGAGCTCGAAACAGAATTTCATTCCAATACAACTTTATTGCATCATTCACGGAGTCTTCGAATGTCGGAAATCAGTCGGTCTAAACTCTTCGGAAAACTCAATTCACTTTGCTTTAAGGCAATCGAAAGCGCAACGACCTTCTGCAAGCTGAGGGGTAATCCCTACGTCGAAGTGGTGCATTGGCTACATCAAATGCTGCAACTACAGGACTCGGATTTGCACCGAGTTATTCGACACTTTGAACTGAATCCAGCGAAACTATCAAAAGACTTTACCGAAGCTCTCGACAGATTGCCCAGAGGGGCAACCAGCATCTCCGACCTCTCATCCCATGTGGATGATACTGTCGAACGTTCCTGGATCTATGCCTCGCTCATGTTCAATCAGTCCTCGATCCGAAGCGGGCATTTGATTCTCGGCATTCTGAAAACAAACTCGCTCCGCAGCGTGTTGCTAGGCATTTCGCGAGAGTTCGAGAAAGTCAAAGTGGAAGCATTGTCTGATGACTTCGCGAAAATCACCGGGGGGTCCCCCGAGGATCATCTCCAAGTTGGAGAACTCACGAGCGGTGGAGCTGCCCCTGGAGAAGCAAGCGGCGCGATGCCTGGAGCTTCGCAAAGCGGCGAAGCCCTTTCCAAATTTACAGTCGACCTCACCGAACAAGCGAGAAACGGGAAGATTGATCCAATCGTTGGACGCGATGATGAAATCCGTCAGGTTGTCGATATTCTTATGCGCCGCCGCCAAAACAACCCTCTCCTCACCGGTGAAGCCGGCGTTGGAAAAACAGCCGTGGTCGAGGGACTTGCTCTGCGAATTGCATCGGGAGATGTCCCCCCTTCACTGAAGGATGTTTCTCTCCGAACGCTCGACGTCGGACTGCTGCAGGCAGGAGCGAGCATGAAGGGTGAATTCGAAGAAAGACTGAAACAAGTCATCGAAGCTGTTCAATCCTCGGAGAAGCCGATCATCCTCTTCATCGACGAAGCCCATACGTTGGTCGGAGCTGGGGGGGCTGCTGGTACAGGCGACGCTGCAAACCTGCTCAAACCTGCGCTCGCTCGGGGCTCGTTGCGAACCGTCGCCGCAACCACTTGGGCGGAATACAAAAAACATATCGAAAAAGACCCAGCTCTCACTCGACGATTTCAAGTGGTGCAAGTGGAAGAGCCTTCGGAGGAAAAAGCGATTCTCATGATGCGAAAACTGGCTAGCACTCTTGAGAAGCACCACCGCGTCCAGATCTTTGATGAAGCGATCGAAGCTGCAGTGCGACTATCGCATCGATACATACCATCACGCCAGCTTCCCGACAAATCGGTTAGCCTTCTCGATACCGCCGCGGCTCGCGTTGCAGTCAGCCAACATGCTGTTCCCGCACAGGTCGATGACTGCCGCAGACGAATTGAAGCACTGGAGACCGAACTGGAGATCATCGCCCGCGAGAAGTCCGTTGGAGCACCTCGCGATGACCGGGAGCAAGCGGTGCGTGAATTGCTCCTCGGTGAACAAGTTCGTTTAGAAGGCCTCCAGGAACGTTGGCAAACCGAAAAGAAGCTTGTCGATGACATTCTCAAGATCCGAGCACGTTTGCGCGGAGATACTGGCAAAGTGGAAGGGACACACACGTCGCTCGAAGCTCAAGCCGATAGTGCGGGAAAGACCGACGAAGGTTCCAAGCTTACCGATGCCCAACGGGACAAACTCCTTTCCGT
>JALOQZ010000038.1 GCA_025459245.1 Pirellula sp.
ATATAGAAGATCGTGTAAGCGCCGTCCTTCTTTTCTTGGCGATCCTTGTAGAGCTGACCAACGATCGACGAGATGTTCGGTTTGAACAAACCGTTTCCGATGATCAAGAGTCCGAGTCCCGTGTAGAAGGTCGCTTCGGTCTCGAGTGCCATAGAGCCATGGCCGAGGGTCATCAGCAAGGCCCCCAGAACGACGGCCATGCGATAGCCGAGTAGTTTGTCGGCGATAAGACCGCCGATAATAGGGGTTAGGTAGACGAGTCCGGTGTAGAGCGCGTACAGGTTGAGGGCCTCTTGGCGCGACCAAGCCCAACCGCCGTCGGCAATTTGACTAACGAGAAAAAGGACGAGGAGAGCCCGCATTCCGTAGTAGCTGAATCGCTCCCACATTTCAGTGAAGAACAGGAGGAACAATCCGGGCGGGTGGCCAAAAATCTCGTTCTTTTCTTCCGTCGACATGTCGATCCCTTCGTCCAGTACCTTGCGTCTCGATTCCCATCTTGAGAGGAGAGGACGTATAGTAACCGAAACTAATCGAAAAGTGGCAGCCCCGTCGACGAATCTGCATCAAAGGTAGACGGGGAAAATACCTGCCAAGTTGCGACGCGATGTTGTTACAATAGGGCGATCATGTTGTTCAGTGCGCAGGAAATGTTGAACAGAGCCAAGGCGGGGGATGAAAAGGCAAAAGGGGAATTGCTTGAGCAGTTTCGCCCCTATTTGAACGTTCTTGCTCAACGGCATTTAGACGATCGCCTGCGGGGTCGTTTGGACTTTACGGATGTCGTCCAGACCACGTTCCTGGAAGCGTCGCGAGATTTTGGGGCGTTCCGAGGGGAAAATGTCGATTCGTTGTTGGCTTGGCTCAGGAACATTCTTCGGAACAATGTCCACACGGCGCATCAACAGCACTTGGGGACACAGAAGCGGTCTGCAAGATTAGAGACTCGCATATCGATTGCATCCGAATCGGGAGGCAGTTCGCTTGGAATGGCCGATATTGTTCCGTCGGAGACATCGACTCCAAGCCAAAGAGTGATGAAGAGCGAGGCTGCTGCAGTATTGGCGATGCACTTGGAGAAGATCCCAGAGACGCAGCGGCAAGCGATCCGTTTGAGATACTTGGAGGGGCTCTCGCTCAAGGAGATTTCGGATCGGATGGAGAAGTCAGAAATGGCGGTGGCTGGTTTGCTTAAACGCGGGCTCCGAACCCTCCGCGAAGAGATGGCTGATCCGGCGTAGGCGACCATTGCGAACCGGCATTTTTCTACCCCCCTATCTTGCACGTCGCGTTCTGACCCATTTCAATAGGCGTTTGCACAGGATCGTGCATGGCAATACGAATGAATCGCCCTTTATTTTGCCGAAGTATTCCCATTCGCCCGAGGGATTCAGATCATGCGCCGCGTCCGCGCCGATATTTATCGCCCTGATGAGATTGCAACCGTCCACACCATCGCCACGATTGTTCGCAAGTATTACTTGCTAGGCGAAGATCTTTTGACGGACATCAACCACAGTCATCGCTGTGACTGGATCATCAAGCAAATTAAAGAGCAGGCCAAGTACTTCGCGATCGACGTTTTGGCCCATGCAGTCATGAGCAATCACTTTCATTCGGTGTTACGATCGAGACCCGATATTGTCCAAGAGTGGGATGATACGGAGGTGGCGCGGCGTTGGATGCTGTTATGTCCGAAGAGGCGGGACAAGGAGCGGAGGGCAATGGAGCCCAACGAGAAGGAGCTTGATGCAATACGGAACAAGCCAGACAAGTTGAAAGAGATACGGTTGCGATTAAGCGACATATCCTGGTGGATGAGGATTCTTTGTCAGAGAGTCGCACGTTGGGCCAATATCGAGCTGAATGAAACCGGACGCTTTTTCAATGGTCGTTTCAAAGCGGTGCGGTTATTAGATGACGAGGCAGTGGTAGCGTGCATGAGTTACGTCGACTTGAACCCCATTCGCGCTGGGGTTTGTAAAACACTGGAGGAATCCAAGCATACATCGGTGGCTCAACGGGTAGCAGCCTTGAAATTGGAAGGGCCATCATTGCCACCTCCAGAAGCGGAAGATGAAACATCGATGTCGCCGTCATTGCTGGAGCAGGGAAAGGGATCTTCGGACGAGGAGACAAGTAGCGAGTCTAGTCGGGAGGAGGGATCTGAGGAGAGCAAGCCCGATGAGTATTTAGCGCCGATTGAGATCGTGGATGTCAAGGGAGGCGAGGGGAGTAAACCGAGTAAGACGAAGAAACGCTGTAGCGACAAGGGATCGACATCGATTTGTTCGATGAGTTACATCCAGTTATTGGATGCCACAGCACGTATAATCAAAGAGGGGAAGACCGGGTTCACGCCGGAAGAGATACCGCCTGTTTTAGAGCGATTGAACGTGAATCCAGACTTATGGATTGCATATGCAACGCAATTTGGGCGTATGTTTTCCTTGGCGGCGGGAAGCGTGCAGAGCATGGCGCAAGCGAGAACGCTCCTAACGCAGCAGAGAGTATTTTGTCCGAGATTCAAGCGATCATCTTAGGGTTGAGAACTCGTTTAAAGTCGATTGGGTTTGCCCACGATTCTAGTTAGCCCGGACTTTGCGCAGGCAGCGAGTGGTCGAACGAGCGAGACAGATCAATTTCGAGAGCGATTCTTCTTCGCAATTGGGGGCGTGACGTCCACCATTAGGTTCGTTCCTGCGCCGAACGATCCCCTTTGAGGCACAAACCACCGCCTCCCGAGCCGTCCCCCGCCAATTTCTTGCTCCCCAAGCATGCACGAAGGACCTCCCGCAGCACCCATGAGTGTCCCTCCACGGCACCTGCACATCAGCACCCATGAGTGTCCCTCCACGGCACCGACACATCGATGAGTGTCCCCAGAATAAGCACCAATGAGTGTCCCCAGAATAAGCATCGATGAGTGTCCCCAGAATGGATGGAAACGAGGCTCTATCGATTTTACTAATGCTGCAGCGTAAGTGGACTTGAGCGTGGCTTGAACGTTGAGTGTCCCCGGTTTTTGGGGGGATGGGGACGGCGGGGAATGGGATTGGGTGGGGTGTTAGAAACGCTGGGTTCGGAGCAGCATGAATCCAACGACCACCGACGCTGTTCCGAGAATTCCCCATTGTGTGACTGTCATGTGCTCAACACTATAGGAAATACCCTTCCACAGGCCTTCCAACATCCCGCTGACAAAGTTGACAACGTTAGCCATTTTTTCTCTTTTCCTTTCACCGAACCCTAGCTCAACCTTTCAAACCAGGCCCCCTCCCCTCGAATTCAATCGCCCCGACATTGCCAATGCCACTGCCGGGATGGATCGATTTTTCCGATTTTTCCGATCGAATCATGCAATTGGCCCCCACACTCCCGAAATCGATGAGCCGCAAATTGGATCAACGCTATCTTTCCGCAGAGAGCCCCGCCCATTACGATTGAAGCTCCGCAACGGATTTTGCCCCGGCAACAAGGGAAAGAATGCCAGACCAACCTCAACTTGAACCGCATCCAATCACCGAACTTTTTCCTTCGTACCGATGCCCTAACTCGAGTTACGATGAGCTCCTGCAAAATGGATTGGTAAGGGATCACTACCATTCGTTGCTCGGTATCCAACCACGCCTTAACGGTGCGGAACTCTACCTCCGTTGGCAAACAATTAAACGGTCCTTGCGCGACAACCCTTCCGCATCGACCGGACAACTTACCAAAACCGATGCCTCCAGGATCTGGGAACTTGATCCTATCCCCTACGTGATTCCGGAGGACCAATGGCATGCGCTCGCGCGCGGTGTCGAACAACGTGTCCGACTCCTAGATTTGATTCTTCGCGATGTTTATGGAGATCAAAAACTGATCGCCAACGGGACTCTTCCGCCCGAGGTTGTTTTCGGAACCAAGAACTATCTGCGCGCAATGCGAGGGGCAACGCCAGACGAACGAATCATCTACCTCTACGCTTGCCAAGTTGTTCGCGAACCTAATGGCGTCTGGTGCGCCCTCGCAGATCGCACCCAAGGACCCAGCGGCGGAGGTCTAGCAGTCGAGAATCGACTGGCGATCTCCCGGGTTCTCGAATCTGACTTTCGCTCGATGAACGTCATGAGGCTAGCAAGCTTCTTCGCCGGCTTGCGAGAACAACTCAATGCACCAGAGTATTTGAAAACGCCCAAGTCAGCTAGAAACGTCCTGCTAAGCCCCGGAGTTGCGAGTCCGACCTTTTTTGAAGACGCCTATCTGGCTCGCTACCTTGGTTACACGCTCACACAAACCAGCGACTTGACCGTACGCGGCGGCGATGTCTACTTGAAAACACTCGGTGGATTGGTCAGCGTCGATTCGATTCTCAGAAGAATCCCTGACATCGATTGCGATCCCTTAGAACTAAACACCCAAAGCTCCTCGGGAATCGCGGGCCTCTGCCAAGCGGTTCGCGACAAACAAGTTCGAGTCGCCAATCAACTCGGCAGCGGCTGGGCGGAATCCCCTGCCCTGACAGCTCTCCTTCCTCGATTGTGCCAGTCAGTGCTCGGAGAAGACCTTATCCTGCAGAACACACCGATGCACTGGTGCGGCGATCCAGAAAGCTTGGCTTACGTCACGCGAGATATCGAACGATTCGCTTTCCGGGATGCGTTTGTTAGACACTCCAGTTCCGACTGGTATTTTCACCGGGCCAGTGAGACTGACCGCAACCGCTTTCTTGATATGCTACGTGCAAAACCTTGGAGCTACGTCGCGGTAGAAGCTCCTCGCCCCAGCTACTCTCCCACTTGGCATGGCAACCGAGTCGTCGCATGGCCCACCGTTCTTCGCCTCTTTGCATCCGCCACCAAGTCAGGATTTGAAGTCATGCCCGGCGGTATCGCTCGCGTCGCCGATCGAGAAGACAAGGTTTCAGAAAGCTTGATCGCGGGTTTGATGAGCAAAGATGTCTGGGTTTTGTCCTCAAATAAAGTGAAACCCATCTCGTTGCTGCCCGCAAACCGAACGATCACCGAAGTTCGACGCAGCGCCATGGATCTGCCAAGCCGCGTTGCAGAACATTTGTTCTGGTTAGGGCGTGGAACAGAACGCACCGAAGGAATGGCCAGACATGCTCGCCTTTGCGTATCGCAATTGGCCGGAGAAATCGAACCAGAGCTGCTTGGATTTCATTGGCAAGTCGTTTACGCACTTTCATCGAGCGAAGGGACTCTTTCGGAAACTCCTCCTCCGGACGCAAGCAGCCACGTCGAAGAAATGCGACGTGAAGTCCTGCAGTTCCTCTATCAGGCAGATCGACCGATGTCGCTTCATGGGGCGATGGTGGGAATCCGCCAAAACGCGGAAATCATCCGCGACCGCCTTAGCTTCGACTCCTGGCAGCTTCTGAGCAAGCTAGACATGGACTACCTGATGCCGTGGGTGGATCGCAGAGAAAAGCTTGGGGATGCAGGGGTCTTCCTCAATCAAATGACCACCCTGCTCTCCGCATTCGCAGGCTTGATCTCAGAAAATATGACACGAGGCCCCGGCTGGCTTTTTTTGGAAATCGGCCGACGCATTGAACGGGCGTACGGATTGATTCGCCTCGTTGAACTCCTATTGGTTCCAGGGGGACGCCCCATCAGCCCCTTGATCGAATCGCTTCTTGAGATTTGCGATAGCTCGATGACCTACCGATATCGCTACCTCATGAACTACGAAGTGGCCCCAACATTGGACTTGCTCCTGTTCGATCCCTCCAATCCTCGAAGCATCGCCTTTCAGTTCGTAAAGATCGTTGAGAACTTGGAAGGCCTGACTAGTGCGAGCAAAGTCGACATCACTCGGATGCGACGAGCGATGATGGACGCTCGCGGAATGATGCGGCTCTTCGATGCTGACTCACTTTCAGTGGAAGTGACGGCTCCGGAAAGTCCCTATCCACGGCGAGTACACCTTCAAGAATTGCTAAACCAACTCACTCAAAGCCTTAACGAACTCGTTGACTTCCTGTCCCAACGATTTTTGACACACACCGTCTCGGTCCGCCACTTGGAAGACGCCGCCAACCAATAGGACCAGCCATGTTTGAACCGATTCGATATCGCATCCTGCACCGAACTCGATATGAGTACTCCAGCCCTGCGCTTCTGTGCCACAACACGATGCACCTTAGCCCAAGAGAATTGCCGTACCAAAAAGTAGACCGATCGCACATCCAGATTACACCAACTCCCTCCATTCGCCGCCCTCGACTAGATCCACACGGCAATCGAACCGAGTTTTTCAGCATCGAATCGCAACATCAAACAATGTTTGTGGAAGCGGATTCCATTGTGATTCGCTCCACACCCGACTGGAGTCATGCCAAAGATACAACGTTTCTGTCCATTCGCGATCGGCTCCATTCGCCATTGACTTCGGATGATCGGAGCGCTCAAGAATTCTGTTTCGATTCGACGTATATCCAATCCGAATCCGCATTCGCAGAATATGCGTGGAAAAGCTTTCAGTCAGACTCCTCACTCCTCGAATCCGTCACCGATTTGACTCGCAGGATCTTCAAGGAGTTTCGATATGTCCCAAACTCCACTTTGGTTTCCACAACCCCTCGTGAAGTTCTTCGTTCCAAACAAGGCGTGTGCCAAGACTTTGCCCATCTTCAGATAGCTTGCCTCCGCTCCATCGGCTTGGCCGCTCGATACGTAAGTGGATATCTACTGACGCACCCTGCCCCAGGGCAACCGAAGCTCGTCGGCGCCGATGCATCGCACGCTTGGATTAGTGTCTATTTTGGTGAATTGGGATGGATCGATTTCGATCCAACCAACAATGCGATCCCTAAAAATGAACACATCACCGTCGCTTGGGGGGCTGACTATGCCGACGTTGCCCCTATCGTAGGACTTCTCATCGGCGGAGGACTTACTCGCCTCGAAGTCAGCGTTGATGTCGCACCGATCGAAAGCTAATCTTCCCAAGCTATTCATCCGACGCTTATCGGTAGTGGTCAAAGTGGTCGTCAGCCTCAGCATCCAGATGCCCCGATTTGTTGATTGCCAACAAAATACGAAACGCCACTAACGACGAAACAAGAAATCCTATCAAACCCAACAGTGACAGATCTTGCAACCCCAGCGGCCCGCGCTCTGTGAACAACAGCGGTGGAACCTTAGAAGCCATGAGGATCGACGACCCCAACAACAATGAGCTCGTTAATAAACCCAAGACCAGTCGATTGATGGACGGGCTCAACCCTCGGTGAGAAAGCTGAACATCGAGCTTCCCTTCCTGTATCAACTCCATCAGCGAACTGATTTGAGATGGCATGCGTTCCACCAGACCTTCTATCTCGACATAAAGTCGCCTCATTCGCCTAGCCTGCCGCCAAGGGGAATAACGGTTTCTTCTAAGCGCCCCCAATTTAGGCTGTACCGTTTCCAAAATGCTAAAACCTGGACTCAATTGACTGATCGTCCCCTGCAAGGTGATCAAGGTCTTGATCAAAATACTCATCTGGCTCGGCAAGGTAATTCGATGCCTATGCAAAATATCAGTCGCATCGTGCAAGGCTGCTGCAAAATCAAGTGTTTCGATCGGCTGGCTCGCATAATTTGCGATCAGGTCGGCGACATCGTTGGCTAACAAAGATTCATCGATACTCGCTGGAATCTTTCCTGCTCGCTTGATTAACGATGTAAGCAGCGCCGAGTCCTGACTGACGACCGCGAACAGCATCTCTTCAATACTACCGCGAAGCGTATCGTCAATCCTACCAACCATTCCAAAGTCAAGCAGACCAACATCACCGTTCGGCAATATGAGAATATTGCCAGGATGAGGGTCTGCATGATAAAGGCCCATAACGAAGATACTATCGACGTATAAGCTAGCGACGCGACGGGCAATCTCAACCCTCTGCTCGACTCCTTCCTCGGTATCTTCTGCCAACGAATGAATCGACTCCCCGTCCAGCTTCTCCATGGTGAGAACCAGGGATGATGAATGCTTCGCAAAACAACGAGGGACTCTTATCCCTGGCTTGTCGGAAAGAAGCCGATGAAACACTTGTAAATTCAAAAGCTCTCGCTGGAAACTTAATTCCCGACGAAGCGATCTAGCAAGTTGATCGACGATGGTACGAGGTTGCCACGCGGCCAACTCCGGAATCTTCTCAGCCATGACTGCAAGCCCGCAAAGGACTTCCAAGTCTTCATTCACCGTCGTTTGAATGTTCGCATGCTGCACTTTGACCACAACTCGTGTTCCGTCGCGCAGAACCGCGTCGTGCACTTGGCCAATCGACGCTGATGCAATCGGTACCTCTTCAAAACGGAGAAAGCTCTCTTCAAGCGGTGATTCTAGTTCCTTCTCGACGATCCCTCGCACGACATCAAAAGAATCCGCTGGCACCTGCGTCTGCAAAAGAGTTAGTTCCTTTGCCAACTCCGAGCCGACCAAATCAGGACGAAGCGAAAGAACTTGTCCCAGTTTGATAAACGTAGGGCCCAAGTCGGTTAGAGCCATCCTTACCCGAGCCGAGCGCGAATAACTCGACAACGGAACCCCGTCATCGTCTTTCAACCAGTCGCGAATAAAATCGACCCGCAATCGACTCAGCCAGTCGGCGAGCCCGTAACGCCGCAATACGACGATGATTTCCTGCCAACGCCGCAGGTTGCGATAGTAACGTGGTAATGAGGTGAGTCGCATGAATTATGGATTAGGAACAGGCGGGGCATCAAGCCTAGGTGCAGGGACTCGCTTTTCCTCTTTCCGCGATTTCAGCATCTCTTCCATTTTTGCAGCATATTCGGTCATATTCTTCTGGCCGATGCGATCAGATGTCTCAGGTATTGCAACATCCGTCCACTTGAACATGAATTCGACGCCCCCATATGCACAGCGAATCATTCGTAATTCGGGCAAAAGTGTTTGCGAAAACTGCGGTTGATGAGCGCCCAGGACATCGTCCTGTTCAAACATGATCTTCCCGGTTCGAACATCGATGATTGCCACACAGACCATTTCGGCCGCGCGACCCTCATTTACCCTCGGCAAGACAATTCTTCTCACGAAAAACAACCCTGGAGAATTGTTACGAGCTTGATGCAGTGGGAACCCGTACTGCATGACTGCAACGGGCTTCTCCCACACCGGCCGCCCGTCGTTCACATCGATTGCAAAAACGGAACCGCTAACTCTGACAAAAGAAGAGTCCCCCTCAGACGGATAGATTTCCGGCCGGGAGTAAGTGTACATCTTGCTATACGGCAAAACGATCAGCTTATCTTCGAACTGCTGTACTGAAATCATTGTGCCTTTAGCATCAAACGCTTCACGAAGATCGAGCAAATCATCTTGCTTCTCAATCTTGTGCTGATGTTCCTTGCCAGTCTGGAAATTCCAATAGAACACCGTTCCTGCGTTATCGAGGGTCACCAATCCAAGCCCATTCGGGGCCAAGGCGATCGCGGTATCGGCAGTGAACGTTCGATCAAAAACAGTCGACGCGTCCTCGGGATTGACCAGCGTCAATTGCCGTTTAACTTCGTTCGCATACAAAATGTACTTCCCCACCGCGAAGGTATAGGGATGTGCCCCTGTGAAGTTCTTGGTTGATATCAACAGCCCGCTCCGGCCGTCGATTTTCAACAGCTTTCGCGTCGGTAATGCGCTGTAAAGCGTCTCACCATCGAGTGCAAAGTGGGCTCCTTGGAAACCAGACTGCTTCCAAATCGTGTCACCGGTTTTGGGATCCAGGCAAAGCAATTGGTCTTCGTCAATCACCAGCAGTCCGAATCGACCAACGCCTAGAATTCGAAACGTCTTATTCGCAACAGGCAGCCCCCAATACGTCATCTCTGCAGCTTGCCGTGCACGCCCTCGCTCAACGACCGGAACCGCTCCCTCAAAGTAGCGATGCCAAATCTCGTTGGTATTGTCGATTGCGGGTCGTTTCAAGGCATCGACAGCGACGATCGTACGATTGTTTTCAAGTATAAGCTTGCCATCGACTGCATACGCCTGAACAACACCTTGCGCCAATGTAAACGATTGCGTACGAGCAGCGTTGCTGAATCCCGTCAATCGATTTCTTAAGATCACGTTTCCGCTGTTGGTGGAGTACGAGAAATCCCAATCCTGAAGAGTTTCCCCGATGACCTCCTGAACTCGACACGGAATTGTTGCGTCCGCGAACCCTTGGAGCTGCATCATTTCCTGCGAAGCATTGACACTCACCTCGATTTTGCCTTTCGGCCAGTCCATCGTAGGAATAGCTCGAAAGATTTGATTCACCACCGATGGAGGGATCGTCTCATTCCCACGCTCCGCCCAAGCTCGATACCATTGCTCCACATCTCCGCGCACTTTGGCGACTTGCCCACCAGCCGAAGGCGGCAATATCTTGTCAACCAAATCCATCCGAAACGCTGCCGCGTAGACTTTCGACAAAACTGCGGCAGCTCCCGCATCGATTTCAATCCACGAGTTAACTGGCTGATCCCCAAACGCTTCCATCGCAAGCTCTTCCGCGTCGAGCAAATTCCCTTCGTCGAGCAACTCCTCCGCCAATCGAACGCGAACTTGAGAAATCAACGGAACTGATCGTAGATGCTTTAACTTGACTCTCTGCAAGTTCGGCTGCAACTTGGGGATCCTCGCTGCTTGTGCCTCAAAAGCGGCTACGATGGCTGGATTCGTTCTCCAATCCCCCAACTGCTTCAACGCATTTTCCACCTGCGAATCGATCCATCTATCCTCTTGCACCGAAAGCTGGGAGGTAGGTTGAAAGAACTCATTGCCGCCAGACTGATCATGCCTGCGGCTCGTCCTCGCGTCAGACAATTCCATCAACTTCAACAGAACTTGATCGTGCAACCCTTTGCGTTGAAGGCCTTGAACGAGGGTCCTCAAGAAAACAAAATCGTACTCCAATCCGATCCGGTAGCTTGCAACTCTGGATGAGTATTTCTCAAAGTCATCGGTGAGCGCTGTCGTCGAAGCTTTGCGGAGTCGCAACCAAACATCCTGATCTTCGGGATCCATGTTGTACGCTTTTTCGAGAAGCTCCATCGCCACATCGATCCGTCCATCCGCCAGTGCCAATTCACCTTGTTTCATCAACGACGCGAGGGATGTCGAGGCTTGCGTTAATTCCTGCTTCACCTCTTCGCGAAGCAAGTCTTGGATGGCATAGCAATCGAGCTGGGTCGGCGACAAAGATAAAAGCCGATTATTGAAGTTCACGAGATTTCCCGGCATCTGCTCCAGCTGCGTTCTAGAAGCCCACTTTCCTGTCGCGATGTCGAGTTCTTCAATGGTCTGGTCAGAGGTGGGCAGAAGATATCGATTACCCTTGCGGACACCTCTCCCAACGACCTGGGAACCGTTGGGGATATTTGCCGCATCCCACTTCGGCTCACCTGTTTGCAAATCAAGCCCGTAGACGGCGTTTTGAGAAACGACGATAACGGTCCCATCTGCCACACACCCTAGGTAGCGAATCTTTCTGTCTTGAGAGTCCAATGCCAGCCACTTTCTTTCCCCTGTTTGGAGCTCGACGGCATACACACCGAATCCATCGGGAGGTGCGTAGAGAGCTATTCCATCGGCGATGATAGGTGCCATGTCAACGGAACGGGACTCAAAAGGATCAAAGACCCCTGCCTCTATACCACCAAAAACGCCTGCTTGTGCGCCCGCATTGCTGACCTTCGAACGATAGGCAAGCCCCCATTGCAATGATCGGGTGTGAAGATCGAAAGCCACCAAATGTCCCGACAATGTGGGGCAGATTACCAAATTCCCATCCGCGGAGGGGGCAGCTCCGATGCTTCGGCGCATCGTATCGTTCGCAACAACAGCACCATTATTCACGACGAGAGGCTGACGCCAAAGAACTTTGCCCGACTCGGGAGAGAGGGCGAACAAAGCGACTTCGCCATTCAGTTCTCCCAGAATGAGAAGTTCGCCGCGGTATGGCAACGGGGGCCCCAAGAAAAGAATGTTTACGAGGGCAGGTTCCGTTTCGCTCTTGACTCCCCCGACCTCCCAAAGCAACTTTCCTTCTTCTGGGATACTCCAACACTGCAAGACGTTGTAGGTTTTGATCCCCAATTGTCTTGCGAACCGAGCATTGGGTCCTAATGCGTACGCTTCGGAGATATCGGCGCTTGGTAGCTCACTCACACCGTAAACTCGCTCCCCGTCACTGGCTAGATGCCCTATTGCCGCTTCCCCCCAAACTCTTTTTGCCAGGTACTCCGGAACTCCGTATTCGTAACCGATCGATCCGCGTGTGGGGATATTGTCCATCGAAAAACCTAGAGGCATTCCTGTATAAACGCACTCCCACTGAAGAAGTCCGGTTTGCAAGTCGTAAGCAACGATTCGCTGATCGAAAGTTGAAGTGATCACAGAACGACCGACGCAGATAGGAACTCGTGACGGGATAGTCGTCGTCGCTTGATCGATCCGCAAATTCGTTTGTGTTTTCAGGGTCGACAGGAGCTCTTCCTTTTGTTGACTCGACTCATGAAGCTCTGCGTGCCATCGGAGGATCGGAAGCGGAACCCCCGCCTGCGAGTCGCTGTTGCGTCTACTGTCTCCGCCGACGATGGCAGGTTGCGAGACAATCCGATCAATCCTTTGGACCGATTGCGATGCAAGTCTGTCGGATAACTTTTTAAGAATGGCAGCGACGTCTGCATCGAGTGTCGCAGCATCCCAGTTCATCGATTGACCGAACCAATCCACACGAAAGGAGGCATCTTGCGAAGCCGCCAACCGGATCATTCTGTCTGCTTCTTCTCGATCTCCGGCGAGCAGTTGTGCTTCGGCGGCTTGGATGCCCAGCGCGGATCCGAACCGAAGTCGTGCACGCGATTGCTTCATCAGTTGCGAAAGCAGGAAGGCTCCTTTTCCCGCGTCTCCTTGGGCCAATGCCCTTTGCGCGAGCAGGAGCGTCGCGTCTTGCCCGACCGGCAAGAATCCGAACCTTGTGGAAAGTCTTTCAATACTTGTCCAATCGCCGTTTGCTGCCGCCTCGTCGAAAACTCGCTTCGCTTCAACTCCGTGTCGAACATTAAGGATCTCCATCGCCTCGTCGGGGAGCTGATCAATCAACTCGTAGAGCACCGAGAAAAGGTTTCCTTTGACCAGCCTTCCGAAGCGGGGATCTCGAGGTTGGTTCGTGGGCGCATTCGACTCAAGGAAATAGTCGAGGCCGAATTCGTCATCGGCTCCCTTTGCGTCCTCTTCGATACCCAGCAACTGCCCAATGGCTAACGTAGCTTCAGCCCAACGCGAGGCCGAGACATGTCCGCGTGCCTCGTCCAGTAGAGACATAATTTCACGGGAGGGGGGCATCCAAGTCGTATCGGGTTGAATCGCTCGTTGGCGATTAAACTGACCCCGCGATTCATTGCTCCAGAACGATCCGACAAAACAAGTTGTCAGACCAATTAGAAAAGCGAGTCTCAATCGAGCATCCATGGCCATTGATTACCTTTGCCTGAGGCAAGTTGTTCAGAGCGATTGAAGAGAACAGCGCATGGGGCTCGGACGCCCAAAACACTGCAAATCTTGCGATTGCATCCTATCCTAGCCGCTGCGGGGATGCAACCTGGCGCGCATCTCCCGAAAGGCGTGTTCAAGCGTTCGATTTCCGCATACAATCAGTTACGAATTGGCCAATTCAAAGTTGTCCAAGACAGAGTTGGTAAGCCCAGTCAAAGTTGGTGGGGTATCGGTTACCTTCCGCTCGGTCCCAGCGTCACGTATGGAACTCTCTCTATGACGAGTGAATCCGCATTGACACTTCCTCCCTCGCGATCGATTGCACTCCCTAAAATCCCCCCTCATTGGTCGCACAAGCATCTGCTGGGGTTGGAACATTTGACCGCGGATGAGATCACGTTGATCCTCGATTTCGCGGAGGCTTTACACGCAGCCACGAACGAGGGAAGAACCAAGTTAGATCTTCTCAAGGGCCGCACGATTGCCAATCTGTTTTTCGAGAATAGTACCCGAACCCGGAATAGCTTTTCTCTTGCAGCGAAAAGGCTGGGTGCGGATACCGTTGAGTTCTCCTCCAGCGGATCGAGCGTCGCCAAAGGTGAAACATTCATCGACACAGCCAAGACGATCGAGGCCATGCTCGTCGATGCGGTAGTGGTGCGGCATAGCTCCCCGGGGACTCCCCATATGCTCGCCAACCATTTGAAGTGCAGCATTGTGAATGCAGGGGACGGTCCTCACGAGCACCCTACGCAAGGTTTGTTGGATTTATTGACAATCCGGCAGCACCGTGGCTCGCTCGCGGGGCTTACTGTGGCATTGGTTGGAGATATCGCTCATTCGCGCACAGCGCGTTCCAATATTTGGGGGCTTTTGAAATTGGGGGCCAAGGTCATCGTCTGCGGCCCCGCCACACTTGTCTCGAAGAACTGGGAGAAGCTGGGAGTGGAGGTGGCCTACGATCTCGATAAGATCTTGCCGCGCTGCGACGTCCTGAACTTGCTCCGCATTCAGTTCGAGCGTCAAGCGATTCGACCTTTCCCGTCGGTACACGAGTACATGCTACTTTACGCCATGAACAAAGAGCGAATCGAACGGAGCAAGGAAGACATCTTGATCATGGCTCCCGGTCCCATCAACAGAGGAGTCGAGTTGACCCCCGAGGTTGCCGACGGCCCCCACTCGGTGATTCTCGAGCAGGTGACCAACGGAATCGCAGTCCGAATGGCAACCCTTTGGCTTCTACTCGGAGGGCTTCAGTCGACTCCGAGCCGCGGTGCAATGTGAGCAGGGTTCAATGTGAGCAGGACCGCATTCTCATAACCATTCCTTTCACCATTGAGCAGTTTTGACATGGATTCCTCTTGGCTTATTGAGAACGCGCGATTGATCGACCCAAGCAGTGGGATGGATCGCGTGGGCAGACTCCTGATACTAGATGGCCGATTTGCAGGAGTCGATGTTCTCGATGGGGACATCCCTGCTCATGTCCAGCGTCTTGATGCTCGTGACTGCATTGTCGGTCCTGGTTTGGTGGATTTAGGGACCGAGTTTGGTGAACCTGGCCGCGAGGAGGACGAAACGATCCAATCGGGCACCTTAGCGGCCCTGGCGGGTGGATACACCGCAGTCGCATTGTCTACCAATACACTCCCTCCGATTGACACGGCGGCTAGCGTCGAATTCATTCATCAGAAAGCGAGCCGAGCGGACAATTGTCGCGTCTACGCCTTGGGGTGTGTCAGTAAAGAGCGAAAAGGAGAATCCTTGGCAGAGATCGGATCGCTCGTCGATGCGGGAGCTGTCGGTTTGTACGACGGCCCGAATCCGATCGAAAACACCGGACTCTTACGCCGGGCACTTGAATACTGCTTGATGTTCGATCGCGTTGTATTCGACCATCCTGAGATTGCTTCGATCTCGCGAGGCGGAGTGATGCACGAAGGTTTGGAGCAGCTTAAACTAGGGCTTGCACCGATGCCGGCCGAAGCAGAAGACTTAGCAACCTCGCGTGACTTGCGATTGATCGAGGCCACAGGGGGGCGATTGCACTTAACGAGCATCAGCACCTCTGGCAGCGTCGAGCTTTGCCGACGTGCCAAGTCCAGGGGTATTCAATTCACGGCTGGTAGTTTTGTAGCCAATCTACACTTTAGTGATGAAGCTCTGAGGGCCTTTGACTCGAACTGCAAAGTAAACCCACCGTTTCGATCGCGTGATCACGTGGATGCTTGCCTCGAAGGGCTTAGCGACGGAACCATCGACATCATCAGCAGCGGCCATAAGCCTTGTTCGCTCGAAAAGAAAATGCTGGAGATCAACGACGCCCCCTTCGGCATGATCGCACTGGAAACAGCATTGGCCGAAGTGGTCACGTTTTTGATTAGGCCGGGGGTACTCAGTTGGCCGCAAGCGTTTGCAAAAATGAGCTGGAACCCGGCAAAGCTGTTGGGACTTTCAGGCGGAACATTGGAGATTGGCAAACCAGCAGACGCCGTCATCATCCAGCCCGACCGTTTGTGGCGTGTGAATGCGTCGAATCTAAAAAGTCGGTCTTACAATACTCCTCTGGACGGTGCGGATTTGTACGGCGCGGTTACCCATACGTTTGTAGGTGGACGTTTGAGGTACCAAGCCTAGAGCAGTAGGCCCTTCGTCTCCAGCGACATGTGCGAGATGAATGGGGTTACAATTGGAGATGAGTTTGCTCCTTCTCCCGACTCCTCCAGCCTCTGAACTCTGCCATGAAGCGATTCTTACCTGCAAACGCAACAGCTTGCTATGGTTTCCTTTTTATTCTAGGGACCCTTATGTCGGTGGGCCGCGACGGAAATGCGGCAGAGGCCTTGCACTCCAACCCAAATTTCATCGTCATCTTGAGCGACGACATGGGCTACAGTGACATCGGTTGCTATGGAGGTGAGATTCAAACACCGAACTTGGACCAAATCGCCAGCCAAGGTATTCGTTTTGCCCAATTCTACAACACGGCTCGATGCTGCCCGACGCGAGCCAGTCTTTTGACAGGGCTTTATCCACACCAGGCGGGCATCGGTCACATGATGGATGATCGCGGTCTGCCGGGCTACCAAGGCAATCTAAATAGCCAATGTCGAACTATCGCAGAAATGCTCAAGCCGGCAGGATACTCGAGCTATGCGGTTGGAAAATGGCATGTGACGCGCCATGCAGGCGAAGAAGGCCCTAAGCACAACTGGCCTCTCCAGCGGGGTTTCGATCGTTTTTACGGCACCATCCATGGTGCTGGAAGCTTCTTCGATCCCTCTTCCCTGGTTCGAGACAACAAAATGATCTCCCCTTTTGCGGACAAAGAGTACAAACCGAAAACTTATTACTACACCGATGCCATCTCTGACCATGCCGTTCGCTACATCGAGGAGCATAAGAAGGAGCAGCCGGACAAGCCCTTTTTCTTGTATGTCGCTTACACGGCGGCCCACTGGCCGATGCATGCCTTACCTGAAGACATCCAAAAGTATCGTGGCATCTACAACGAAGGGTACGATTCAATCCGTGCAAGGCGACTGCAAAAGGGAAGCGAGCTTGGACTGATGGATATCAAACAAGGACTTGCACCGGCGGCTAAGGACTGGACCAAGGTACAAGATCGGGAGTGGGAGATCGCTTGCATGGAAGTCTACGCGGCGATGGTCGATCGCATGGACCAAGGCATTGGGAAAATCCGTACCCAGTTAGAGCGGAGTGGGTTGTCCGAGAATACAGTTATCCTCTATCTGCAGGATAACGGCGGTTGTGCGGAGGCGATGGGAAGGACGGGGAATGCGAAACACCCCAACATTCTACGTCCATCGTCTCCTACTCTTCCGGTTATGAAACCAACCGACTTCGCTGCGGCGGGAAGCGTACCCGACCAGACGCGTGATGGATATCCCGTCCGCATGGGGAAGAATGCAATGCCAGGAACAGCCGATACCTACGTCGCGTACGGAGAGGGCTGGGCAAACGTCAGCAATACGCCATTTCGCGAATACAAACACTGGGTGCATGAGGGCGGAATAAGCACTCCGCTGATTGCGTACTGGCCGAAAGGTATTTCACGACCAGGTTCCATTGCGAGGGAACCCGGTCATTTGATCGACGTTGCCGCCACGCTCGTCGATCTTGCGGGTGCAGACTACCCGAAAGATGCCAAGCCCCTAGAAGGAGTTTCATTGCGACCGATTTTTGAGGGCAAGTCGATTGCACGCGAAGCAATCTACTGGGAGCACGAGGGGAATCGAGCGGTCAGGGCAGGCAAATGGAAGCTGGTAGCCAAGCATGGAAAAGCTTGGGAACTTTACGACATTGAAAACGATCGCATTGAATCAAAAGACCTAGCAATGGAGCAGCTTGGTAAGGTCGCTGAATTGAAGGCACTCTACGAGGCGTACGCCAATCGGGCGAACGTAGCACCTTGGCCATTGCCAAAGTGAAATTGAGGTTCGGCAGAGAGGGAAGGTGGTTTGGTCGATAGAGGGGTGGTCTGCAGTGCTCAACGGTCGAGGACGACCGTTGGACGATTGTACGGCTAGGATCCCTTTCCAGCTTTTTCTCGGGCCAGCTGCTGTAGACCTCGAAGATCAAGCTTGCCAGTGCCGAGGATCGGGATTGCGTCGACTCGAATAAAGCTATCGGGTGATGGGATGAACAAATTCGGCAGTCCCATC
>JALOQZ010000288.1 GCA_025459245.1 Pirellula sp.
TAATTGCGTTAAGCATCCGAACGTTTTCTCTGACTTGTCGATCACAGACAACTGCATAACCGGCCGGTCGTTTACAGACATCCCGCTCGGGGCCAATTCAATACGTCCTATCTCTTCTCGATCCCATTGCTTGGTTTTCTTGCCAAAGATGGAAGTGGACGAAATGAACAACATTCCATAGCTAGTCGCCAGTGTAGACGTGCGAGTTCCCATGTGAATTGCACCGAGCAGCATGGCGATTCCAATCGCTTCAAAGAATCCCATCACCAATACAGCGATTAAAGGGCTTCCCTCCACTTTACCTGGCAAAGCGCCTATCATCGTCAACGAAAAGATCACCATCATTACGGTTGAAAAGCCGGTCCAAAGAATTGCGAAAAAGAACAAGCCTCGCGATCCAGTCCATAATCCTTGGCTGGGAACCTGAAACGTGATTCCATCCTCCCGTCTCTCAACGGATACCTTCGATCCCTCTGGCTGAGTGGGGGCAGCGTTGGCCGCGAGGGTAGACCAAGCGGAGTCGTTGCCATAGGCGACATCGGACGCTTGCAGCACGTTTCCGATAACTCCGCTTTCTAAGACAGCATCGGGGGCCAAACGCAGGGCTTCACCCAAGTCCTTTGCAACGGCTCCGAGGATCTCCGCAGAGTATCCCGCAGCGATCACAAACAAATCAGTTCCCGGTTGTTTCGCGATCAACATGTAACGAAGATTTTCAGGAAGCGGGATGACAACCGTGCGAGTCTGCGACGGGCTTCGACGACGCAGCTTTGCCCACTCTTCGCTCGTAATGACAGCCAAAGACATCAAAGACTCACGATTCTTTGCCCGCCTTTTGAACTTGGACCAGCCGACCACTTCGCGGCATATCAAACCATTCTCATCTAGTTCGATCTCCGTTCGTGTCGTCTGCCTCACAATCCCAAACCCAATGGAAGCGAACTTGAGAAACTGCCAAAACACCCCGAGAAAGGCCAAGCTAATCGGAATGGCAATCAGGACCGGAATCCAATCTGCGAATCCAGGATTTGGATTTCCATTCCCATTTGGATTCCCGAAGAATACGAAACCAAAGGCATTTAAGAATCGAAAGAGTCCGAAGACAAAGGGGAGAAAAAACAAACAAGGTACGAAGGCGAGCCAACCGAGATGCCGCCACTTTCCCAAGTCGCGGGCGGGCAATATCCACTTCTTTCCTGCGCCACCCCAGGGCGTCGTCACAATCCCCAGCGATTCCAAGCGAGGGATCGTTCGATTTGGTGCGAGTTCCATGGTTTATCTCATTTAGAGCTTTGCTAATCAAGCAATCGTTTTACGATGCAATAATAGCATCGATTGGGACCCCATGATCGATGTCCAATCGCTTACGACCAGGGATCTCTAACTTTCTCGAATCCAGCCCCAGTTGCTTGAGAATGGTTGCGTGGATATCGGTCACGTAATGCCGATCTTCGACGGCGTGGAAGCCAAGTTCATCAGTGGCTCCATGCACCACACCACCTCGAATCCCACCGCCGGCCATCCATACCGAAAATCCGTAGATGTGGTGATCGCGGCCATCGGAGCCTTGTGTACCAGGTGTTCTGCCAAACTCCGTAGCAAAGACGACGATGGT
Source organism: Pirellula sp. (assembly GCA_025459245.1). GTDB lineage: Bacteria > Planctomycetota > Planctomycetia > Pirellulales > Pirellulaceae > JBKCUI01. The sequence goes on from JALOQZ010000288.1 coordinate 1,616, forward strand.
GCTCTCGAGCAAGCCGCGTTGCTTTAGATCTTTCAACAAGCCTGCGATCGGCTTATCGACAGCTTGAAAGTTCTTCGTGTGATTGGACTTGAGCCCGCCGTGGGCATCCCAAGCACCTGCACCTCCGCCACCGTGCTGCACTTGAATAAACCGAACTCCCCGCTCGACAAAGCGCCGACATGCGAGCATCTGCATCCCAAACTCTTTTGTCTCGGGAGCGTCAATTCCATACATGTTCAAGGTGGATTCGGTCTCATCCGTGAATCGAAGAGTTTCTGGTATCGATGCCTGCATTCGAAACGCTAACTCATAGGAGCGGATTCTTGCTTCCAAAACGGGATCGTCTGGATACTCGACCGCTCTCAACTGGTTCAGTTCTCGAACGAGATCAAATCCGAGCCGTTGCGATTCTCCGACGATCTTACGGTGGCTGGCACCATACTCGAGAGGATTGCTTGGGTCGACGCGGATAGGGATGGCATCGTGAGCAGGACCTAGATAGTGCCCGTCTCTCGCGTTCCAGTACTCTCGCGTCCCCATCGATAGGAACTGAGGTAGGTTTTCATTCAAAGTTCCCAGACCATAATGCACCCAAGCTCCCAAGGTAGGAAACTCTCCATCAAGCATATGTCGTCCCGAATGAAACTGTGTTTGAGCGCCATGATTGTCGTCCGTGGTCCACATCGATCGCACAAACGCAATGTCGTCAGCACAGCTTCCGATGTGTGGAACCCAATCGCTGAGTTCGATTCCTGACTCGCCGTACTTTTTGAAGCCGACTTGCAATGGATAAATTTTGTTCCGCTGCTGGCCATTTGCATCGTTAATGACAGTGACCCGTGCGAGTTTGAGTTTCTCCGGACTCTGCACATCAGCAAAAGGAGTTTCGCTGATTGATTTATCCGCAAACTGATTGAGCATCGGCTTGGGATCGAAGGACTCCATATGGGACACGCCACCGTTCATGAAGAGCCATATGACGCTTTTTGCCTTCGGTGCAAAGTGAGGTTTTCCATCGGGCGGACTCCAGAGTGCGTCCGATGGCGAACCGAGCGACTTTCGCTCTCCAGCAAGCATCGCCCCCAGGGCAAGGCCTGTAAACCCCATGCCCAAGTCGGAGAGGAACGCTCGACGCGGTCCGTTCTTACCAAATGGACTAACGTATTGTGATGAAGTCATTGTGGTTCAGGAGTGCTAATAGAAAAGCTGCCTTTGGTGAGATCGATTCTGCGTTGCTTGGATTCGAAGCCTGTTCTGTGTCCAATGGCCCCGGGGAACCCTCTTTTTGTGCCTGAAGAAATCGCAATGACAGCGAGACTTCTTGATCGTTCGGCTCGTATCCCAATACTTTGCGAAATGCGCTAGCGATAAAGTCGCGATCGGATGAAGCAGGCTCCATTTGGTTTACTATTTTGATAGCCAGCTCTTGCGCAAGCTCACTGTTCTCCAAAGCTAACGCTTGCTGCGGCACAATCGAAGAAGCTCGACGATAGCAGTCCAATACGTTCGCATCGTCGAACACGGAGAGGAGTTTGTTGCGCTCGTTTTTGGAGTGGAAATAGTAGAGGCTGCGACGTTTCGAACCGGTGTTGTTGACTGGTATCGAAGGACCGCCAAGCGTCGTATCCAACTCACCCGCCAATGAAAGCAGGCTATCGCGAATGACCTGTGACTCCATCCGAATGGGATTCATTCTCCAATATAGTTTGTTATCCCGATCCGAACGGAGGGTATCGGGCGTCGCGTCCCTCGACGACGAAGTCCGAGCATAGAGAGATGACATCAGCATCAGCCGGTGCATGTGTTTCATGCTCCATCCGCTCTCCATCAATTCGACCGCTAACCAGTCCAGAAGCTCGGGGTGGGTGGGAGGCGTTCCTTTTCGACCGAAGTCAAAAACGGTCGGAACAAGAGGTGCGCCGAAGTGCCTCGCCCAAATGTGATTCACGGCAACGCGAGCGGTGAGCGGATTCTTCTCGTTTACGATCCAGCGAGCCAATGCCGTTCTTCTACCTGTCGAACGATTGGGGAAAGGCCTTTTGCGAGACTCTTCGCTTTCGACATTCGACTCGGCTGTCTTCTCCGAGCCACTCAGACTTGGATAGTCACGCCCAATCGATTCCAGTTCCTTTTGCGCTTCTTCTAATTTCTGAGTCGAAGCTTTCCACTTTTGTGAAAGCTCTTTCTTTTTCTTGTCATCGGTCTCCTTGGTCAGTTGCTGTTGCAGTTCCTTGCAAGCCAAATCGGCTTGAAGGACCGCAAGCTGACGCATGGACCAAGCCGCTTCGGCCATAATTTGATCGGAGTTCGAATCGTTTCTTTCTCCCAAGAATCGAATCCGATCGGCAGCATGCCGGAGTTCGATAGATTGAAGATCTTGGTCGGCGATCGCTTTCTTCAGATGAACAATCTCACGCTCCAATGTGGACTTGGTCTCCAAGTCCTTCTCCAACGCTTCCATGGCTGCCGCCGCGGCCTTTTGCTGGAGTAATGCTCTCTTTCGGTAGGCAGCGACAACATCCTCCCGCAAACCTGGAAAGACAGCTCGGGCAGGTAGCTCCACCGAGTGAATGACGAACGGAACTGTCGATGCCAGGAAACCGGGGACCTTCGGCTCAATCGCTTTGTCCGTTTTCGGATTCCGTTCATCCCCACGAATATGGACATAGGTGGGTGCATCTAAATTGCAATCGAACGCGCGAGGGATTCCATCCTTCTGCAAATCAAGTTCGTCCCCTGTGAGGTCCATCCGGACTTGATATGGTTCGAAGATGGCTCGCAGCTCATAGTAGTTTTCTTGCGTTATGGGATCGTATTTGTGATCGTGACACTTTGAGCAATTGGCAGTGAGACCGAGCATCCCTTTGAACGTATGCTCGATCGTTTCATCCATCCAAGTCGTTCGATTGAACTTGAAGTACTGGCGTGCCAAGTATCCGGTCGCCCTCAGTTTGGAAGCATCCTCCGGATAAAGTTCGTCCGCCGCTAACATCTCAAGAATCATTTGGTCGTAACCTTTGTCTTGATTGATCGATTCAATAATCCAATCTCGCCAGTGCCACATGTGCTTTTGTGAATTGCGCACTTCTGCACCGAGGCCCCACCAGTCGCTGTACCGCCAGATATCCATCCAATGCCGACCCCAGCGTTCGCCGTATTGAGGGCTCTCTAGCAGCCTGTCGATAACTCGAATTCGCGCATCTGGGGAGTCATCTTCGAGAAAGGCTGTTTGCTCGGCAACGGTGGGTGGTAGTCCGATCAAATCCAAGGTGACGCGTCTAAGCCAGAGTCGTTTGTCCACCAAACCGACAGGGGCAACTCCCGCTTCCATTTGCTTTTCTGCGAGGAAAGCATCGATGGGGTGTAGTTCGTCCTTTTGCGTCGTTGAGTTGATGGTCGGGACCGCAGGACGCACTGGAGATTGGAAAGACCAGTGTTTTTCCGGGTCTTGTTCTGGCTCCTCCTTGAATGGTGCTTGCGCCCCCGATTCGATCCATTGCGAAATCGCGTCCAGTTGCGATTGCTTGAGAGGTTCGCCTTCCGGAGGCATTCGGAGGTCGGGATCGGTCGACG
>JALOQZ010000289.1 GCA_025459245.1 Pirellula sp.
GACTGACTTGAGAATCGCGATAGTCCTTGCGCGGTTTGATAGAACCCTTTATCTCCCGATCGTGCAGGTAGAACGGTTTCTCCCAGACCATCGAGGAGGCAAGCACCGATCCAGTCCCCGTGTTGGGTTGCGATGCGTGCCACGCTCGTTGCCACGTTGTTGATTTGATCGATTGTTCGATGGCCGAAACTCCCGATGCGAGTTGCAATCGTACCTTCAACGATCAGATGAATGCGAATAGGGATCTCCGACTCATATTGCCGAGTCATCAACGTCTCTCGCCGCGCCGATGCTTTCCAAGCGATCGATTTAGGGGGATCGCCATCTCGGTACTCCCGCAGCTCCAGCAGTTCGAATCCCATGCCAGGCCTTCGCTGACGGTGGATGCCATGCTGAGGGATCGCATTTTGATTTTTGAGCAAGGACCTCAATTCAGGACCTTCACGATACGCAGGCAAAACATGCATCCGCTGTTCGCAGTCGATCGTGTCGTCATAGCGATACCACCCCCAGCTATCTCGAAACTCCAAGCGGACTCCGGGGAGAACCGCATGTCCTGCAGCAAGCGGACGTACCCAATAACGAATTACCCTTCGCTTTTGAGGACGATTCGATTCTCCGCTGCGTGAAGAGCTCGTCGAAGTCTCCGTTCCAAGACTCCTGTCGAAGGTGTTATTGGCGTCTCGCTCTGGAACTGCCGTTACCCATCGGTTAAGAGTTTGAAGGAACCTCCAAATGAAAGGGATCTTGGTAGGCGCTGTCGAGGGACGTCCCCTCGGAGCGTCGAGGGGGCTCGATGGATCGACTGTCGAGAATGCCAGCAGCTGAGGAACTTGATCCCTCACCACCAACTCCGCGGGAATCCGTCCACGACTCTCCAGGATCAGTTCAACAGGTACTTGCCGACCCGCCCAGAGGTAACCCGACTCATTCTCGCGATCTTGAATGCGACGTGTGGCCCGAAGCCCAAAGCGAAAGAGCCAACATCGGACTCGAAAGATCAAATAAGCAACGACCATCCACAGCAGCATCATGAGCGATAGAACCGCAAGCTGGAGATGCTGATTGAGAAGCGCGACAATCAGACCGCAAAAGGTCATTAGCGCAATCCACTTCCCCTTGGACGTCATAGCACAAATCTCATTCTGCCAAGCAATTCTACTCGGCCTTACGTGGATGCGGTTTGAACAACGGGGACGGTTTGAACAAGCCGCTGCGCTATGGATTGCACTGTTAACCCATCCATTTCCGACTCCGGTTTTAAAATGATTCGGTGCCCCAGCACAGGCAGCAATTGTGCTTGAACATCCGCATGGGTCACAAACGCTCTACCTTCGATCAGCGCGTGGACTCGCGACGCTTTGAGAAGGTAGATTGCGGCTCGGGGGCTAGCACCCAGTACAAGATCGGGATGGGTTCGGCTCGTGCGAACGAGATCGATCACATACTCCTTTAGCTCGTTGGAGCAAAAAACCTGATCGACACCTTTTTGAAAAGTCAGAATCTGCTCTGCGGTGCAGATGGGAGTGGGGCTCGCGACCGGTTTGGAGTGGACCTCCAACATCGATATCTCTTGCTCCCGATCCGGGTAGCCGACGAGGATTCGGAAAAGGAACCGATCCAACTGGGCCTCGGGCAAACGATAAACTCCTTCTTGTTCGATCGGGTTTTGCGTTGCGAGAACCATGAAAGGATCGGGGAGTGGCAGTGTTTTCCCTTCGATGGTGACTTGCTTTTCCTGCATCGCCTCCAACAGAGACGACTGCGTGCGCGCCGGTGCGCGGTTGAGTTCGTCTGCCAGAAGCAATTGGCAAAAGACCGGCCCCTTTCGCAGAACGAAATCGGAGGATTGGCGATCGAGAACCTGGGTCCCCGTCACATCGGAGGGGAGCAAGTCGGGGGTGAATTGAATTCTCTCAAAATGCAATCCCAACGCCGCGGAAAAACTGCGACACAAGGTAGTCTTGGCGGTCCCAGGCACTCCTTCGAGCAAAACGTGCCCCGATGCGAGCAAGGCCATCAACATTTGATCGATGACGTGCGATTGGCCGACAACGATTCGACCTATCGATTCCTGCAAGCGAAGTCGAAGCTCGCGTATCGCAGAGGTTGGAAAAGGAAGTGGAGAGCTATTCACGGAGTTGCTAGCTAGTGGGTTGGGAGCATGGGCTCGGATTGGGATGCCATACCTTAGGATGGTACGGGGATTGTGAATGAAAGACTTCCTCCGGTTCGATGTCGTTGGAGCAAGTCTCGGATCCAAAATGCGAGATTCTCCAAATCGCCGTCGGAAGTAGTTGTCCGGCCACCGAAAACAGCCGTCGCAAGTATCGATTCAACATGGATGCGATCTTCGTGCGACAGGCTCTCAGGCGGCAAGTCTTTGATTTCATCTAAACAACGCCGCCATTCTCCAGAAGCTTCGCTCCCTGACCAAATACGGGAAAACTCTCTCGCAAGCGTTTCGGCGGCAATTTTATTCTGCAAATCCAACGGCCGCGACTGGAGAAGCAATTGCCTCGCTGTCCTTGGAAATCGAGTCTTCGGCAAACTACGAAAAACGGCCGCTCGCTTCAGGAGTATCCAAATGATCGCTGCAGCAAGCATCCAGCCGATCGCTTGCCAAATCATCCGGGTATAGCGTTCCTGGGAAAACCCGCGAGGCTGATCTTGCAAGCGTCTATTGATCTTGTCCGCTTGGAGCGTCTCCGAAAGCGCTCGATTGGCCACCGCCAAAAGGGTCTCCATACGAGGCATTGGCGGAGTGGGAGGGGTTGTCTCCACTGGTGGCTCGGGGGGGAGCAAAGCTTCGATAGGAAACTCTTCACGCGTCTCCTGATTCACCATCATGGTAAAAGCACTTCGTCCATCCTGCGCCAACCAATCAGCAACCCGAGCCGCAAAGGCACCGTTGTCTTCGTACCACAACATTCCATTCGAGAGGATGCTGGGGTCGGACAGGATCAAGATATCCCCGTCGGATACGTTTGTTTCGGGTGCATCTGTTTGTTTTGATGATGTTTTATCTTCCCGATGGCCAATGATAGCGACCGGTTTTCGATCTGCTGCCTTGGGACGCACACCCTCAGGCATAGTTATCAAATTCTGCCATTCAAATTGGTCACTCCGGCGAACAATCCAGCCCGCTCGATTCGTGGCGATCGATGCAAGCGACTCGGTCAGTGGATGTCTAACGGCGAGTTGGCGAAGAATAATGCAGTCTCCAAAACCTCGCAGTCGGTCTGCGGGATTCATCGTCAGTGCCGGTCCTCTCTCGATCTGAGCGAGCCCTGAATTGCGAAGCGAATCGACTGCGACCAATAGCTTCCCACCGGATGCGACGTAGGAGTTGCAACTCTCCCAGAACCGTTCTGTAAGGGAGGATGAGTCGCCGATGATAAGGAGCGAATGGCTGATGGGGTTTGCTAACGTACTGGAGAGTTTAGGCTCTACATCCAGACCTTTCTGTTGGAGCAAGATCTGAAGCAACTCGTATCGAAAACTCCAGGCTGGGTCGTTGGTGTCCATGCTGGGGACCGATTGACCAAGCGAAACCGAGGCGAGAGCCCAGATCAATGCGAGCCCTGTGAACCCAGTTAGACGGATCCAAGCAACCCATTTCTGCTTCGTTTCGGTCCTATTGCCTAGCATACGTGCACCCTTCAACCGATCGTCTCGGCAGACGCACACGCCCGGATCGCTTGTCGCATTCGCTCCAATTCGCTTTTGTCCAGATCGTATGTTTCCGGTGTGTAGCGAGCTAAATCGTACAACTCAGCAGCTTGCGCAACCTGCGGCTGCAATGGCTCTTCCCGATGCCTTACATGCTCGACGACTTTGCGCGATGTCCACCAAGACTCGAATCCCCGGACCTTCTTCTCCAGGATCCAATGAAAAGCCCGTACAGCGTCCTCACGACCTTCGATCTCACCGAGCATCGCCTCTGCACGGCGTGCTTCCTCCGTCGAACGGCCGGAGAGCCTGTCCAAGATCGCTTGGGAACGAGGCAAGAGATAGACAGCCAGAACAAACAATCCTAGAGTCAAAGGAACAACCCAAAACCAAATCGGCAAACTGGGTAACTCCCCGAGCTTGGGAAGTGAAAAAGGTGACTCCTCTGATTTCTCGGGTGCATCTTCTGGTTCGTTTCTTTGGTTCGACGACCTTACTCCGCCGAGGGAGGATTCATTGTCATTAAACCATCCGGAATTATTCGCAGGCCGTCGTCCGGCAATTCCGTCCCCCCATCGCTTGCTCCCTTCGTTTACCTCCAAATCTTCTTGAGAAAGGGACTTGGACGAAGAGGTTGACTGGGGTGGTCGAGTGGGGATACGGTTCGGTTTGCTTCGCGCGGGGGGATTCAGCTCATCGGACTCGGCGATGGAGGATTGCGAGCCGTCAAGCTGCTGCTGTTCGACCCCAACGGCTTCTTTCGCAATCTGTTGAAGAAACGAGCTGAGCCCGAGCTCCCGCAGTTTTCGCTGAATCAGATCGACGGAGCTTTCCGAGCGACTACTGGTTGAGCTCGTTTTGCTGTTGTTGTCAGGTGGCTGAATTCCATTGCGATTCGAGGATGATTGCCTTTGTTGCATTCGCTGTTCGGCTAAGGCCCTTTGTCTTTGGATTTCATCCCATCGTCGTTGGATCCGTTCAAGCTCCGCTCTTTGGAAATCCTCTTCGGAACCTTGCTCACCATTGGCGACGTTGTACTCGGCCGGTGAAGCACCGTCGCGTGATGGATTATTGGATCCGTTCGGTGCAGCTTTTTGCTCTCCAGCTCGAGGACGATTGGCACCTCGTGAATCGGAAGTGGAATTAGGTGACAGCTCTCCTCCCTTTGGACCAGAAGGGTCGGTAGCGTTGTTGTCTGGTCGCCTTCCGTTCGCCCCATTCTTGTTCGATACGCTTGGTGCGTTTGGATTTCCCGGGGAGCGGTCTGGGGCTGGGGCGTTTGGGCTTTCTAGCTTGTTTTCGAATAAATCTCGTACGGCTCTTTCCAATTCCGCTTCGGTTAGCTCGGGAGAAGTAGCACCTAGTGTCGTGTCATCGTCGAGCGGTGCACCGCTGGAGCTTTGGGTGCGAGCGAGTTCTTCGGCGAGCTTTCGCAGTTCGGGCGAGCTTTCCATCTGCTGACGCAATGCCGGGGGGAGATCGTCTATGCTCTTTGGCGGACCATCCGGGAAGTTCTGCAGCTGTTCGCTCAAGCCCGGGTTGTTTTGAAAGGCTTGTTGCAGTTGGCTCCAGGAGAAGGGATTGCCGGTCGGTTTGCTCCGTTTTTGGAGCCTGGCCAATAGTTCAAGCGGGTTTTGGCTCTTCCCTTGAGACGCATCGAGGGGGATCCAACGTTGATATTCTGTTTCTCGGCTGCTGGGCGCTTCGCGGCTTGGGAAGGAGCGAGCCTGAGTGCTATCTGTTGTCTGAGCACGCGCGAATGCGCCACTGAGGAACCATACGAGGGCGACACAGGCTGCCAATCGGATTGTTTTCGTCGCTGTGTGCATCTGGGAACAAGATGGAGATGAGGCCGGTGCAAGGGAGCTCTATTGTACCGGCGCAGGGTAGTGCGTGTGACGCATTTCCCCGCGAAGCTTCATCTTGTACGACCTCTTGTATTCGGCCTGCCTCCCATATTGTCGCGCCGCTTATCGCGGTGTCGGGCGACGCCATGCGGCGTTGGGATCGAGGGTCGCGGCACCGTCCTCGGTTGGCTCCGAGGTGGGAACTCCAGAGCCGATCGACTCTTTGGCGGCATCGGAGAGTATTGCCGAAGCTTGAATAACCCCCTGCCCGAGCCTGTCGATACGATTGGTTGCCGAAGAGACAGATGCGTTCAAGCTTTCAGCGGACTGGTTAATGGTATTTCGGGCTTGATTCGTTGCTGAATTCAGTTGCGACTGAGCCTGATGAAGCGATGAAAGGAGTTGCGTGGTGGGCTGTTCCAAAGGGGATGCTTGCGACGTCTTCATCGCAGCCGGCGATCCATTGATAGGCGCAGGGGAGGTTGGCTGACCGACGTTTGTTCCGTTGTAGGAGTTGGGAGCAGCGAACGAGCCAGTCGCCGGTGCAGGAACGCGCGACCCGCTGTTAACCCCGAAAGCCTGGGGGAACGAACTGTTTAATCCGGTGCATCCAGTAGTTATGAAACCAAAGAAGAGAGCCGCGCAGGCACAAGCCGAGCGATAAGAGTTGCGATTCTGTTGCATGGCAAATCACCTTGTTTCTGCGAGGATCCGGAGGCTGGTAGCGAAAGGGACTGTTGGGATCCATGCCGGACTTCTACACTGTCCTCTTCCACTCTGCCTTGTAGCGATTCGGCGGTATGAGGATCAAGAGAGGATCGGGGGCATAGGGAAGACAGGTGATTTGCAATGGTGAAGATTGGGGCGCATATGAGCATTGCCGGCGGATACTACAAAGCCGTCGAAGCCGCAAAAACGCTGGGAATGGACGTTGTTCAGCTCTTCACCAAGAACAACAACCAGTGGGCTGCGAAGCCGATTTCGGAGCAAGATGAGAAGCTTTTTTCCGAGTCCCTTCGCGCGACAGGTATCGTGAATCCATTGGCCCACGCATCCTATTTGATCAATCTTGGCTCCCCCAAGGAGGAGTTGTGGCTCAAGTCCATTGACGCGATGGTGATTGAATGGCAAAGGGCAGAGCAATTGGGTTTGGATGGGGTCGTGATGCACCCGGGGGCTTACGTCGAATCGAGCCCCGAGGCTGGCTTAGAAAGGATCGCCCAAGGAATTGATCGCGTGTTTGAGAAAGTGGGTGCTGGGAAAGCTTGGTTGCTTTTGGAGAATACGGCTGGTCAAGGGACCTGTTTGGGATGGAGCATGGAGCAGCTTGGTTGGCTGTTGGCTCGTTCTGGAGCGACAAAACGCGTCGGAGTTTGCATCGATACATGCCACGCGCACGCGGCGGGGTACGACATGTCGACCCCCGAGGGCTTGAAACGACTTGAAAAGGAGGGGCGAGAATTTGGTGTTTGGGAATCGATCCGAGCCTTGCACATCAATGACAGCAAGAAGGGGTGCGGCTCGCGGGTGGATCGCCACGAGCACATCGGCTTAGGAACCATTGGAATCAAGGGATTTGAACGAGTTCTTCAGCATCGAGATCTGAAGAAATGCCCCATGTATCTCGAGACTGAAAAAGGGACCAACGACGAGGGGGAAGATTGGGACGCCGTCAATTTGCGAGTTTTAAGGTCGTTGGTGTAGAGATTGTTGGTGTGGTTACGGACTCAACTTGCCGGCCAAGTGCCTATCTGAAAACCATTAGCCGATCTGGCGCTAGCCGCGGTTTCCGATCGTTTTCGGATAGGCTCTGAGTCCTGGTTGGTTACACGCCAGTCAACTACATGCCAGTCCACTACATGATGGAGAAGTAGTTTTCGACGGCGAAATCGATGTATTCTTTTTTCAGTTCTAGGGGAGCGGAGTTGAAATAGCAGTACGCGCGGACTTGCAGAAGCAAATCGCGAGGGTGGCAATTGCGCATTGGTCGGCCGATCGGCTTGTAATGTTTTTCGATCAGATAATCGATGATCTCGGGCCGATGAGGGATGTTGAGCGATTTGCACATGATCTCAAAGAGTCTGCGAAAGGCTGCTTCTTCGGGGTTGAGGACCTCAATCTTGTAGGGAATCCGTCGAAGGAACGCGTCGTCGACAAGGTCTTTCGGTTCTAGGTTTGTGCTGAAGATCACCAGCTGATCAAAGGGAACTTGAACTTTCTTTCCACTGCTGATGCTGATGTAGTCGTATCTCTTTTCGAGTGGAACGATCCAGCGGTTGAGGAGTTCGTCGACGCTCATGCGTTGACGACCGAAGTCATCGATAAGGAGAACGCCGCAGTTGCTTTTCATTTGCAAAGGAGCGTCGCTGATGTTGGTCTCGGGGTTCCGGGAGACCTCGAGCATCGACATGGTCAGTTCCCCCCCGGCGACGATCGTTGGGCGGCGAATGCGGACCCAGCGTTGGTCGATTTGGGTGTCTCGAAGCAGTCCATCGGACGCTTGGTGCGGGTGTTCTTCGTGGTTGAGCGGGTCGAAGATTCTCATCAGATCCCCGTCGACATTGATGGCCCGCGGGATCCAGATGTACTCGCCAAAGGCGCGTGTGATACGCTCCGCGATGCTGGTTTTCCCGTTTCCAGGGTAGCCGTAGAGGAACATGCCCCGTCCGGAGTTGACCGCGGGTCCGAGGCGGGCCAGGAGTTGTGGCGCGATAAGCAAATCCGAAAAGGCTTTGCGAAGGTCCTCGTGAGTCGGGTGTTGGTGTTCGACCGATTGCAGGCGAACCGATTGGATGTAGTGGGAGAGAGGAACGGGCGCCGCGCCGAAATAGGTTGTTTTGAGCATGTGGCGTCTTGCTCGGTCCCGACCTGCGTCGGTAAGCGAGTGGATGTAATCGTTGACTGCGGTTGATCCCAGGTAGCAGCTCAGCTGTTGGGCCTTCAGTTTCGTGAGGGTTGGCTCGACCAATCGGAACGGGAGTTTCAGCTGGTCGGCAATCAATCGTCCCGGGGCTTCACCGCGATTGAGCAGGTAACGCATCACCAATTCTTCAATTGCCTGGCCATTCAATCCGGCTTGTTCGAGCGATTGCGGTTCCAGAGGGAGGATCGGTTCGGTGGGATTGTGCGTAACTTTGAGAAGAGGGTGTCCTTCGATTGCCCCTTTGGGTGCCGGCGACGATGCAGGGGGCGGAGTTATTGCTACGGGCTCGGGTGCCGGGTGTTCTGTCGTTGTGGCTGGTTCTGTCCGTGTGCCGACTTGGAGCGATTGGTTGGCCAGTCGATTGATTCGTTCGAGAGCTTCTTCGAGCGAGCTGGTGGCTCGAGAGGCGGTCGTGGGGGTGTTCAAGTTTGGAGCGTTCATAACGTGAAATGGCGAATTCGCTGGAGAAACGTTCAAAACGGAGATGGAAATGGGTGCTTGGCGGTCCTGCGTGAACCGGGAGCTCGCTGGCCAACTGGGAAAACATCGGATCGGCGACCGCTCTGGCTTGGTCAAATCCTGCCGTAAGGAAGGGGGATGGTGGGAGCAGAGCGTCAGAACTTGCATGTTCTGACCAATCCCGAGGGGCGGAAGGGGAGGATTGGGGGAGGGAAGGCGATGTGCAACGGCCCAGGAAGTGGGGGCAAGGAGCGGAGGAGCTGGAAAAACATTGGTATTCGTAGGTTTGCCAAAAAACTTCGAAGAAAAAGAGCGTGACCACTTGCAATAAATCGGGGGTGCCCATATCTTTTCGCCTCCTCGCTGCGGACGACTCCGGTCGCCGAAACTTGAAGCGAGTCGACGATAAAAAGTTGATTCAAAAAAAGTGGTGAGGACGCTTGACACGAACCGATAACAGCGGTTACCATGTTGAGCCCAACAAAACGACGACTAGCTGGTCGCGAGCTCGAAAGAGTGAGTTGTGTCAGCGAAAACGTTGGTGAGTTGGATAAATCGATCTTTGACAATCCGGTGGATGAGTTTGATAGATGTTTTTAGCAAACGTCACTTCTTGAGAAGTTTTGTGAAATTTTTAAATGGTGGTTAATGACCAAAACCACCGACCGGTTTCAAAACCGAAACTAGTTTGACAGGGCTGTTTAGCAGTAATGCTGGATGGTCTAAGCATACACAAGTGAAGGGTTTGATCCTG